>DATLHE010000361.1:0-8465 GCA_035540335.1 Thermomicrobiales bacterium | reverse complement strand
GACACTGGTCGTGTTGCCACCGTAGACCGATCCCATCTCGATCTTCTCCTCGACAATCGCCTTTCCGTCGACGCCGGTAACGGTCAGTTCGCCCGCCGGTCGAAGTCGGGCCGTACCGGTATTGGTGATGGGCACGTCGAGCGCCCACTCGGCTCCCACCGAAGAGAACGCGGGCGTCCCGAGCTCGACACCGGACGTCATCTCGCCGGGGACCGTGATCTCCACTGACATCGTGCCACGAATGATCTGGCGCAGCGTATCCGAGCCCGGGATCTCCAGTGACTCCGACGTCTGGACCGCCAGGGCCGCGACATAGACTCCCGGCGGCGTGCCCTCGGGCACCGTCACCGTAAACGGCTGTTCACGCCGCTCGCCCGGATGCAACTCGAACGATTCAGTCACGTAGTCTAGCCACAATGCCGGCCCAATGGGCTCGTCTTCTTCCATCCCCGCCGTGAAACCGCCATTCGGCGGATTGGATGCGTTTGTCGCATAGGTGCGAAGCGACGCGGGAACGTCACCAGAATTGCGAATCCCGACAGTAATCTCGGCACTCTGGCCCGGTTCGATCGTGATTTCAAACCACTGATTCTGATACTCCCCAACAGGGTATATATTGAACTTCGGTGCCACAAATGCATCGGGTGTCGCCTCCGTGTCCTGGGCTACAGCGGAAGGCGTCGACAAGCCCCCAAAGACGTAGATAGACATCAACACCGTGACCCACCATCCCAACTGTATTCGCATATGAGATCTCCGAGCGGTGGTCTTGGGGAGCGATCATGAGGTGCCGGGGACCGGGATGTTGCCCTCGGTCCCCGGTCGGCCACCCCGACGCACACCCAGCCCTGCCAAACATGCCCCGGCACAGCCGATGAGCACCGTTAGCCGCCCTGAGCGACGGTCAGCGTGACAATGCCCGTATAAGTGTCCGGTGCGTGGCCACTCAGGTCACCGTCAAGCGACGCCGACACGTCAAGCGTCTCCCCCGACATGATGTCGAACGGATTGGTGCCTCCATCAGCGTTGGAAGCAAACACTTCAAGCTCGGTGCTCGAAATCTTGTTGTTGGTCGGGTCATTCGTGCCTGTGAGATCCGAGAACTCTGCCAAGATCGAGCACGATTCCCCGTCATAGCGTTCACTGGTCACATCAGCCTTGACTGACCCGGCCGCATTCCCGGTCTGGTCATAACTGGATCCATTCCAGGTGTACCCGCCCAGATTGATCGATCCAGTGGTGGCCGACACGTTGCAGCCGGCCTCGCCGTCGTTCAGCGTCGCGGTCACACTGCCTTGGGCCATGGCACCCGAGAAAATCCCGAGCGAGAGGGCGGTGGTGGCGGCGAAACCGAGGGCCTTGGACTTGAAGTTCATGAGTGTTCTCTCCCGAACCACGCTGTGGTTCAATGGTGGGTGCGACGCCAGAGAACGTTCCAGGTTGCTGGCATCGCGACTTCCGGTAAGGCGGCTCCACACGGGGCCGCTTTGCCATGTCTGATCGTGGCATCCGCGACCGGCGCACCCGCGCCGTCCGCGACGAACGATTGACCCCTTCTCCCCTGATACTGCGTACCTCCTCACGATGTCGTCTCGATTCGAATGACGCGATCGGTGGCCCGGCGTCGATGACGGCCTTCCCAGGGATCGCTCTCACTCGCACAGCCTGTCGGCGGGCGGATCCCGCCCGCTCCAGGTCGTCTGTCGTGCCATGCTGCCTGCCCTATTGCCCGCTCACGACGGTGTCGAAGACGAGGATGCCGGAGTAGTTGCCTGGCGGCGCGCTGGATGGCGGCGAGAGCGAGAGGTTCACCCGCCAGCTCGATGCCGGCGCGAGGGGGCCGTTGCCCGAGGCGATCGGGATCGCTCCCGACCCCAAGTGCTGTCCGGCTGCGGCCGTCACGCCAGACGGAGCGCCGCTCATGCCGACGTACCTGAGAGACTCCGGCGCGATGCTGCCTCCACCACCGGTGCGGGCCATGCCGATCGTGCTGACCTGTAGCTGCCATTCGCCCACGCACTGGGATCCCGCTTCGCCGACCGTAAGCATGAGGCTCTGATTGGCTGTGCCATACCCGGTCCCGCTCCAGGCGAGCGGCCCGAACTCCGCCGCTCCAGCCGACACCGTCGGCGCCGTGCGAATCAGGTCCGGAGCCGTGGGCGTCACGCTCGTCGATTTGCTGGCGTTCAGGCTGCGCTGGTAGCTGTACGTGACCTGCAGCGACGTCGCGCCGGTCGGCCGCGGCATCGTGCACCCGGCGTCGAAGGTGAGCGTGAAGGAATGCTTGCTCAGATTGGTCAGGGCGATCGCCTGCCCGGACGGGACGGGAGCGCCATCCCGCATCGCCGTCCAGCCAGCCGGCACCGTGATGGTGAGCGTGCCGCCAGTTGCATCGCTGTGATCCGGGCTCACGGTGCAGACGTAGCTCAGCGCACCGGCCGGTCCGGGGCAGTCGATAGTCGGCAGGGGAACAGGGTTCGGGTTGTAGGTTGTCGTCAGAGTGACGCTACCCCCTTTCCCCTGCTCAGTGACCGTTACGCTGCCTTGCGACGATCCATGTGCGCCAAGCTTTGATCGCATCTGGACGGTGAAGGCGGTACTTCCGGGCCCCGTCACGGAGACAACGACGTCCCAATCAGGTGACTGCGCCGTAATGTTGATTTTTGGGTTCGAATTCTCGGCAGTGCAATTGAAGACTGCCCATTGCGCGCCTGTTACCGACTGCGAAGAGGGTGTACATGCGTTTGCCACGATCAGGGGCTCGATGACGGGCTGCAATGCGTTCGTCCCGGATGAGAGAGAGCCCCTCTCCTGCATTGCCGCCACGGTGGGCTCCGCTGTCGGCACCACCGTCGGGGCCGGCGTTTCGCCAACGGTCGGCGCCTCGGCCGGAACGATGGGCGGGGCGGTCGGCTCTGCGACGACCCGCTCGTCCTCCGGCACAGCCGGCAAGGCGGTTGGCTCGTTGACGGGCTCCGCCGCGGGCTGCTCATCGACCGGGGCGGGCTCTTGAACGGGTGCAGGTTCGAGCGGCGCCGGCTCGGACGCAGGCGTCATCTCCACCGGCGCCACGGTCGCGACCGTGGCGCTCTCGTCCGGGGTGGTTCCCTCCTCGCCCTCCGCGCCGGCCGCCAGCGGCGCCACCAGGCTCAGCAGGAGCGCGGCGACCGCCAGGGCGCGGAGATGATGGGCTGCGTGCTGCCAGAAACCAAGTGAACGCATGGACATCCGTTTCCTGCGGAGCGCGCGGCTCCCCGATCGCATGCCGATGGCATGCCGCTGCGACGAAAGATGAGGTGTCAGAAAGCGGCCGCTGCATTCCGCGCCACAGCCACGTCGTGATCGCATCAATGCCAACGCCAGCCGACGATGATCCCGGGACCAAGACGAGGGTCCCACAGACTGGCGCGAGCTTCCGATTGGCCGGCGAGACCATCCAGGAGGCCGAGGATTGTCTTTGCCAGGCGTTGTCGACTGTCGATGCAAGGCATGTGCATCCACTCCTCTTCACGTAAATCCTGGGCCGCCACGGGCATCGCCATCAATCGTTGCGCCTGCGTAGACGACCGGAAGACATCTATTTCCGATCGGTTTGGCGCGCACGGCTCCCCGGAGGCATGCCATCGACATGCCGCAGCCACGGTAAACCTGTCCCAGACATCGGCCGCGGAGCGGGCGGCTGACGCACATGTGCATCGGTTGTGTATGCAGTTTTCCCAGCGACTCCAGCATGCCTCATGAGAACAGTTGTGTCTAGTACTTTTAGCATCTAAAACGCCCGTTCTATCCCAAAGAGTCCTATTGGGCCATAACCCGAACGGAATATGAGGGTCGTGCCGCGTCCCGCCGGGCTCCACCGACGCAGCAACGAAAGACGCCCGGAGCGGTCGCTCCGGGCGTCTGAACATGCGTCGGTGGTGCGGCGTGGAGGCTACTCCCCGCCGGGGGTGAAGCCGCGGTTGTTCCCCGAGAGCCCGGCGAGGATCTCCTGCGCCCGCCCGTCCAGCTCCTGGCTGCGGGCATGATTCCCGGTCGTGCCGCTCACGGCATACTCGGCAGTGGTGAACGGCGTGGTCGTCACGCCGGCGAACCGCAGCGACAGCGCGATCACGATGACCGCCAGCGCTACGTAAAGCGCCACGCCGAGCGCCTTCAGCGCGCCGCGTGCAACGGTCATGACCTGCTGGGGAGCACGATCGACCATCGCCCGGAGCCGATGCGCGGCGGGCGCCAGGCTCGGCAGTCGGAGATCATGGGCATCGCGCGTTGTCCGCATCACGCCGTAACCCCGGCATGAATGCGGCAGCCCGTAGATGCCCTGCATGGTCGAGCACAAGGATGACGGGTGACGCTGCATCAATGATTCCCTTCAATCCGTTCGACGGGCAAACGCCGGCGGCTCCCGGCCTCTCCCCGGATGATCGCTCCGCATCTCCCGCGAGGCGACCATGGTGACAGCGTATTGGGAGGTAGGGTTATCCCTACCCCTGCACCTGATCACTCCCCCAGCTCACGGCCTGCGTCCGTGCGTTCCATGGTCAGGCGGTCCCATGCGCCACAGACCAATCTACCGGACTGCATGACAAAGTCAATACCCCGGCGTCGTTTCCCTCATGTTCTGCGTCGCAACACGTCGACACATGCGATATGTAAGCGTTTTCAGACTATCTCGTGCCGTCGCGCACAGACGCCCGGCGCGGATGTCAGGCCAACCCGCGCCCTGCCGATACTGTGACAACGCAATGGCCGCATCATTGTGAGATGTGCAACGGAGGAGGAATGCGCATCAGTCCGCTGCCCTGCCGGCCACCCGGTCGAGGGCGCCGCCGAGGACGCGGATGGCGACCGCGACGTCGTCGACCGCGACCGCCTCCGCCGGGTTGTGGCTGACGCCCCCCTCGCAGCGGACGAAGAGCATCGCCACCGGTGCGATCCGCGCCAGCGAGATGGCATCGTGCCCCGCCCCGCTCGGCACCTCCAGCACGCGGAGCCCCTCGGCGGCGATCGCGTCCGCCAGCAGCGCCATCAGGCCCGCGTCGCACGGCGTCGCCTCGTATCCGGCGACGGGCGTCCACGCGATCTCCACTCCCCGCCGTCCGGCGATCTCCACCGCCCGCGCCAGGATCGCCTCCACCGCCCGCGCCCGCACGACGGCGTTGGCGTGGCGGAGGTCGAGCGTCGCCCGCACCGCGCCGGGGATGACGTTGCTCGCCCCCGGCGCCACCGCCAGCTGACCGACGGTCGCGACGAGCCCCGCCGTCTCGCGCCCGACCTGATCGATGACGAGGATCAGCTCGGCCGCCGCGGTCAGCGCGTCCCGCCGCATCGCCATCGGCACCGTCCCGGCGTGACCGGCCATGCCCGTCACGACGAAGTGGCCGCGAGTACTCCCGATGATCGAGGGGACGACGCCGACCGGTAGCCCCTCCCGCTCCAGGACCGGTCCCTGCTCGATGTGCACCTCGATAAAGCCAAGCAGGTCACCGATGACCGCCTCTCCCCCCGCGATCCGGACCGGATCGCCGCCGGCGGCGCGAATCGCGTCCCGGAGGGTGATGCCCTCGTCGTCGACGGACCCGAGCTGCTCATCGATCGGGATGCCGGCGTAGGCGCGGGAGGCGATGAACGAGGGAAACCGCATCCCCTCCTCCTCCGCGAAGGCGACGAGCTCGATCGCGAACGGCAGTCGCCGCCCCGCCGCGTGCAGCCGCTCGACGACCGCAAGGCCGGTCAGCACGCCGAGGATGCCGTCGTAGCGCCCGGCGTCGCGGACGCTGTCGAGATGCCCGCCGATGACAAAGCGCCGGCTCTCGCCACTTTCCGGCGCGGCCGGGTAGACGCCGATGAGGTTGCCGATGCCATCGCGACGCACGTCCATGCGGGCCGCCGCCATCCACGTCTCCACGCGCGCCATCGCCCCCGCCATGGCGGCCGTGCCATAGCGCCGGGTGATCATCCCCGGCTCTTCACTGAACGCGGCCAGCTCGTCACAGCGCTCCATCAGCCGCCGCGCGGCATCGATCGCGGTGTCCGGTGTCGTCGGCATGTTCGATCAACCTCTTCGCCGTAGGGGACGGATATGAGCCCGCCCGTATGCAAACACGCGCCCTGGAGGGGGCGACCATCCAAGGTCGTCCCTCCGCATCGCCACGCCCGATCATCGTCGTCGCCGTTGGCAAGGCTGCCAGATATCCCCATACATCCGATATGTGGCAGTGTGGCAGCCTGACATGGATTTGGGTCAGGCTGCCAGAAATGGACCGGTTTTCTGGGAGCCTGGAAACGCCAGCAACGGCGCGGATTCCTGCCTCAGGCTGCCACACTGCCAAAAGAGAATCGATTTCTGGCAGCCTTCCCCCTCGGGGGCCCGTACAGCGCCCGGTGTCGCAAAGACATGGCGCCTCACCACCGTCATCCCGAGCGCGGTTGAGGGATCACTGCGTCATCGGGGACGGCGTCCTGGCCGGAGCAGAGATACCCCGACACCGTTCGCGTCGCTGCGCTCCGCTCCCGGGCTCGGGATGACGGGTATGAGGACGCGCCAGCCTGTCCTCAGCTTCCCCGGTAGGTCGTCCACGACCACGGCGTGGCGAGCAGCGGGACGTGATAGTGCTTGGCGGGGTCGCTGACGGTGAAGCGGACGATCGCCTCGTCGAAGAACGGCGGGTCCGGCGTGTCAAGATCCTGGGCCGCGAAGTACTCGCCAATCGCGAAGGTGAGCTCGTACGTCCCGGCCACGAAGGCGTCGTCCTCGACCAGGGGCTCGTCGCTCCGGCCGTCGCCATTGGTCAGGAACGACGCGATCACGAACCACTCCTCGCCGCTGTGGCGATGGAGCGTGACGCGCACGCCCGCCGCCGGCTGACCCTGCGCGGTGTCGAGAACGTGGGTAGTCAGCCGTCCCATCAATCCCCCTCCTTCCGTGCCAGCCGCAGCGTGATCTCCCCGTACGCCGGGAAGGGGTCGCTGTAGACCTTCACGCCGGGGTCGGTCTCCGAGGCGTAGAACGGGTCGCGCGTCCGGTTCTGGGCCACGAAGCGCACCTCCGCCAGCTGCGGGAAGCGCTCGAGCACCCTGAGTCCCATCTCGTGGACGAGGTGCTGGATCGACTCGCTGACGAACTGGTGGAAGACCGTGGCGACGATGTCGCGCACCTGCTCCGCCGGCACGTACCGCGTGTGCGAATCGTCCAGCAGGTCGGCGCTGTCGCGGTAGCGCCAGAAGACGTCGAGGAAGATGTAGAGGGGCCGGTCGCCGCGATCGGGGAGTGTCGTGTGCTCGTCGCGGACGAACTTCGTGAACGAGCTGCCCGTCACCTTCAGCAGCCGCAGCCCGACCCGGCCGCACTCGTGCTCGACGACCTCGCTGCCATCCCCCGCCCGCCGCAGGCGCAGGCTGGCGACGCTCTGGTCGCTCCCCCCGCGATGGTCGAAGAGCACCACGCTCTCCTCAACCCGGCCGTCGCCGGCCGGCACCATCACCGGCGCGAACGGCAGCTCGCGAACCTCGAGCCGCAGGTCGTGAACCTGCTCGTAGCGGTCGATCATCGTCCGCCCGACGTGCGCCAGATAGCCCTCCAGGGTCGCGCCCCCGTAGGCGAGCGCCTCCTTGAGGATGATGTTCTTCATCGAGTCGGTCGCGACGACCAGCGAGTTGTCGCCGATGGTGTAGGCGGGCAGGAAATCTTCCCCGAGGACCTGCATGTCGACCTCGCAGGCGAGCAGGCCATTATCGCGCCCGGTGAAGGCCGACTCCGGCACCGGCGCGATGCCCCGCAGCGGCGTGGCGTTGACCCGGTAGACCGGCACCCGCCGCTTGCCGTAGGTGATCTCGTAGTCGAGCCCCTCGACCGGCCCCGCGCCTCGCGCGCGCTCCATCGTCATGGCGTGGTCACTCCTCCACGACCGCCAGCGCGTCGTCCCCGGCGACGACGTCGGCCAGCCGGTACCAGGCGATCTTCTCGATCTCCCGCAGCGCCGTTCGGATCTCCTCGTCGCGCGAGTTGGGCAACCGCGAGGCGAACCCGGCGACGATGCTCTCCTTCTTGTTCTCGCGGGCGCAGATGACGAACGGGAACCCGAAGCGCTCCCGGTAGGCGGCGTTGTTGCGCGTGAACGCGGCGATCTCGCCGGCGGTCAACGCCCCGGCGTCCAGCCCGGCGGCGGCCTGCTCGCCGGTCGATTCCCGCGTCAGCGTGCCCGACAGCGCCGCGCCCCCCACGAGGTCGGGATGCGCGCGGATCAGCGCCACCTGCCGCTCCACTGGAGCCCGCCGCATCGTCGCCACCAGCGCCCGGTGGAGGTCCGCCCGCGAGGCGAAGGGGCGCTGGCCCCACGTCTCCTCGACGATCCACGGCGAATGCTCGAAGAGGTGACCGAGAAGCGCGACCGCTTCATCCGTCGTCAGCGCGTTGACGTCGTCAGGCGCCAGCACGGCCGGCAACTCCGTCCTGATCGAGATAGGCG
>DATLHE010000360.1:0-2885 GCA_035540335.1 Thermomicrobiales bacterium | reverse complement strand
GGCTTCGCCCTCGTTCTGGTACTTCGGCACGAAGCCGAGCTGCCAGGGGCTCTCCTGGGCGTCGCTGAAGATCGGGTCGCCGGTCATGATCAGCACCTGCGGCACCTCGTCGGCGATCGCCGCGTCGCGCCAGGCGCGGTTCGTCGGGGTGCCGAGCCCCGCGGTCATCGCGAAGACGTCGTCCTTGAGCTGGTCGTAGTTGGCCTTGGCCTTCTGCGGGTCGTAGGTGTCGTCCAGCGCCTTGATGTCGACCGTGCGGGTCTTCCCGTCGCCGAACTTGACGCCGCCCTCGGCGTTCTTCGCGCCGAAGTACGCCTTCACGCCGGCGACCGTGCACGTGCCCGGTCCCGCCGTGGCGCCGCTGAGCGGGGTCGTGATGCCGAGCGTCACCGCCGAATCGGTGATGCCGGGGCTTGGCGCTCCCTCGGCTGCGTCACCGCTGCGGCCGGCGTTGTCCCCGCCGCCACAGCCGGTGAGCGCCAGCGCGAGCGCCGACGCCACGGCGATGCCGAGCGCCTTCCGCGATCGGAAGTGTCCGTTCATGCGTGTCCTTGCCTCTCTGTCTCAGGTTCCTCCGCCGCGATGCCCGACCCTGTGGTCGACGACGGAGTGGTCGGTGGGGCGGCGGGGCCGCGCTCGGTGCGGGAACGCCGCCGTCCGCGGCTCAGCGCGCGGGGCAGCGACACGAGGCCGCCGGGGAGGACGAACAGCACGACCAGCAGGATCGCGCCCTGCAGCAGGGCCGTGAGGTTCGGGTCGACGGCGTTCGTCAGCTGCGGGACGAGCACGTAGTACGCGCCGCCGAGGATCGAGCCGGCGATGCTTCCCGCGCCGCCGATCACCATCGCGGCGACCAGCGAGATCGAGTGCCCGAAGCTCATGGTCTCCGGGGAGGTGTACTGGATGACGAGCATGTACAGGAACCCGCTCACACCACCGATCAGCGACGCGATCGTGAACGCGAGCACCTTGTAGCGGTACGGCGAGATGCCCATGGAGGACGCCACGTTCTCGTTCCCCTTGACGATCGCGAACGCCCGGCCGAACCTGCCACGGACGAGGTTGCGCGTCAGCAGGAACACGATGCCGCCGATGACCAGCACGATGTACAGCTGCCACTGGTCGTCGAAGAGCCCGGACCCCTCCGGCGCCTCGGCGAAGCGCCCGGAGATGCCCTGCGAGCCCCCGGTGACATCGCTCAGCCGCTTCGCCACCGGTACGCCGACGATCGGCAGCGCGATCGTGACCATCGCGATCGCCAGCCCGCCCAGGCGTGCGGCGGCGAGCGCCACCAGGAGCCCGGCGATGCCGGGGACCAGGCAGGCGAGCACGAAGACCAGGACGATGTTCCAGTCGTTCGAGACGCCGTACGCGGTGATGTACGCGCCGAACCCCAGGAAGAAGATCTGGCCGAGCGAGACCTGCCCGGTGTAGCCCATCACCACGTTGAGCCCCAGCACGGCGACGGCGTAGACGCCGATGCGGGCGATCGTCTGGTTGGCGAACTCCGTCAGCACGAGGGGCGCCACGGCGAGCACGACCACGAGCAGCAGCGGAGCTGCCCAGCGCACCCACCGGCGCTGCCACCAGGACGATGCCGGGGCGTCCGTTCCACGGGCCATCACACGCGCACCACGACTTTCCGGCCGAACAGGCCCTGGGGTCGGACGATGAGCACGACGAAGATGAGGATGAACGGCACGGCGACCTTGAGGTCGAAGCCGATGAACGGGACGTACACCGCGGCCAGGTTCTCCAGGACGCCGATGATCCACGCCGCGACGACGACGCCGATCGGGCTCGTGAGACCGCCGAGGATCACGGCGGCCAGCGCGTACACGAGGGCGTTGTCGAGCATCCCGGGCGTCAGCGTGAGCTGCGGCGCGACGAGCACGCCGGCGACCGCGCCGAGCGCCGCGGCGAGGCCCCAGCCGACCATGAGGAGTCGTCCGACCGGGAGTCCGGAGAACGCCGCGGACTGCGGGTTGATGGCGACGGCCCGGAGCGCGAGGCCCAGCTTCGTGCCGACGAAGAGCCCCTGCAGCAGGAGCATCGCCACGACGATCACGACCGTGGTCCCGATCGAGCGGATGCTGATCGAGACGCCCAGGAACGACACCGTGTCGAGCGAGAACAGCGAGGGGACCTGCTGGTTGTTGTACGTCCAGAGCCACCCGCAGATGCCGGTGATCAGGGTCAGCAGGCCGATCGTGACGACGACGGCGGTGTCGGGGTCGCCGCGCTCGAACCTCCGCATCAACCACCGCTCGACCGCAGCGCCGAGCACGAAGGAGAAGAGGATCGACACCAGGATGGCGAGGATGAGCGGCACGCCGCTCTTCTGCAACCACCACGCGACGTACGCGGAGAGCACGGCCATGCCGCCCTGCGCGAAGTTGATCAGGCCGGTCGCCTGGTTGACGAGCACGATCGCGAGCGCGATGGCGCCGTAGACCGAGCCGGTCGACAGGCCGTCGACGACGAGCTGGACGAACTTCCCCATCTCAGCCTCCCAGGTACGCGCGACGGATCTCGTCCATGCCCTTGAGCTCGGCGGAGGTGCCGGTGAGCACGTTCCGTCCGGTCTCCAGGACCGTCGCCGAGTCGACGAGGGTGAAGGCGAGGTTGGCGTTCTGCTCGACCACGACCATGGCGATGTCCGATTCGATGCGCAGGCGCCGGATGGCGTCGTAGACGTTCTTCGCGGTGCTGGGCGCGAGGCCGAGCGATGCCTCGTCGAGGAGCAGCAGTCGCGGCTTGGACATGATCGCCCGGGCCACGGCCAGCATCTGCTGCTCGCCGCCGGACAGGGCCGACGCGTTGGACCTGATGCGCTCCTGCAGGTTCGGGAACAGGTCGAGGCAGTAGTCGATGTCCTTGTCGAC
>DATLHE010000359.1:0-20431 GCA_035540335.1 Thermomicrobiales bacterium | reverse complement strand
CTACGAGGAGGACGTTGCGGCGGGCGGCTGGCTGGGCGGCACGGAATGGGGCGTGGCGCGCTCGCCGGTGTCGCGGTCGCCTTCCGGCGGGCGCAGGGGCGTGACGCTGGCGAAGGCGAGCAGGCTGCCGAAGGCGACGGTATCCAGAAACTGCTGCGTGCGGGGATGGCGGTCAGGACGGCGCTCTTCCATGGTCTGGCGATTCCTCGTGACGGTAGCGGGCGGCATGATGTAAGCCCCGGCGCCGAACCTCCGGCGCACAGGCGCACCCTACCGGTCGACCGTCAAGCGAGCGTCAAGCCGCGGGGGTGGGCACCTCGTCGGCGGGGAGATCGGTCCATGGCTCCCAGCCGAAACGGGCGCGGTAGCGCTCCAGCAGCCGCAGGATCGGGCGACCGAGGGCGAGCACGAGGACGACGTTGCCGGCCGCGCGGAAGGCGTCGAAGCCGAGCGAGGTGACGACGTAGAAGCGGGCGTAGCGGGCGAGCGTCTCCCCAACGGAGAGATCCGGCGTCCAGTAGAGCGAGGCGTCGGTCCCGGCACCGGGGGCGGCGAACGGCCAGAACCAGATGTTCATCAGGACGCCAAAGAGCAGGCCCCAGAGGCCGCCGAAGACCGCGAGCGCGACGAGGCGGCGGCGGTCGGAGGCGACGCGTGGCAGCCAACCGGCGGTCATCCCGATCCAGCCGGCACCGAGCATCTGGAAGGGCAGCCAGGGGCCGATGCCGCCGGTGATGAAGGCGGAGAGCAGGATCGTCAGCGCACCCATCTGGAAGCCCATCGAGGCGCCGAAGACCGCGCCGACGAGCATGATCAGCAAAAAGACCGGCGAGGCCCCGGCGACGCTGGGCACGAGGCGCAGCGTGGCGTCGATCGCCACCAGCACGCCAAGGAGCGCGAGCGTCTTGGAGCGCGCGACGCCGCCGTGGTCGTCGGCGATGGTGACGAGCATCGCGACGAGGCAGAGGACGGTGACGCCGGCGAAGAGGAGCGGCGCAAGCTGGCCGTGGGCGGCGTTCTCGTCGCTGAGCTGCTCGAGGCCGGGGAGGACGAAGGGGTAGAGGAAGGCCGAGAGGCCGACGAGGCTGGCCGCGAGGAGGACGAGCGACGAGCGGGCGCGCGGGCCGGGGCCGTTGGTTGTCGTTGGCTGCGTGGCCATGCGGTCTTCTTCCTCATGCTACGGCCGATCGCGGACTGGCTGATCGGGAGCACCTTGTGTGCTCCCCTACACCGAATGGTCGCGGACGACGGGAGGGCATTGCTGCAGATCACCCTGTCACGCCGTGGTTGGGCCGCACGTCTTCCGCGATGGGAACCTCCCGATGGCTGGGCTTAGGGCGGCCACAAAGGCCGCCCGTACGCGGGCATGCACGTCCTCCGCCACGGAGACCGCCTTCAGCCCGGGAGGGCCCATTCGACTTCGCTCAGGGCAGGCCCTTGCTGCGCCGTTCCCGATGACGCCGTGGTTGGGCCGCGATCCCTCCCCTACGGGGTCGTGTCCAAATCGCGCCGGGCGGTCTGCAGCATCTTGCACAAACGAGGCGCGGACCGGGCCGGCACCGGCGTTGTTGGGCGGTTTTCCCGCCTGCTACGATCTGCCTGACGATGCAAGGGCGCATCCACTTCTTATGCACGTCGCACAAGCGCGGAAAGGCCGCTCCCTTCCATGGACACCGTCACCGGCGAGATCACCCTCCGCGACCTGCTGGCCTGGGAACCCCGGCTCGAGCTGGCCGGGGCCCGCGCCATCCCCGGCACGGGTGCCGATGCGCTCGATCGCGAGGTCGACTGGGTCGTCACCGCGCGGGCCAGCGCCCCGATGCTACCCCACTTGCGCGGCGGCGAGCTGATCATCCTGCCCCGGCGCGTGGCGCAGGAGACCGGCGTGCCGTTCAACCGGCTCGTCCACGAGATCACCATGCAGCCGGTCGCCGGCGTGCTCACCGACGAGTCGGTCGACCGCATCGGCGATGCCTCGCTGGTCATTCTACGCGTCGCGACGATCGGGCCCGACCTGGAGAGCGAGCTCAACCGGCTACTGACCGCGCGGCGGGGCGACCTGCTGCGCACCACGGCCGACCTCGACCGCGTGATCGCCGAGAGCACGGCACGGGGCGCGCGGCCGGGCGAGCTGATCCATACTCTCGCCAACCGGCTGGAGCTGCACATCAGCATCCTCAACGACCATGGCGCGGTCCTCTTCGCCACCGGCCCCGGCGTGACGAACGTGCCGCCCGCCGAGCGGGATCCATCGACATGGCTGAGCGCGCCGCTGAAGGGCGGGCGCACGATCTGGCTCGGACCGCTGGCCCCGGCATCGCACGCGCTGGCGCGGATGGTCCTCGGGCACGTCCGCACCGGCATCCAACGGGCACTCGACGAGGACGCCTCGACGGCCCCGCACGGCAGCGCGCGGACGACCGCGCTCAACGCGCTCTTGCAGCCGCCGCCGGGGACGACGCGCGATCTCATCGCCGAGCAGGCCTTCCGGGCCGGCATCGCGCCCGGGCGGCTGCTGCGGGTCGTGCTCGTGCAGGCGGGGGAGGCGGAGGCGGTCATCCGCCGCCAACTCACGCCGCTGGGCGACGTGCTGGACGCCGGCACGATCGACGGTCACGCGGCGATCATCACGGTGGCGGCGCCCTCGGCGACCACCGTACCGAACCTTCCGCCGCTGGCGAGCGGGCGGTGGATGGCGGTGTCCTCGCACGCCGGGTCGGCGCGCGACCTACCGGAAGCGGCACGGCAGGCGCGGTACATCGCGGCGCTGCTGGAGCATGGACAGGTCACGGGGCCGCTGGTGCGGTTCACGGACGCCGCGCGGTTGGGCGTCTACCGCCTCCTCTACGACCACTGGGGGACGCCGGGGCTGGACTGGTATGTCGAGCAACTGCTCGGGGAGCTGCGGGAGGAGGACCGGCGGGGGATGCTGCTGCAGACGCTGCGGGTCTTCCTGGAATACGGGGGGTCGCAGCGGCCGACGGCGGAGGCGTTGGGAATCCATCGCAACACGCTGGGGTACCGGTTGCGACAGATCCGGTCGGTGATCGCGGCGGACCTGGATGACCCGCGGCTGCGGTTGAGCCTGCACCTGGCGCTGGTGGCGGGGGAGCTGCCGCCGGCGCCGCAATAGCGCCCGGGATGAGACGGTGAACGTGATCATGTAGCGCCGGGTCTTGTACCCGGCGTTGTCTTTCCTGAGAGCGGGACGAAGAAGACACCACACCCCACCGTCGTAGCCGCGCACCCCGAAGGGTGTGCGCCTCATGGTTCACAGGGCACCCGGAGAGACCGGCGCTGCGGCCGCAGGATGACGTGCGGTTTGGGCGCAGGGCATGGTTCTCCGTACGGGCGGCCCTCGAAGCTGCGGGCGGTGGCCGCCGATGGCCAGACGGACGCCGGCCGCAGGTGCGGCACAAGACCCGGCGCTAGCCGAGCGACACGCCGTCCCTTCTTCGAGCGCCGTAGTTGCGAGGGCGCCCCGGCCACAGGTGCGACATCAAGGGCGCGCTCCGCTTCTCGCCCCAAGGGCTCGACTGGGGTCCGGGGACGAAGCCGCCACACCTGATGTACTTCCCGCAGGGCATGTCTTCCGTCAGTTCCGGTCGTATGGTAGAGTGTACGTACACATCGTTCGGTCACCCTTGGCAGTCTCGGCTGGGAGGCTGTCCGGGGACCGGGAGTGACGTATGCGCCGTTCGACGCGGGCCGCGAAGGCCGGCCCGGAACAACCCATCACACCGATCACCCACGCGCGCCCGGGCGGTTCGCGTGGCTCGTTGATTATCCCGCAATGCAGCCCCGCTGCGCCGGGCATCGTGGCGTCCCTGTGGACGCGCGCGTCCCGTTCCCTGGCGGCTCGCCTGTGCGGCGCCGCGCTGTATGTCGCCGTCCCATCGCCTTTGATCACGCTGGAAACGGCGATCTGACTGGCGCCCCGGCGCGGCCGCGCTTCATGCTGCCCGCCCCCGTCCAGTGAGGGAGGTCCTCTCTATGGCTCACAGTTCATACCCGCCGGGCTGGCGCCCGGCTCCTCCCCCCGAGGTGGGGCGCCCGCATGCGAAGGCGTGGCGCGCGCTCGAAGCGGAAGGCATCCGCTGGGAGGGACAGGTTCTCATCGTCGGCGCGCAGGATCTGCCGGCGCGGCTGATCCTGACGCGGGAGCGCCTGGCGCTGGTCGCCAACGGCGATATCGCGCTCGACATCCCGCGCGAGTGGCTGCGGCCGGAGCCGCGGCTGGCGGCCGAGAACGGGGTCCGTCTCTCGATCACGCCGGAGGGCGCGAGCGAGCGCGAGGCGCAGCCGATGATGCTGCGCGCGCGGGACGGGCGCGGCGCGGCGGCGCAGCTGGTGGCGGTGCTGACCGGGCGGCCGCTGCCGGTCGAGCAGCGGGGCACGGACCATCCGCACATCATGGCCGAGATCCCGGCCTGGAAGACGACCGTCGGGGCCGCGCCGTCGATCGCGCTACCCCCGCTGCCGGACTTCGGCGACGAGGACGACGCGCCGCAGCAGGCGTGGCCACCGGTCGAGCACGAGGGCGTCGTCGCGGCGCATCGGCCGCGGCCACGCCCGGCGAGCCCATCCGATCGCCCGCGCGAGCGACGGCCGGAGTCGATCGCGGCGTGGACCGATCGCCACCTGGAGGCCGAGCCCGGGCCGGTGCCGATGGCGGTGAGCCGCACGGCGCGGCGGCAGGGCACATTGGCGGACGGCGTGACGGTCGCCGACGAGGCGGTCCCGGCCGCCGCGGCCACCGCCGAGCAGCGGGGCGGGCAGCGCGTCGTCTGGGCGCTGCGGGCCGCGATCCTGCTCATCCTCGTCGGCACGGCGGCCTACTTTGGCCGGGACAGGCTGGCGCTCGACGTCGATGCGCTCCGCGACCGGATCCCATCGGATGTGCAGCGCACGCTCGGCATCGCCGACGACGAGCCGGAGGTCGCGCAGACCGGGCAGCTCGGCGCGTCGACCGGCGACGAGGGCAAGGTCAGCGACGGCACCGACGGCGCGTCCGACGACACCTTGACGTCGGCCGAGGCCGCGGCGCAGACCGAAGAGGCGCTAGCCGTGGGAGGGACGACGAGCGCGCTGCCACCGACGAGCGCGGGTGACGTGCCGGAGGATCCGACGGCGTCGCAGAACCAGGGCGGGGCCATCGTGCCGACGGAGGAGCCGGCGCCGACGGACGAGCCGATCGCGACCGAAGAGCCGGTCGTCCCGACCGAGGAACCGGTTGTTGAGCCAACGGCCGAGCCGCTGCCGACCGAGGAGCCGGCGCCCACGCAGGCGCCGGAGCCGACCATCGAGCCAACACAGGCGCCGGAGCCGACGGCGGAACCGACGATCGAGCCGTCCGCTGAACCCACGGTTGCGTCCACGGCAGAGCCAACGACCGAGCCTACGGCGGAGCCAACGACCGAGCCTACGGCGGAGCCGACGACTGAGCCTACGGCGGAGCCGACGGTCGAGCCCACCGTGGCCCCGACCACCGCACCGGTGGTCGCGCCGACGGCCGAGGCCACGGAGACGACAACGCCGGAGGCCCCGGCGACGCCGACCGTAGCGACGACTCCGGAGGCGACGGAGACGGCCGAGGCCGAGGAGACGCCCGCGCCGACGCCGACCACCGAGCCGCAGGCGCCGAGCGTGGCCCCGGAGACGACGCCGGAGCAGGCCGTCGTGGCCGATGGCTTCCGCTACACGATCGAGGGCGCCTCGGTCGGGGAGACGGTGCCGGAGCTGCCGGAGATCAACTCCGTCGGCGGCTATGGCGAGTGGGTCGTGCTCAGCGTCTACGGCGAGAACCTCGCGGACAGCGAGCAGGTCTTCGACATGGGCGCCTTCCGCCTGCTGGCCGACGGCCAGGAAGTGCAGGTGGACGTCGGGAACGCATGGGTGAGCGGCCTCGCCGGCAACACGCCCGCCTACGGCAACACCGACGCGATCCTGTGGGCCGCCGGGGAGGGACACCGCTTCGTGCTGACGTTCCTCGCGCCGCCGGAGGCGCAGACACTGGTCCTGGAGGCCGGCGACCAGCGGATCGACCTCGCCCCGGCGCTGGAGAACCCGACGCCGCTCGTGGGCGACGAGCAGACGCCGGCGGCGTCCGACCTGTTGCAGGGGAAGGTCGTGGACGTCATCGACGGGGAGACGATCCTCGTCGAGATCGACGGCACGCAGATCCCGGTGCGCTATCTCGGCGTCGACGCGCCGACCGGCGACGCCTGCTACGCCGGCGAGGCGACGAAGGCGAACGGTGAGCTCGTCGTCGGCAAGGCGGTGACGATCGAGCGGCAGGCGACGAACACGGACGCCCGCGGCAACTGGGTGCGCGACGTCTGGGTCGCGAACGCGGACGGCCAGCCGACGCTCGTCTCGGCGCAGCTGGTGGCGCAGGGTGCCGCCAAGGCGGACATCAGCGTCCCGAACACGCGCTTCGCGGGCTGGCTGACCCAGTCGCAGGCGCAGGCCCAGGCGGCCGACGCCGGGCTGTGGAGCACCTGCGGCGACGAGAGCGGCCGGACGCCGGCGACGACGATGCTCGCGATGATCGACCCGGCACGCCGCGACCGCTAAAGCTGACGGCACCACACCACGCGACGACCCCGGCCAGAGGACTGCTGGCCGGGGTCGTCGCGTGTTTGCGGCATGTCCGGAGGCCGCATCACGGAGCCGTACGTTATCGAGCGACCGTACCGTGTCCGGGGCGACGTGGTCAGCCAACGCCCGCGCGACCCGGGCGTGACCGCCAGCATACCGGTGAAAAGTATCAACGCTGGCCCGGGCGTCATGGCCGTCGTGGCGCGAGCGATCGCCTGCGTCTCCCCCGGATTGGTCACGGCTGAACCCGGTGCGCCATGGCAAGTGCCGGTGCCGGAATCGGTAAAGGACTGCCCGGCAATCGGCAAGAATTTCCAATCGTAGCCGCTCGCGCGCAACGTGAGCTTCAGGACGCCGTGCGTCGTGTCATTGAAGGTCTCACTGTTCGCCGCTCGCGAGGCCAGGCCGGTGAACGCGCCGCCGCCCGTGCCCACCACGAACTCGCGGATGCCGGTGGTCGTATTCTTCGCGCCACTGGGCGTCTGCGGGGCGAAGCGCTCGTAGTCATGTGAGTGCCCGACGAGAACCACCTCCGCCCCGGCTTGATAGAGAGCGTTGAAGATCGGCTTCATCATGCCGCCATTGTCCTGATCGTGGCCCGAGCTGAAGAGCGGGTGATGCCAGTAGGCGAGCGTGCAGGCGGAAGGATGGGCGCGCAAATCGGCCTGCAACCAGTCCAGCTGCGCGGCTCCCGGCGCGCATACCGCGTTGGTGCTGACCGCGCAGGAGTTGATGGCGATGACATGCCACGCACCGACATTGAAGCTGTAGTAGCCCTTGGTCCGGTCGCCCGCCCGTCCGCTGGCGACGCCAACACCGTTGAAGTAGTCGAAGTAGCCCTTGCCGCCGGACGAGACGGCGTATTCGTGGTTGCCGGGGACGGGCCGGGTGCGCGACTTGTGGCGCCCCCACGTTGGGCCGTAGCAGTTCTTGTACTCGGTGAGGGTGCCGGAATTGTAGGCGTTGTCGCCGAGGGCGAGGACCGTGCCGCTCCCGTTCGCATCGAGCAGCTTGGCCGTCGCCTCATCGGCACTGCTGCCGCACACGGCGATGTCGCCCGCGGCGAGGACGGTCGCGGTGCTCACGGCAGTGCCCCAAACCTGGACCTCGGAGACAAAGCCAAGGCGGATCCGGTCGCTCGGGTTGTCGAAGACCATGCGCACGTAGCGCACGATGGCGGTCGTCTTCGAGCCTTCCCACGTCCCCTGGGCCCGCGCCGTCGTCTTGCTCACCGTCGTCCACGACGAGCCCGTGGGCGAGACCTGGAGCGTCATATGGTCCATCTCCGGCAGGCGATAGGTCCACTTCACGCCCGAGAGCTGCCGGGTGGCGCCGAGATCGAGCGTGAGTACGGCCGACGACGGTGGCGTCGGACCGATCGTGAACCAATGGGTACTCGTGCTGCCATCGTAGGCGTTGCCGGGGCTCGTGCTCGCAACTGAGCTGGTGCTGTTCGCGATCGGCAGCGACACCCCGCTGAAGGTGGGGCTGGAGCCGGCAATCGCTGCTTGCGTCGTACTCGCCGCGATCGACGTTGTGGTTCGGGCGGACGGAGCGGACGCCGGCACCAGAGGCGTCGCCCCTGGTGTGGGGACCCCTGTCGCGATGGCGGTTGGCGTGAACGTCGGTGTCGCCGTGGGCGCCTGCGTTGGCGAGGGCGGCTCCGGGGTAACGATCGCGGCAAGCGGACGGGCATCGGTCGCCGGCCAGACCTCGATCTCGGCCATGCCACCGAACGCCGCCGATGCCCCCATAGGGGCAAGATCAAACCGCACGTAGCGAGCGCGGACATCCACCGGCTGTTCGTCCCAGCCTCCCGGTGGGAGCGCGCTGCCATCGAGGCGGACCAATGGTGCCCACGACTCACCGTCCTCGGACAGCTCGATCTCCACCGAACCTTGCATTCCGGCCGTCGCGATCAGCCAGCGGACCGAGGCGATGGGCCGCACCGTGCCCAGGTCGAGCACAAGCCATGCTCCTTCGGACGCTCCGGTCGCCGGGGCGCCCCAATAGGTCAGCGGATCCCCGTCGAAGGCGAGCTGGGCCGGGAGACTCCCCTCGCTCTGTGCCATGGCGACGATCGGGTAGACCGGCACGGCGGTCGGCATGGGCGTGGGCTGTGGCGCAGGGGTGTCGGTGGCCGTCGGGGGCGCAGGCGTGACCGTGGGCGTCGGGGACGGGGCGACCGTGGGGAGCTCCGTGGGCGGCACGGGTGTGGGCGTCGGCGGTTGCGCCTCCACCGTCAGCGACGCTCGCTCCTGAACGGCCTGGTCGCCCTGGCCGACGATGGCGCTGACCTCGTAGACGCCTGGCGCCACGCCGGGAACGACGAACGTGGCGGCGAACGACCCGGAGTCGTCCGTGGTCACGGTCGTGAGCGGACTGTCGTCCTGGGACCACGCCAGGGAACCGCTGGCGTTGGGAGGGAATCCCGTGCCCTGGACATCGACGGTTGTGCCGGGTGGCGCGGACGACGGGCTGAGGGCGAGGCCAGGGGCCTGCATGCCCGCCGACCGGTGTACCGGCGTCCCGAGCGCCAGGCAAAGGACGCCGGCAAGAATGATGACGCGGAGAGCGGGAAGGGCGGGACGCTGATTGTCAGACATGGTCACACCCGGCGAATGACCGTTGCATGTGATGGCAGACGATGTCCCACTTCCGTCTCACATGGCAGGCGGGCGGCATCGCGTCGCGGGTGTGCTCTTGCCGATGCCGTTCCTCCATGGAGTCGCACGAATACATACGTGCGTCCCGCGGCGCAAGGTTCACCCGGCCGCCGCCTCACGGCGCCGCCCTGAGCGCATGTCGGCGAGGGACGTGTGCCGCCGCGCCGCATGGTTGCGGCATGCCCGGTGGCCGGAGCGGTCCGATCGGCGGTAGGATCACGCAGAGAGCGATCGCTCGCCGATCACCGCCCGGTTCAGGAGCACACCCTTTCCCATGCGCGATATCACCATTTTCACCGGCAGCGCCCATCCCGAGCTGGCCCACGAGATCTGTGACGATCTCGGGATGCCGCTGTCCAAGACGGAGATCAGCCGCTTCAGCAACGACTGCCTGCAGGTGCAGCTCTGCGCGAACTGCCGCGAGGAGGACGTCTTCGTCATCCAGCCGCTGGTGCCGCCGGTGCAGGAGCACCTGATGGAGCTGATGCTGATGCTGGACGCCGCGCGCGGCGCCTCGGCGGCGCGCATCACCGCCGTCATCCCCCACTACGCCTACGCGCGGTCGGACAAGAAGGACATGCCGCGCATCTCGATCGGCGGCCGCCTGGTGGCGGACCTGCTGGTGACGGCGGGCGCGGACCGCGTACTGACGATGGCGCTGCATGCGCCGCAGGTGCACGGCTTCTTCAGCGTGCCGGTCGATCACCTGAACGCGCTGAACGTGATCGCCGAGCATTTCCAGGGACGCGACCTCTCCAATGCGATGGTCGTCTCGCCGGATTTGGGCAACGCGAAGTCGGCGACGCAGTTCGCGCGGCTGCTCGGGCTACCGGTGGCGGCCGGCAGCAAGCGGCGGCTGGCGGACGACAAGGTGGTGATCGACGCGATCGTCGGTGACGTCGACGGCAAGGACGTGATCGTGCTCGACGACGAGATCGCGACGGGCGGGTCGATCCTGGAGCTTGTCGACAAGCTGGAGGAGCACGGCGTCGGGAAGATCTGGGTGGCCTGCACGCACGGGCTGTTCTCGGGGAAGGCGATCGAGCGGTTCCGGTCGTGCGAGCGGATCGACGAGATCGTGACAACGAACACGGTGCCTGTCCCGGCCGAGAAGCGGCTGCCGAACATGACGGTGCTGTCGATCGCGCCGTTGCTGGCGCGGGCGATCCACAACATCCATGAGGGGGAGTCGGTGAGCCAGCTGTTCGTGAATACGCTGTAGGACCACCGTCGTCGTAATCGAAAGGGCGTTTCGCGTACGGGCCGCCCTTGTGGCGGCCCATTGCTTCAACAGGGCGGTGGGTGATGACGACGGATGCCGGCCACAGGTGCGGCACACGAAGCCCGGTGCTACCGGGGCGAGCAATCGTTCTGGCACCAAATCGCCATTGCTGGTGACAGCCCCCGGCCACCGAGGGCCCGCTCCGCTTCCCGGCCGAGCCCGCAGGGCGAGAAGCGAAGCGGGCCCTTGCCTGCGGCTCGGCCAGGGGCCGGGGCTACTGGGAGGCGGCGCCACGACCGACGCGGTCGATCGCTGACGCACCCCGCAGACCAACTGCGGGGATACGGGTCGATGGAACGTGACAAACCCCTCCCTACCACGTACGCTGGTCCCAATGCGCTGACGGAGATGAGTAGCATCGGGCGATGGACCTGAGAGCGAGCCGCGGATGGTGGGAGCGCGGCGGGCATCCCGATGCGAAGACCCTCCCGAGCGCACGGCAGAACGCGGGTGTCCCCCATCCGCCTGTAGGTCGTGCCGGCTCGCCCCCGTTACCGGGCACCAGAAGGCTGCGATCACCGAATCCGGTGCTCCGGCGAATTGCGGTGGCACCACGAGACGCCCCCCTCGTCCGCAAAGGCGGAGGGGGCGTCTGGCTTCTTTTCGGAGGTGGCACCATGTCCGCCGGTTCTTCTCATTTCCCTTCCCCGTCGTCCGCGCCTGCCCTATCCCCGGCACGCGGCGCGCCGGACCACCCGCCGCGCACGCTGGCGGGCGACCTCGCCACCCGGAGCGGCGACGACGTCCTGCTGCAAGGGTGGCTGCATCACCAGCGGCAGCTCAAGTCGGTGAGCTTTTTGCTGCTCAGGGACCGCTCGGGCATCGCCCAGATCGTCGTCGAGGATGCCGCGTCCCGCGCGCGGCTGGCGGCGCTGCCGCACGAGACGGTGCTGGCGGTACGCGGTCGGGTCGTCGCGTCGCCGCAGGCGCCGGGCGGCGTGGAAGTCCACGACCCAGCGATCGAGGTGATCAGCGCGCCGGTGAACGAGCCGCCGGTGGAGCTCTTCCGACCGGTGTTGCAGACGCAGCTGGCAACCCGGCTGGACCACGCGGCGGTCGCGCTGCGGCACCCGGCGCGGGCAGCGACGCAGCGGCTGCTGGGCGCGGCGCTGCGCGGCTTCCGGGAGACGCTGACGGAGCTCGGGTTCACGGAGATCGCGACGCCGAAGCTGCTCGAATCGGCGCCGGAGGGCGGCGCGAACGTCTTTACGGTCGACTACTTCGGGCGACCAGCCTACCTGGCGCAGAGCCCGCAACTCTACAAGCAGATGATGGTGGGTGCGCTGGAGCGCGTCTTCGAGGTCGGGCCGGCGTTCCGGGCCGAGCCGCACGACACGTCGCGGCATGTCAGCCAGTTCCTCTCGCTGGACGCCGAGCTGGGGTTCGTGCGCGACCACCACGACGTGATGGCGGTGGTGCGCGAGGCGCTGGCGGGGATGATGGCCGCGATGGCGAGCGTGGCGACGCCGGAGCCGGCCGACCTGCCGCCCGTGCCGGCACGGATCCCGGAGATTCACTTCGCGGAGGCGCTGGCGCTGGTCGGGGCGGCGCTGTGGCAGGACCTGGCGGACGAGCCGGACCTCGCGCCGGAGCACGAGCGCTGTCTCGGCGAGTGGGCGGAGCGCGAGCACGGCTCGGCGTGGCTCTTCGTGACGGGGTATCCGATGCGGAAGCGGCCGTTCTACACGCACCCGCAGCCGGACGACCCGCGGTGGTCGAACAGCTTCGATCTGCTCTTCCGCGGGCTGGAGGTGATCACCGGCGGGCAGCGGCTGCATCGTTATGACGACTACCTGGTGGCGCTGGCGGAACGCGACATCGCGGTCGAGCCGTTCGCGGGGTATTTGGAGGCGTTCGGGGCGGGGATGCCGCCGCACGGCGGGTTCGCGCTTGGGGTGGAGCGGCTGGTGCGGCAGATCGTGGGCGCGCCGAACGTGCGGGACGTGACGCTCTTCCCGCGGGACCTGCAGCGGCTGGCGCCGTAGGCGGGCGGCAGACGCAATGGGCGACCAGCCAACGTCGTAGGGGCGGATCCCCGAAGGGTGTCCACCCGATGGTCCGAAGGACCATATTGCTCACACGAACCGGGCGTGCCGATTCGAGCGCTTCGCGTAGGGTTCCCCGGCCGAGGCGAAGCCAGGGGCTCGCTTCGCTCAGGATGAGGGAGATGTTGGGGGCGAGGCTGGCACCATCGATACGCCTTGGCAGGATCGGTCCCCGGATACAAGACCCGGGGCTACCGGGAAACACGGCGGTGCAGTTGCGAATGGGCGACGACAGGCGCAATATGATTGAACGAGGCGGCGCGCACCTGCCTCGGGCCGCCACCACACGCGACGGCACCACCGACCACGCAGGAGGTTGACGATGTTGGAGTGGCCACGTGCCTATGAGCACATCGGAGTCCTGGAATCCCTGCACCAGGAGCACTTTTCGGTCGACGAGCTGGCGGACGTGCTGGACATCTCGCCGGCGGTCGTGCGCTCGGCCGTGCGGCGGGGCGAACTGCAGGCGTACACCGTCGACCACCGCATCGTCGACATCACCCGCGCCGACGCCATCAAATGGCTGAACGACCGCGCGAAGCCTTAGCCGCGCACGACGCCACGAAGGCCGGGCCCATTCCGGGGCCCGGCCTTCGTCATGCCCGGTGTCGTGGATCGAGGAATCAGCCCGCCGGGGAGAGAAACTCCTCGACGACCCAGCCCTGCGTGCCGTCCTCGAGGCGCACGGGCACCCAGGTGTAGCCGTCGGCGTCCTGCGGAGCGCCGGTGATGGTGACGGCCTGGCCCGTGTCCAGGGTGGCGAGGATCTCGCCACTCGCCGAGGGGGTGGCGCGGAGGTTCACGGACTCGCCGGCGACGGTCGCCTGCGTCTCGGCACTGGCGGCCGCCTGGCGCTCGCCGGCGGTGATGCCCTCATCGGAGCTGCCGACGAGCCTGGCGCGGATGATGTCGCGCTGCTCGTACTCCTGGCCGTTGAAGGCGCCGCCGCAGGTGATCAGGGTAAGAGCGGCGTAGTTGGTGCGGCCGACGATCTCGTTGATCTTGTCCTGCGTGAGCTGGGCGATGGTGACGCGCTCGACGGACTGGACGGCGTAGGTGTAGACGGTGCCGTCCTCGCCGCTGACGTTGATCTGGGCGCCCTCCGCGAGGTTGGCGACGTTGCGGAAGACGGCGGGGCCGACATCCCAGTAGTCGACATGGCCCGACATGACGGCGTTGTCCCGCTCGCCGACGAGGCCGGTGCCCTCATACCAGGCGACGACCCACGGGCCGCTGGGATCGAGCATCTGGCCGCCCACGATCTTGGTGCGCTCGACCTCGGCATCCACCTCGGCGTCCGGAATCTGGATCGCGACCGGGATCTCGCCCGGGTCGGCCTCGGGGTTGAGCCCCAGCGGCCCGGCCTTGAGATTGCCCGGCGCGCTCTCGCCATGGACGGGGAGCTGCGCCCCCGCGCCGGCACGGACGCTGGTGGCGGCGCCGGCAACGGCGAAGCCGGCGAGGAGGGATCCCAGCAACTGTCTGCGGGTCTGCTTCATTGGCGATGTACCTCGTAGCTCCATCTCAACGGGAGCGCCCCGTTGGGTCTGCATCATTGAACGTACGTCCCGGGCGGCGCCACGGCTCTCGCCCTGGCGCCGCTGGAGATCATACCGCAGCCGTCCGCCCTCCCGCCGTCACCGGAACCGCATCCAGTGCGTGCCCCGGCTGGTCCGCGAGGGCGCAATGGGCTGTGTGTCCTCGACCGGCACGGGCCGGGGCGCGGGCCGGCGCCACTGCCAGACGCCGGCGGCGAAGACCGGCGCGGCGAAGATCGCCAGGATAAGGGAGGCCATCATCCCCGCCGGGAGGCCGCCCTCGCCGGGCTGGCCGGTGGTCGTGCCGGCGCCGGTGCTCGGCAGGGTGTTGACCTGGCCGCACTCGTAGAGGAAGACGTCGGTATTACCGCCGTCGCGAACGATGACGCGGCTCTGGCTGTCGACCCGCTCGGCCGCCGCGCGGCACCAGACGCCGGTGTCCTGGGTCAGCTCGTAGTAGCCGTCCGGAAGCTGGCTGAAGACGAGCACGCCCTGCGCGTCCGGCGTGGCCTGCAGCTTGATCGCGCCGTCGCTGGAGGCCAGCGAGAAGCTGGTGCCGGTCGAGCCGGGGGCGCACTCGCGCTCCCAGTCGGTGATCTCGCCGCGGTCCTTCTGGCAGAGGAACTCGCGGACGGTGATCGAGCCGGTCGGGCCGCTCGGCTGCGGCTGGGGCACCGGCGCCGCGAACCAGCTGCATTTGAGCTGCTCGGTCTGGACGTCGACGAAGCTGGTCGCGCCGTTCTGGAGCGTCTTCTGGTAGACGTCGCCGTCACCGATCTGGCAGAAGACGGCGGCGCTGGTCAGCGTGGCCGGCAGCGCGGGCGATAGCGTGTAGTCGGCCGGGGCGAGGTCGAAGAAGCGGACCGCGCCGGGGCCGGAGACGCCGGTGGCGGCGCTCAGCGGCACTCCGCCGCCGCTGCTCAGCGAGAAGGAGACGTCGTTGACCGGGGTCGTGCAGGCCGTGTCGAGATCGGCGAAGGTGGCGCCGGCGTAGCCGCTCGCGGCGGAGGTCTCCGGGCAGGAGAAGAGCGTGACGAGGATCTCGGCCTTGGTCGTCGGGACCTCGGTCGGCGTCGGGGTCGGGGTGATGCCGGAGGCGTTCTCCGGGATGTAGTACCAGTCGCAGAGCACGTCCTGGTTGTCGGCGATGCTGAGGGTGGCGATCGTGCTCTCGATGCTGGCGGTGGTCGGCTGGTTGGTCGCCTGGTCGCTGCAATAGAGCCGGACGGCGCCGAAGTCGCCCGGAGGGCCCCCGGTGAGCGTGTAGTCGCCGGCGGCGAGCTGGGTGAAGGTCGCGACGCCCGGACCCGGTGTCTGCGGGAGGGTCGTCGTCGCCGTCAGGTCGCCCGCGGGGCCACTGAGGGTGAACTGCTGGTCGGCCACGCCGTTACCGTGGCAGTCGTTGAAGAGCTGGTCGCCGGTGTACTCCTGCGGGCAGATCGCGAGGTGGACGGTCATCGAGCCGCCCGTCTCCTCGCCGCGCAGATCCTCCGGCACGATGTACCAGTCGCACTGGATCTGCTCGGTCTCGAGACCGGTGAAGGTGGTGACGCCGTTCTCGTTGAAGTCCTTCTGGTAGTCGACGCCCTCGGAGACGCAGAAGAGGTACTCGGTCGCCGCCTCGCCGGGGATGCCGCTGTAGAGCGTGTAGGTGCCGGGCGGCAGGTTCGGGTAGCTCACGGCGCCGTTGGCGTCGCTGACCTGCTGGTTGGTGTTGCCGTTGGCGGTGTCGGAGAGCGTCATCACGACGTCCGACGTCGGGCTCGTGCAGTTGGCGTCGAAGGCGCCGTGCGTCTCGCCGTTGGCGCTGACGTCGTAGTCCTGCGGGCAGGAGTAGAGCGTGACGCTGATGGAGCCCGCCTGCTGCGCCTGGGCGGCCACCTGGTCATTCGCGGGCACGTCGGTGGTGAGGGCCTCGGTCGGCGCGGCGGTCGCCTCCGCGGCGGGCTGCGCCTCGGTCGGCGCGGCCGTCGCCGCGGCGGTGGCCACGACGTACCAGTTGCACTGGAGCTGCTCGGCGGCGAGGTCCTGGAAGACGGTGACGCCGTTCTCGTTGAAGTCCTTCTCGTAGCGGTCGCCGCCGTCGGGGCGGCAGAAGAGGAACTCGTCGGCCGAGCCGGCGGGCACGTCGCTGTAGAGGAGGTAGGTGCCCGGCTGGATGCTGGCGAAGGTGACCTTGCCCTTCGTGTCGACCGGCTTGACCGTCTGCTCGCCGGTGGCGTCGCTCATGAGCGTGAGATCGACGTTCGACGCGGGGGTCGTGCAGCCGGCGGACAGGTCCGCGATGGCGCGGCCGTCGGTGTCGAGCGCGGCCTCGTCGCAGGTATAGACGGACAGGTCGATCCGGGCCAGATCGGGCGCCGGGGTGTTCTCCGGTGTGGTCACCGGCGTATTCTGCTGCGCGCGTGGGATGGCGTACCAGTCGCAGACGACGTCGGTGCCCGAGAGCGTCAACGTGGCGGTCGCCGCGTCGTCCGGCGTGGCCGGGACGACCTCGTCACCATCGGCGACGGAGCAGTAGTTCCAGAAGGTGTAGGCGTCGGCCGGGAGGTCGACCGTGACCTCGTACTCGCCGGCGGGAATGTCGCCGGTGTTGACGATGCCGGGGCCTTCGCCGTTGACGCGGGTGGTAGTCTTCGCCTGGTCGATGCCCAGCGCCGGGTCGGTGGCGGTGATCTGGACGTCGACGCCGTCGAGACCATTGGCGTGACAGGCGTCGAAGAGCTGCTGGCCGGTGCCGGTGGTGCCGGGCGGACATTCGACGACGTGGATCTCGAGATATTGCGCGGCATCCTGGGCAGCCGCGGCCTGGTCCTGGGCCGGCGGCTGCGGCTGCGCGGCCGCCAGCTCGGCCGCGGCCGGGCTGAGCGACAGCACGGTCATCAGCACCGTGAGCCAGGCGAACAGGATGTGCCGCTTGGCGCCGCGCGCGCCTCGTGTTCTCACAAATCGTGACATGGTGGTTTCCTCCCCCGATCGTTCCCCATCGTGACCGCGGGTCGCCGCCGGGTATCGCGTCCCCGGCGCGCCGTCCCTGCCGGCGGCCGTCCGCTCGACCGGGGCGCGTCCCGGGAGCGACGGGGCTGCGTGGCAGCCAGCCGCCTTCGCATCCTTCAACGCGCCAACCCGTGCGGAGGTTTCCGTGCGGGGACGACCTGATCCGACCGGACGAGCCAAAAGCGGGCGCGGGGACGAATGGGCGCGGTCACTGCGGGGTACGTATCGTTCTATCATACGCGTATGACCGGCGTCCGGGATTCCCTGACGGGAATGGGCGCCGGCGGCGCCCTTGTTTGTGACGGGGTGCACGACGTACGCTTTCGCGTTGCCTGAAACTGGCCGCACGCACTGGCACACGGAGTGCCGGGGCGGGTATGCGTCCTGCGTGTCAGGCAGAGCATGGAGTGAAGAGGGCCGGAGCGGCCACGACGCCACGTTCTGCTCGCGACGTCGATGACCCCGACCCCCAAGGCAATTGGGGAGAGCACACGCGTATGCCTGCCAACGGGTCGTCCCAGGACGACCAGCCCGCCAGCAACCCTGGCCACGGCGCCACCGACCGCCCCGAACCGGACGGCACGATTCCGCTCGATCAGCCACGCAAACCGAAGATCAAGGCCCGGAAGCCAACGGGCCCGCAGATCAACCCTGACCTCTCGGGCAAGCTGCGGATGCAGGGGTCGCATGTCGGCGACCGCTATGTGCGCGTCATCCGCCAGAACAAGGACGACCTGACGCGGGTCGCCCCCGGCTACCTCGTGGCCAGCGAGGAGGCCAGCAGCGGCCGTGGGCCGCTCAGCCGCCGGATCGCGAAGGCCAAACGGATCCTGATCGGCGCGCCGCTGACGACGGCCTCGGCGATCCATGAACGGCTGACCAAGGTCAAGGCGCTGGCGGTGCTCTCGTCGGACGCGCTGTCGTCCGTCGCCTACGCCACCGAGGAGATCCTGCGCGTGCTGGTGCTCGCCGGGCTCGGCGCGATGTCGCTGAGCCTGCCGATCGGCGCGGCGATCGTGATGCTGCTGATCATCGTCGGCTTCTCGTACCGGCAGACGATCAAGGCCTACCCGCACGGCGGCGGCTCGTACATCGTCGCCAAGGACAACCTCGGCGAGACCCCGGCGCTGGTCGCCGGCGGCGCGCTGCTGGTGGACTACATCCTGACCGTCGCGGTGAGCATCTCGGCGGCGGTCGCGGCGATGGTGTCGGCGGTGCCGGAGCTGCACGACCACCTCGTGCTGGTCGGGCTCGCCTTCGTCATCATCATCACCGTGCTGAACCTGCGGGGCATCCGGGAGTCCGGCTCGATCTTCGCCGTGCCGACCTATCTCTTCCTCGTCGGCATCGCGATCATGCTCATCATCGGCTTCGTCCGCAACGCGGCGACGGGGTTCGAGGTGCACGAGCCGGACCGCGAGGTCGTGGTCGGCACCAGCACGGTCGGCATCTTCCTCATCCTGCGGGCGTTCGCCTCCGGCTGCGCGGCGCTGACCGGTGTCGAGGCCATCTCCGACGGCGTGCCGGCGTTCAAGCCGCCGGAATGGAAGAACGCCCGGACGACGCTGACCGTGATGATCGCGATCCTCGCGGTGACGTTCTCCGGCATCACCTTCCTCGCCCACCAGTACGGCGCCGTGCCGCTGCCGCAGGAGGAGGCGGGGTACGAGACGGTCGTCTCCCAGATCGCCCGGGGGGTCTTCGGCGGCACGAACGCGGCCTACTACTACATCCAGTTCGCGACGATGTCGATCCTGGTGCTGGCCGCCAACACGGCCTACTCCGACTTCCCGCGCCTCTCCTACTTCATGGCCCGCGACCGGTACATGCCGAGCCAGTTCACCTTCCGCGGCGACCGGCTCGCCTACACCACCGGCATCATCACCCTGGGCGTCCTCTCGGCGACGGTGCTGGCGATCTTCGGCGGCGAGACCGAGCGGCTGATCCCGCTCTACGCGGTCGGCGTCTTCACGTCGTTCACGCTCTCGCAGTTCGGGATGGTGATGCGCTGGCAGCGCCGCCGGGGACCCGGCTGGCGCAGTGGGCGGTTCATCAACGCGCTCGGCGCGGTGGCCACCGGCATCGTCGCCTTCGTCGTCGCGTTCACGAAGTTCACGCACGGGGCGTGGATGGTGATCGTGCTGATCCCCGTCCTGGTCCTCGTCTTCAAGGCGATCCACCGGCACTACGACGAGGCGACCTCCGAGCTGGCGGCGCTGACGCCGACCCGCTCGGAGGACATCTCGCACGTCGTGGTCGTGCCGATCGCGGCGCTGAACCGCGTGGCGCGGCAGACGCTGGCCTACGCGCGCTCGATCTCCGACAACGTCACCGCGATCCACATCAGCGACGACGAGGAGGCGATCGAGAAGATGCGGGACGAGTGGAACGAGACGGTGCCCGGAGTGCCACTGGTGATCATCGAGTCGCCCTACCGGTCGCTGGTCGGGCCGCTGCTGACCTACCTCGACGAGATCCAGAAGCAGGCGCCGCAATCGACGCTGACCGTCGTGCTGCCGGAGTACATCCCGCGGCACTGGTGGGAGCAGATCCTGCACAACCAGACAGCGCTGCGGATCAAGGCGGCGCTGCTCTTCCGGCCGGGAACGGTCGTGACGAGCGTGCCCTACCACCTGGAGCGGGCGGAGCCGCTGCCGCCGCACCGGCCGAACATCTTCATGCGCCGGATGTAGGCATCGAACCCGGACCGGGCCCGGGGGCCATGCCCCGCCCGCGCAGGCGCGGTCCCATCCACCGCTGCCAGCCAAGCCCGGCGGCGGCGATGGCCGCGCCGACGACGATGAGCAGGAAGGCCACCGGCCGGCTGCCGCCGAAGGTCTCGATCACGAGCGCGGAGGTCCAGCCGTAGAGGCCGAGGGCGCCGAAGACGAGGAAGATCCGGAACTCCAACCAGAGGCTGATGACGATCGCGGCGAAGGCGAGGGCCAGGAAGAGCAGCCCGGTCGTGCCGAGCGCGTTGTCGTAGGCGTCGATGCCGAGGAACAGGAAGCTGACCGCCAAGCCGACGAGGAAGAGCCAGAAGGCGTAGGCGCGGAGGCCGCGCGCCGCCAGGACGATCCCCACGGCCACCAGGATGAGCCCGTAGACCGCCGTCCTCCAGGCGACCGGGTCGCCGCCCTCCTGTCCCCAGAGCGCGTCCATCAGCGGCATCCACGCCATCCATCCCAGCACACTCGCCAGCAGGAGCATGAACGGCAGCCGCCGCCAGAAGGCGATGATGACCGCGGCCGTCGCCGTGAGGCCGAAGTTCAGCGTCATCAGGTTGCGCGTGCTGTCCTGGTT
>DATLHE010000358.1:0-3357 GCA_035540335.1 Thermomicrobiales bacterium | reverse complement strand
CGGTAGCGCCGGGTCTTGTACCCGATATCCATGTCCACTCGCGGCGGATCGTTGCCAACGTGAGGTCGGTGGAATGCGACCACGACGGCGCACCCCCTGCTGGGTGCGCGGCTACGACTCAATGCGGGCGTTCACCGACGTCGGGGCCGTACTTGGCGACGCCAATGGCGGCCGGCGTCACCGAAGCTGACAAACGACGCCGGGTACAAGACCCGGCGCCACGGGCCGAGCACCGTTTCAGCATCAAACCCCGTCGACGCGTACGGACCCCGCACACCGGCCGCAGCTGCGAGGTGCGGGGTCACGAACAAGCGGCTCGCATGAACCAATTACGGTACCGGCGTCGCCTGCCCCTGGTTCAGCAGCTCCAGGATCTGGCGAAGGCGCTCCTGCTCGGCGCCGTAGGTCGCCCAGTCGCCGGCCTGCAGCGCCGTCTCCGCGCGGTCGTAGGTCGCCAGCGCCTCGGCGGCGAGCTGCTCCTGCGTCATGTCCTCGAGGTCGGACGGCGCGCCACTCGTCGATGCCTCCGGTGTCGGGGACGATGACGTCGGCTGGTTTCCCGCCGCCTGATCGACGGCGGCCTCGGGCTCCGGCTCGATCTGGTCGACGCTCTGCGCCGAAGGTTCTCCCAGCGCGGCGATCGCCTCCGGCAACGTCGGCCGCATCACGACCTTCTGGTTCGTGGCGACGATCACCCGCGCCAGACGCGGCGCGCTGGCGCTCGACCCCGTCGCCTGCAGGTAGAGCGGCTGGACGTAGAGCATCGCGTCGTTGACCGGGATCACCAGCATGTTGCCCCGGATCACCTGCGAGCCACCTTGGCTCCAGAGCGTGATCTGTTGCGAGATGTCGGGGTCCTGGTTGATCTGCGCCTCGATCTGGCGCGGGCCGTAGACCGTCACCTGGCGCGGGTAGCGGTAGAGCCGCAGGCGGGTATCGCCCGAGACGTCGGCGGTGCCCGCGAACCACGCCGTCATGTTCTGCCGCGTCTGGTTGCCGCCCGGGGTGAAGGGGACGGTGAGGGCGAACTCAGTCTCCGTCTCGTTCGGCAGCGCTTGCGTGACGAAGAAGGGCTCCATCGGCGCGATCTCGCCGCCGCGATCCTCCTCGGCGATGGTCCACGTGTCGTCGCCGTCGTACCAGGTACGGGCGTCGTCCATGTGGTAATCGGCCCACACGTCGGACTGCGTCACGAACTGGCGCTCCGGGTAGCGGAAGTGCGCGCTCAGCGACGCCGGCGCCTCGGCAATCGGGGTGAACAGGTCCCCATAGATCTCGCCCCAGGCGTCGGCGATGGGGTCCTCCATGCCGGTGCGGTAGAAGGTCGTGGTGCCGTCGTAGGCGTCTATGACGACCTTCACGCTGTTGCGGAGGTAGTTGTCGCCGTCGAAGCGGGTCGCCTGCGGGAAGCGCGACGATGTCGTGTAGGCATCAATCACCCAGTAGAGCCTCCCGTCGGCGATCACGGCGTAGGGATCGTCGTCGTATTCGAGGAACGGCGCGATCTTCTTCGCGCGCTCGGTGACGTTGCGGTCGAGCACGAGGCGAGAATCGCCGGTGAGCTGGCTGGAGAGGAAGACGTTGCGGTCGCCGAGCGTCAGCGCGGCCATCGCCCGGGTGACCGGGTTGCCGAGGCTGATCGAGCCGACCGGGTCACCCTGGAAGCCGGACGCCTCACCCCCACCCGGTTCGGTGAGGAAGGTCGACTCCATCTGGTCTGTGTGGAGGATGATCCACTCGAGCTCCGACTCGCCGAAGTAGACCTCCGGCCGGTCAAGCGCGAGCTCCGCCGGTCCGGTAAGCGGGATGCCGCTCACCAGGAACTCCGGCCATCCATCGGAGGAGACCTGGCTGACCGGGCCGACCACGACGCCGTAGCCGTGCGTGTACGCGAGATGCTTGTTGGTCCACGTCTGCGCGTTCTGCTGCAGGCCAGCGACGTTGAGCTCGCGCACACCGACGAGCACCTGCACAACCTGGCCGTCGATGACGTACCGATCGACGTCGACATCGGGGAATTGGTAGAACGGCACAAACGTCTGCAGTTGCTGGTAGATCGGACCGACCACGCGATAGTCCCAGATGCGAACATTGCTCAGTGGCGGTTCATCCGCCTGCAATTGCGAGGGGTCGATCGGTTCCTGACCGGTGAGCTCCTGCGTCTCGACGCCGGTCAGCCCGAAGCCGGCCCGCGTCATCTGGATGTTCCGGCTGATGTACGCCCGTTCGCGGCTGAACTCGTTCGGCTCCACCAGGACACGCTGCACGAGCAGCGGCATCGTCGGCGTCACGATCGCGGCCAGCAGGAACCAGCCGCCGAGCAGCCATGCCAGCCACTTCGGGTTGCGCAGCACGTAGCCCGAGAGGATGCCGATGGCGGCCAGCGCGGAGGCCAGAGCCATCAGCCAGTTCAATGGCCGGACGATATTGACGTCGGTGAAGCCGGGGCCGATGACGACGCCGCGCGAGGAATACACGAGCTCGTAGGAGTTCAGCAGGTAGCGGACGGCGATGACGAGCAGGACGGCGCTTATGAGCCCGGAGAGGTGGCGCAGGGCGACGAACGGCACGTCTCCCCAGGCGCGGAATCGCACGCCGAGACGGATGAGGTAGACGAAGCCGACCGCGAGAATCGTCACGATCAGGAGGGCGAGCAGACCGGTCTCGATGCCGCGCAGGACGGGCAGGATGAAGATGTAGAAGCCGGCGTCGCGGTGGAATGTCGGATCCTTGATCCCGAACGAGCCGCCGCGCAGCGCCAACATGACATCCGGCCAGGCACGCTGGGCGATGACGCCGGCGATGAGCGCGATGATCAGGCTGCCGGCGAGGCCGAGCGCGCCGATGACGCGCTGGCTGGCGCGTCCAACCATCCCCTCGCGGACGCCCTCCTGCTGGCGCGTGTTGCGAAGCGCGAGGCTGACGTTCACGTAGAAGATGAGACCGCAGATGACCGCTCCGGCGAGGAAGGCGACGGTCTGGGCGACGTAGTTGGTGACGAGCACGGAGCGGTAGCCGACGTCGCCGAACCAGAGCCAGTTGATCCAGAAGGGCGCGGTGACGAAGGCGAGGACGATGATCGCGAGCACGATCGCCGCCGTGATCAGCATCCGCTTCGTGGAGGCTGAGAGCTTCGGCCGGAAGCGGCGCATGCGAGGCCCCGGCGAAGGCACTCCTGTTCCTCGTCGTCCAAATCGATTCACGGTGTGGTCCATTTCCCGGCGCCGTCGCCGGATGTCGTCGCATGGCGCGAACGTGCTACGATCTGAGGAGCATACCGCACGTTTGGCCGCTCACGACGGCGAATCAACTGGATATCCCGCCTCCATGCCTGCCCCATCCACTCCCTTCGCGATC
>DATLHE010000357.1:0-35186 GCA_035540335.1 Thermomicrobiales bacterium | reverse complement strand
CCGCAGGCGAGAAGCGAAGCGAATTCTTGCATTCTCTCAGGATGACGGGTGGTTGGGAGCGAGGCTGAAGGATTCCATCGCTGCCGCCCCTCCCCTACGCCCCCGCAATGCGCGGGAACCGCGTCGGCTCCCGCTCCATCTCCGCCTGCACGAACCGGTGCAGCATCGACGCCCGCACCGCCGCGTACTCCGGGTCCGCCCAGCGGTTGCAGAGCTCCTGCGGGTCCTCCCGCAGGTCGAACAGCTCCCCATCCTCGCTGCCGCGATAGACCGTGATCTTGTACCGGTCGGTGATCAGCGTCCGCAGCGAGAGCCTTGTCGGCTGGTGCCGGTTCTCGACCATCGCCCACTCACGCGCGGCCTCCGCCTTGCCCTGCCACACGTCCCACTGCGAGACGCCCTGCATCGCCCCCGGCACCGGTGCGCCGATGGCGTCCAGGAACGTCGGGGCGAGGTCGACCAGGCTCTGCAGCGCCGTGCTCTCGCTCCCCGCCGGCACCCTCCCCGGCGCGCGGACGATGAACGGCAGCCGGAGCAAGTCCTCGTAGTGGAACGCGCCCTTGTAGAAGAGCCCGTGCTGCCCGAGGAAGTGCCCGTGGTCGGTCGTGAAGACGACGATCGTGTCGTCGGCGACGCCGAGGCGATCGAGCGTGTCGAGGATGCGGCCGATCTGGTGGTCCATGAAGCTGACCATCCCGTAGTAGATCGCCATGTCCTTGCGGAGCTGTGTCTCGTCAACCAGGTGGCTGTGGAAGCCGTGGTTGCTGAAGTCGGTCTCACGCCACGCCGAGTAGTCCGGATCCTGCTCCTGCGTCAGCCCGAAATGGCGCGGCATGCTGTCCAGCTCGCCGGGCGTCAGCGTCCCCGGCTCCATGTCGGCCGGGTCGTACATCGACGCCCACGGCTCCGGCACGAGATAGGGCGGGTGCGGATCGTGGAACGACGCCCACGAGAAGAACGGCGTGCCCTCGCCCACGGCGCGCTCGACGTTGGCGATCGTCCGCTCCGCCGTCCACGTCGTGTAGTGAAACTCCTCCGGCAGGTCCCAGGCGTGCTCGCGCTTCGGCTCGTTCGGATCCGGCGGCCAGGCCATGAAGTAGTCCGCCCAGTTGGCGAGCCCCTTCTCCTCCATCCAGAGCGCGTAGTGCTGGCCGACGAGGTACTCATGGGCGTGCATGCGGGCGATCTCGACGTGCTCGAAGCCGTACCATGGCCCGTGGAAATCGCGCCAGAAGTCGAGATCGCGCAGCGTCGGCATCGCCTCCAGCGACGTCTGGTCCTCCGTCGAGGCCAGCGGCTGGAAGTGCGCCTTGCCGATCAACGAGGTGTCGTACCCCTGCTCCTGGAAGCGCTCGCCGACCGTCGGCACGTCTTCCGCCAGCTTGACGCCGATGGTCCAACAGCCATGGGTGGAGGGGTACATGCCGGTGATGATCGACGCGCGCGACGGCGAGCAGACTGGGCTCGGGCAATAGGCGCGGTCGAAGCGCGTCCCCTCCCGTGCGAGGCGGTCGAGGTTCGGCGTCTTGATCTTCGGGTTCAGCGCGCCGAGCGCGCTCCAGTGCTGCTGGTCGCTGGTAATGAGCAGGATGTTTGGACGGTTCGTGGCCACGATGCTTCCCTATACAGACGGTCGGTAGGGGCGGACCCTGCGCTGGCCGAGCCTTTCGCCCAACAACGGGAGCACACCAGGTGCTCCCCTACATTCCAAATGTGTTCGCGGTTCTCGTTCTACCCCCAACGCTCGTGCAGGAAGCGGACCCGCTCGCGGCGGCCGAACGCGCCGCCGATGTCGTGCCCGTTGTAGGGCCAGACCGACATCTCCTTCGGGCCGGCGTAGTGGTTGTAGGCGGCGTAGATCGTCGATGGCGGGCACGTCGCGTCCATCAGCCCGACCGAGAAGAGCGCCGGCGCGGTGGCGCGGGTGGCGAAGTTGACGCCGTCGAGGTAGGACAGCGACTCGAAGACCTGCTCGACGTGGTCCGGGTGCGCGCTACAGTACCGGGCGAGCTCGCTGTAGGGCAGCGAATCGGTGATCTCGGTCGCGCGACGGTAGTGGCAGAGGAACGGCTGATCGGCGATGACGCCGTCCAGATCGTCCACGAGCCCCGCCATCGCCAGCGCGATGCCGCCGCCCTGGCTGCCGCCCATGACGACGACCCGGCCATCGACCGCCGGGTGCGACCGCGCGGCCTCGACGGCGCGGGCGGCGTCGGTGAAGACGCGCCGGTAGTAATGCCGCTCCGGGTCGAGCACGCCGCGCGTCAGGAATCCGGGAAACTGCGGATCGCCGAAGGGATCGACGTCGGGCGTGTCGCCCTTTTGCCACGCGCTCCCCTGCCCGCGCGTGTCCATCACGAGGTGCGCGTAGCCTGCCGAGCTCGGGATCAGCCAGTCGGTCGGGAAGCCGCGCCCGCCCCCGTAGCCGATGTACTCCACGACGCAGGGGAATGGCCCCTCACGGTGCTTCGGCACCAACAGCCAGCCCTTGATCGGCTGCCCGCCCCAGCCACGGAAGGTGACGTCGTAGACATCCTGTAGCTGCAGTCCCGCGTCGAACGGCGTGAATTCGGCGTCCAGCGGGCAGGCGCGCGCCTCGTCCAGCGTGCGTTTCCAGAATGCGTCGAAGTCGGCCGGCTCGCGGCGATCCGGGAGATACGCGCGGAGGACGTCCAGGGAGAGGTCGAACATGGCCATCGGGGTGATTCAGCACCTTTCGCGAGCGCCGCACGCGGGCGCACAAGCGTCTCGAACCCGCCGATTCTCGCATCGATCGGCCCCGCGCGCGACCTCACGGCCGGTCATCGTGCCCAAGGCTGCCAGAAATCAGAATCTTTCTGGCAGTGTGGCAGTGTGGCAGTGTGGCAAGGTTGCCACACTGCCATATATCGGGAACAGGGGGATATCTGGCAGTCTTCGGCTGCGCGCACGGCGCACACGCTTTGAGGTGCGCGGCTCCGACGACAGAGGGGCGTTCCGCCGTCGTAGGGGCTGTATCCTGCAGGGTGCTCGCCGAGCCGCAGGCAAAAAGCGGAGCGACCCCCGGGTGAGCCCCTTGGGGCGAAAAGCGGAGCGACCCCCCGGGTGAGCCCCTTGGGGCGAAAAGCGGAGCGACCCCTTGGCTACACCTCGGCCGGGCGACCCCTTGGCCCGGTGGCCCGCAGGGCCATATGGTGCTGGGTGGGAAACGGCCCCGTAGTGAGCACCGCTTCGCGTAGGGTTCCTCGCGTTCGCTCGGAATGAGGGGTGATTTGGGGGCGCGAGTCCTCCGTCGTAGCCGCGCACCCCGAAGGGTGTGCGCCGTCGACGCCGACGCGCCTTCGTCGTACAGTCGGCCCGTGTGCTCGACCTCCGCGCACGCAAAGAACCGTCATTCCGAGCGCAGCGGTGAATCCCCCGTGCGCAGCGAAGCGAGAGCACATCAAAAGGCGCGCAGCGCCTCCGCCTCGTGTCGTACGAGCGGACCCCGCGGCCACCCCACCTTGCCACCCCCCTCTACCCAGAAACATGGCCATCTGGGCAGCCTTCCATAACATCGCCCAGGCGGCCACGTTTCAAAATCAACGTGGCCACCTAAGAAAACCCGCGCCAGATCAGGGAAACCGGCCCCAAAAGCCCCTTAGGTGGCCACCGGCCAAGTTGTTTGCGTTGGCAGCCTGACAATAACGACGCGCAAGCGGCACAGCGCGGACCGCCCCTACGACGAGGACGTCGCCTCAAGGATGCGCTCCGGCAACGTCGTGAAAGGTTGCGAGGCAACGACCGGGATGCCGAGGCGAGCGGATTCCTCCGCCAGCCATGCCCCGAACGCCTCGTTCGCGGCGGCCTGCGCGCGATGGGTCTCGTGGTCGCCGGCGTCGACGCCCCGATCCCGCGCCAGCATGTTCGTCAGCAGCTCGTCATGCCCGGACGAGCCCACGCAGCAGAAGCGGACCACACCCGACGCGACGTGTGGCCGCAGCGCCAGGTCGTCGATCAGCGCCGGCAGGATGCCGTCGCCCTCGATCACCATCGGCACATTCGTGGCGACGTGGCTCTCGATGACGATGCGGACGGCCGGCGCCATCAGCTCGGCGACGTCGATGAACGCCCGCCGCAGCTCAACCACGGGGCGCGTCCAGAACTCGGGATCGTCCATGAAGCGATAGAGCTGCGCCGTGCGCGCGGGCAGCGCGACCCGGCTGTACTGCAGCGCCAGGCGAAGGTCGTCGACCTGCATCCAGGTGATGCCGCACCGCCGGGCGATCGCCGCGGCGGCGGTCGACTTGCCTGTGCCGCTCGCACCGGTCAGCACGAGCACCGTCCACGTACGCTCCGGCACGGGCTAGAAGACGGTGGCGAAGAGGATGATGAGGATGATCACCACGACGACCGCGACGCCGATCATCAGCATCGTCTGCTGGCTCATGCCGCCGGTCGTCTTGTTCGCGCCACCCAGGATCTCGTGGGTGACGTCCTCCTTGCGCTCCCAGCGCTTCTTGTCGACCGGCTCGAACTGCACCTGTCGGGGCTCCGGGGTCGGTTCTTCGGGAGTGGGGTCATTGGTGGCCATGGGGGTCGCCTCCGGCGTTGGCTCATCGGCGTCCCGCGCCGCCGCCGGGGCGGGCTCGCCATCGCGCGCGGCGATGGCCTGCAGCCACGGCGGCAGGTCGGAGACGTCGATGAACGTGCGTGGATCGATGACCGACGTGTCCGGCTCCGGCAATGGGCTCGCCGCCTCCGGGGCGTCCTTTCCGGCGAGCTCCCGCCACGCGGGCGGGCGCCGCAGCCACTCCGGCATGGCGTCGGAGAGCCCGCCATCGGGCAGCGTGCGCATGTCCCCGGTGGCTCCGTTGTCAGGCTTCGAGGCGCCCACCGCCCTACCCTCGCCGTGGCTTGCGCAGCTCGTCGCTGTCGAGCCAGATCGTGACCGGACCGTCGTTGACCAGCTCTACCGCCATTTCCGCGCCAAAGACCCCCTCGGCGACGGTGAAGCCGAGGTCGCAGAGCGCCCCGCAGAAGCGCCGGACCAGTGGCTCGGCGATGGCGGGCGGCGCGGCGTCGGTCCAGCTCGGGCGCCGCCCCTTGCGGACGTCGGCATAGAGCGTGAACTGGGAAACGACGAGCATGCCGACGCTGGCGGGGTCGTCGGCGAGATAATCGAGCGCCGAGCGGTTCATCACCCCATCCGCGTCGTCCAGCACGCGCAGGTTGGCGACCTTGGACGCCAGCAGCTCGATCTCGGCCTCGCCATCGGCCGGCGAAACGCCGAGCAGGAGCACGTACCCCGGCCCGATCTCGCCGGTGACCTGTCCCGCGACGGTGACCTTCGCGCGCGTCACGCGCTGCACGAGCACCCTCATGCGTCATCCGCCCGGACGATGGTGGCGATAGCCAGCGCGGCGATGCCCTCCTCGCGGCCCACGAAGCCCATGCCCTCGTTGGTCGTCGCCTTGATGCTGATCGCGTCGTCCGGCAGCCCGGTCGCGCGGGCGATCTCCTCGCGCATGCGCGCGACGTGGGGGGTGATCTTCGGCGCCTCGGCGATGACCGTGGCGTCGAGATTCACCGGCCGCCAGCCGTGCTCGGCCAGCAGGGCCACCGCGTGGCGGACGATGTCGCGGCTGTCGAGGTCGCGCCAGCGCTCGTCGGTCGGCGGGAAGTGGACGCCGATGTCGCCCAGCGCCGCCGCCCCGAGCATCCCGTCCGCGATCGCGTGGAGCAGCACGTCGGCGTCCGAGTGGCCCTCCAGCCCGCGCTCGAACGGGATCTCGACGCCGCCGAGCACCATCCGCCGTCCCTCGGCGAAGCGATGGACGTCGTAGCCGATACCGGTCCGTGGCACGTGCACCGTGGGTTCTCCCTGCCGCCTGCGCAGCAACGCGTCGACCATCTCGAGGTCTTCGGGATGGGTGATCTTGATGTTCAGCCGGTCGCCGGGGACGATCGTCACCGGCCGCCCCAGCGCCTCGGCCAGCGACGCCTCGTCGGTGAACTCGATGTGCTCGGACGTGGCGAGACGACAGAAATCGATCAGGTCGGCCCGGTGGAAGCCCTGGGGCGTCTGGGCCGCCCAGAGCTGGGCGCGGTCGACCGTCTCCGCGATGACGCCGTCACGCACGCGTTTGATGGTGTCCGCGACCGGCGTCGCAAGGATCGCCGCCCGGGTCTGCCGCGCGGCGATGGCGCAGGCGTCGATCCGCGCGGGGGTGATCAGCGGCCGCGCGGCGTCGTGCACGAGGACGACGTCGAGCTCCTCCGCCGTCGCGCCGACGCCGTTCGCCATCGAGGCCTGGCGCTGCTCGCCGCCCGGCACGAACCCGCGCACCTTCGGCCAGGCGCCGCTGTCGACGAGCGCACGGATCGGCGCCTCGGTATGCGCGCCGTAGACGATGACGATGTCGCGCACGGACGCGGCGGCCTGCATCGCGTCCAGCACCCAGGCCAGGACCGGGCGTCCGGCAACCGGCGCGAGCACCTTGCCCGTGTCGCCGAACCGCTCACCGCGCCCGGCGGCGACGATCACCGCCGCCGCGAACGCTGTCTGGGTCATCGCTGCTCGCGCCGGGCGCGGTGCAGCGCCTCCAGGCGCTCCCAGACCTCGCCGGGGACCGGCGCGGCGCCCAGGTCGCGCCCCTCGCGGAAGCCCTTGCCGTGGTAGTCGCTGCCGCCGGTCGGCGTCAGCCCCCACTTGTCGGCGATGGACCGCAGATCGCGATGCTGCTCCGGTTTGTATTCGGCGTAGTAGGTTTCCAGCCCCAGGAGGCCCACCGGCACCAGCCGCTTGAGGATGCCCGGGATGTCCCTCGTGGAATAGGGATGCGCCAGCACCGGCACCGCGCCGTGGTCGGCGAGCAGGCGCACGGCCTCCTCGGGCGAGAACGGGTCGCGCGGGATGTAGGCAGGCCGACCGGCCTTTAGGAAGCGGTCGAAGGCGTCGGAGACCGAGTCGGCGGCGCCGATCGCGATGAGCGCGCGGGCGACATGCGGGCGGCCAATGCTGCCCATGTCCGCCTCGGCGAGGATCGCGTCGCCGTCGATCGGATAGCCCAGCTTGTGCAGCCGGTCGATCATCCGCTCGACGCGGCGCACGCGGGCGGCGGCGAGCTCGGCGAGGCGCCCGATGAAGATGTCGTCCTCGCGGTCGACGAAATAGCCGAGAACGTGCACCTCCGCGCGGTCGACGGTGGTGGAGAGCTCGACGCCCGGCACCAGGGTCAGGCCGGCGGTCCTGGCGGCCCGAGCAGCGTCGTCAAGAGCGTCCAGCGTGTCGTGATCGGTGATGGCGAGCACGGAAAGCCCCTGCTGGCTCGCCAGGGAGACGAGCCCAGCAGGGGTGTCCAGACCATCCGATGCCGTGGTGTGTGTATGCAGATCGATGCGCAAGGCAGTACCGGCGGTCATGATGTGGGGTGTGCCTAGCGCGGCTCGACGACCAGCCGGATCGCCGTGCGGTCCTCGTTCTCGATCGTGACGTCGATGAAGGCGGGGAGGCAGATAGCCTCGATGCCCGTCTCGCTGAGGTAATCCCGCGCGATGGCGACCGCCTTGACGGCCTGGTTGGTGGCCCCGGCGCCGATCGCCTGGACCTCGGCGCGGCCCGACTCGCGGACGACGCCCGCGATCGCGCCGGCTACGGCGCTCGGCCGCGAGCGAGCGGAGACCTTCAGCACCTCGCCCGCCACGCCGAGGACCTCGCCGTCGGCGATGATCTCGACCGGCTCGACGCTGTGCCCGTTGCTGTAGCCGTTGGTCGTCTCGACGTCGTCCACCGGCAGCGTGGCGACCGGTGCCGGCTCCTCCTGAAGCGGGGCGGCCTCGACGGGCGCGGCGTCCCACGACGGCGCGAAGCCGTTGTCCGGGGCGTGGTAGTCGTCGCGCGGCTCGGGCTGCGCCTCCGCGACCTGCGCGTCCTGCTCCTCGAGCTCGTCGGCATCCGGCGGGAAGCGATTACCCTCCGGCTGGATCTTGATGTCTTGCAGATTCAGCTTGCTAAAGAACCGATTCATGCGTGAGGTTCCCCCTCTAGATGTCCCCACTAACCCGAAGTCCGGGTGCTGCCATGCCTTGGGGCATGCCGGCCGCGCCGCGGTCGTCGTCCGATCCGCTCACGCCCGCGCCGTGCCTTGCGAACGCCTCTTCTCCCCCGTCGCGAGCCCAGCCGGTCGCGATCGTGCCGCCGCGCAAACGCGACAACGAGAACTAGTCTACGCTGAATGCCGATGATTACGCACGAAAATGCGCGAACGAAACGTACCCGGCCCGCTCGCGCCGGGCGATTTCCGGCACTCCGGCCCGTCGCCGGGCAGCAAAAAGCGCGGGCGGCTGTGCCTGTGGAACAGGTTCACAACCGCCCGCGCGTGTGCTTGTGTTTCGCGTTGAGCCGTTACCGCGCGTATTCGACCGCGCGTGTCTCCCGGATGACCGTCACCTTGATCTGGCCCGGATACTCGAGGGTCTCCTCGATCTTCTTCACGACGTCCTGCGCCAGGCGCGACGCCCCGATATCATCGACCGAGTTGGGCCGCACGAGGATGCGGACCTCGCGACCGGCCTGGATCGCGAAGGACTTCTCGACGCCGTCGAACGAATTGGCGACGCCTTCCAGGGCCTCCAGCCGCTTGATGTACGTCTCGACCATCTCCCGCCGTGCGCCCGGACGCGCGCCACTGATGGCGTCGGCCGTCTGCACGATGAACGCTTCGATGGTCTGGGGTTCTTCTTCGTTATGGTGCGCGGCGATCGCGTGGACGATCTTGGACGAGCGCCCAAGCCGCTTGGCGATGTCCGCGCCGATCAGCGCGTGGGGGCCTTCAACCTCGTGGTCGACGGCCTTGCCGATGTCATGCAGCAGACCGGCGGTCTTCGCCACATTGGCATCCGCGCCGAGCTCCGACGCCAGGTTGGCGCAGATCAGCGACACTTCCAGGGAGTGCGCCAGCACGTTCTGGCCGTAGCTGGTGCGGAACTTCAGCCGTCCCAGCAGCTTGATCAGGTCCGGGTGCAGGCCGGGCACGTTGGCGTCGTAGGCCACGCGCTCGCCTTCCTCCCGCATGATCTCCTCGAGCTCGAGCTGGGTCTTGTAGACCACTTCCTCGATCCGCGCCGGATGGATCCGGCCATCCTGCAGCAGCTTCGCCAGCGCGCGGCGCGCAACCTCGCGCCGCACCGGATCGAACCCGGAAACGGTCACGGCCTCCGGCGTGTCGTCGACGATCAGGTCGACGCCGGTAGCCTGCTCGAGCGCCCGGATGTTGCGGCCCTCGCGGCCGATGATCCGGCCCTTCATCTCATCGTTCGGCAGCGGGACGACGCTCACGGTCGACTCCGCGACGTAGTCGGAGGCGATGCGCTGGATCGTCGTCGCCAGGATCTTGCGCGATCGCTTGTCGGCTTCTTCCTTGGTTTCGCGCTCAATCTCATGGACCCGGCGGGCTGCCATGTGGCGGGCTTCCACCTCGACCTCGGCCACCAGCTGATCGCGCGCGTCCTGGGCCGTCAGGCCCGCCACGCGCTCGAGCTCATCGTGATAGCGCTGACGCGCCTCACTGATCTCTTCCATGAGCCGGGCGCGCTCCTGCTCGAGCTCCTGCGCATGAGTCTGGCGCTTCTGCTCGAGCTCCTGCTGCTGCCGGACCCGATCCTGATCCAGGCCCTCCCGGGTCTTCGTCAGCTGTTGCTCCTGCTTGCGAACACTCTGCTCGCGTTGCTCGAGACCCTGGGATTTCTTGTCAATCGTCTCTTCTTTTTGCTCGATCCGCCGCTCGATGCGCTCGATCTCCTTGCGGCGCTGGGTGAGCTCGCGGTCGAGCTCGCCCCGGAGACGGATCGCCTCATCCTTTGCTGACAGGGCAACGTCCCGCCGCTTGGTCTCCGCCTCTTCCAGGACGCGATCTGCTTCAATCTGGGCCACTTTGACGCGTGATTCCGCACGCCGGTCCAGCCAGAAATAGGTCACGAAAAAGGTGATTCCAGCAACGAGCGCGGCCCCGATGGTATAGATCAGCAGGTCAACCATCGATGTCGCTCCTAGCTCGCGTTCCCCGTATTGCTCGGGGATCTCAGTTGTTAACGTGTGTCAGGGCCGGAGCTTCGACAGAGTGGCCAGAGGCTGCGCCGCTGACCCGTCCTTGTCCTCGCTCACGCAAGAGCCCGTACGATTGGATGATACGGGGCGGGCCGATTTTCCGTCAACCGTGCACAAACGCGCCGGCCGACCCGGAATTGCGTACGTACGCGCATTCGTGCGCAAAACAATGTGATAACACCTCGCTTCTGACGGAAATCGCCTTACAATGATCGTCACACGATCGATGAGGCAGACAGGGGATGGAACGATGTCGCCGACGCAAAACGGCAAGAGCCGCGAGGATGCGGAAACCGACCAGCAGAACGACGTGGCCCTGCTGATCGATTACGAGAACCTCCAGGTCAGTCTCAAACGCCATTTCAACCTGACGACGCCGAAGATGAGCCTGATCATCCAGGAGGCGCAGGAGTACGGACGGCTGGTCCTGGCGCGGGCGTACGCGCCGTGGACTTCGCCCGACCTCAGCATCGACGCCGAGAACCTCTACCGGCAGGGCATCGACCTCATCTACGTTCCGACCGGGAAGAACAGCGCCGACGTGCGGATGGCGGTCGACGCCGTCGATCTCACCAGCCGCGTCGGCAACCTACGGACGATCCTCTTCGTCACCGGCGACGGCGACCTCATCCACCCGCTCAACTACCTGCGCCAGCAGGGCCGCAAGGTAGTCGTGATCGGCGTCGACGCGGCGATGAGCCGGATGCTCTCCTCCGCCGCCGACTCCGTCCTGATCTACGAGCGTGACCTCGACCCCTCTGTGCGCCGTCGCGCCACGCGTGCCCAGGGCGGCAGGCGCACGGCGACCGCCCCGGCGCCGGCGGAGGACACGAAGCAGGAGCCCGAGCCGGAGCCGGAACCGCAGCCACGGCTGACGCCACTGAAGAACAATCCGCCCGCCGAGGAGGCCTTCCGGCTCCTGCAGGACGTCCTGCAGCGCCATGGGAGCGGCGAGCCGCTGCTCTACCAGGAGATCGGGCACTGGCTCTGGCGCGAGCACAACTTCAAGTCGCGCACCTGGTACGGCGTGCCCTTCAGCGTCTTCATGGACGCCGCGCAGGAGGCCGGCTATGTCGCGCTGGCAACATCCGGCGGCAACAGTTATGCCGCCCTGCCATCGTCGGACCAACTGCTGGAGGACTCGGACAGCGACGATGACGAGGACACGACCGAGTCCGACACCGGCGCCGTCGTCCGCCTGGAGTCGCTGCAGCCGGAGGAGCGGCAGATGCTGTTCGACGCGCTCCGCGAGCTGCGGGACGATCCGCGGCTGAAGTACTTCACCTTCCGGACGATCCTGCGTCGCCTCGTCTCCACCAGCGCGCTGCCGCGGCTGAATGAGACGCAGGTGCGGAGCCTGCTCAACGACCTGGCGAATCGCGAGCCGCCGATCCTGATCCGCTCGACGAAGCGGGGGCGCAACCCCTCCGGCGGGACGTACACGTTCGCGAGTTTCACGCTGACGCCGGACGAATCGCTGCTGCAGGTGCACGGGGAGCGGGACCAGGCGGCGGCTGAGGCGGTTGACGCCGCCTCCTAGGCCCGTAGTGGCGGCCGGTCCCGCCGCCTCTGTCGCAGTAGGGGCCGTATCTCAGAAGGAGTGTCGGCCCGCTGGCCTGCAGGATCAGGTGTGACGCCGCGTTGCGCCTTACGCCGGCGGCGCTACCAAGGCGAGCCACCGTTCCGGCATCGACCCGACATCGCAGTGGCGTGCCGAACGGGTTACGCGCCGTTGGGCTCGTGCGTGCTGATGGCGCCGGCGTGGGGGAGCAGCATCGGCAGCAGCGAGGGCGGCTCCGTCCGCTGCACGACCCATGCTCCGGGCTCGCCGCCGAGGAAGCGCAGCAGGTCCTCGATCGCGCCGGCGATCGACCGCATCAGCGCCCCGCTCGGGCGCACCCATGGCTCCAGGTGCAGCGCCTTGATCGTCAGCACCCGCGCCTTGCGGTTGTACGACGGGTCCAGCCGGCCAACGATGCGCCCCCGGTGAAGGATCGGCAGCGAGTAGTAACCGTACTGGCGCTTTGGGGCGGGCGTGTAGCACTCCAGCCGGTAGAAGAAGTCCCAGAGCTGCTCGCCGCGCGGCCGGTTCCAGATCAGGTTGTCGAACGGGGAGAGGAGCGTCGTCAGCGTGGGGCGCCCCTTGCGCTCGCGCAGCAACTCCAGCTGCTCGCGGAGCGACGGATCCAGCCAGGCCGGCTCGTCGATGCCGGGAATCTCGACGGGGATAGCCTCGCCCGCCTGCTCCAGCTCGGCCAGGGTCTTCTTCGTCATGACGGCGGACACGTGCGCCTGCCCGCCGGTGCGGAAGTAGTCGGTTGCCCAGCGCGCGGTGGTGACGCCGAGAGCGCGCAGGGCGCGGCGGATGAAGGTGAGCCGAACTGTGTCCGGGTCGAGCGACCCGTCCTCCCAGAACCCGGGCGCGACCCGCTCCGGCAGGTCGAAGTAGCGGGCGAAGCCGCGATCGCGCTGGTGGATCATGACTTCGCCACGGATCCAGAGGGCGCTGAGCGCGCGCCGCTCCGGCTTGTTGCCCCACCACTCCCAGATCCCGGCCCGCTCGGCGTCATCCGGCGCGTCGAAGTGGCGCGAGGCGACCGGCCCCTGCTTCCGGATCCGCTCCAGCACATGATCCATCACCCGCCGGCTCTCGGGCTGGGAGGCCCAACCCTCATGGTTGCGGGCCTTCTCCATGTGCGGGCGGAAGAGCGGCAGCATGCTGGTGGGGATGATGGATGCCGCGTGGGCGAGATACTCGGTGAGCGCGTTCATCGGGTCGTAGAGCGCGGTGACGAGGTCCGGGTCGTAAGGGCCGAGCCGGCTCCAGAGCACGGTCTCGTGCGAGCGCGAGATGACGGAGATGGTGTCGAGCTGGATCGTGCCGAGGTGCTCGAAGGTGTCGAGGATGTCGGCCGCGGTGGGACGCCGGCGGAAGGGCCGGCGATCGAGCCGCTGGGCGATGACCGCCAGCCAGCGCGCCTCATCGCGCGTCAGCGCGAGCACCTGTCGTTCGTCCGCAATCACCACCGCCATACCACACCGGCCTCCGTTACGCGTCGTTATCCGTCGCGGTGATGCTACACCAGAAAACCGGCCAATCGGTGACCGCGTTCCGGCACGTCCCCGACCGGCGCGCTGGTCTATGCTTGGCACGATTGGGGACGCAAGTGGATCACGGGGGATGGGGACCTGACTATGCGCGTGGCGCTCGTTCATGACTATCTGACGCAATACGGCGGCGCCGAGCGCGTGCTGGAGGCGCTCCACGAGCACTTCCCGGACGCGACGGTCCATACCTCGCTCTATGAGCAGGACCACCTGCCGTCCACGTGGCGGGCCTGGGACATCCGCACCAGCTCGCTCGCGCACATCCCGGGCGCGACGAAGACGCATCGACTGTGGCTGCCGCTCTACCCCGCGATCTTCGGCCAGATCGGCCGACGTATCGACAATGTGGACGTCGTCATCGCCGACTCGAGCGCCTGGTCGCACCACGCGCACCCGGACGGCATCCCGCTCATCTGCTACTGCCACTCGCCGGCGCGTTTTCTCTATGGGGACCGCGACTACCTGGGTGCCGCGCAGGTGCCGGGCCTCGCGCGGCCCGCCGTCGACGCCGTCTTCGGGGCGCTGCGGCGGCTCGACCGACGGGCGGCGCGACGGGTCACACGGTACGTCGCGAACTCGCACGCCGTGCGCGACCGGATCCGGGCGGCGTACGACGTCGACGCGACGGTGATCCACCCGCCGGTCGATGTCGCGCGGTTCCGGCCGGCGGCGCAGGTTGCGCCGGAGGACTGGTTCCTGGTCGTCTCGCGGCTGGTGCCGCACAAGTGGATCGACCGGGCGATCCGCGCCTGCACTTCCGCCAACCTGCCGCTGAAGGTGATCGGCAGCGGCCGCGCGCGCGAGGCGCTCGGACGGATGGCGGGGCCGACGGTCGAGTTCCTGGGGGAGCGGACTGATGCGGAGGTGGTCGACCACATGCGACGCTGCCGGGCGCTGATCCTGCCCGGGGTGGAGGATTTCGGGATGACGGCGGTCGAGGCGCAGGCCGCGGGGCGGCCAGTGATCGCCGCGGCCGGGGGCGGCGCGCTGGAATCGGTCGTCCATGGCGTGACCGGGCTGCATGTGACCCCGACGGACGATGCGGCGTGGGTGGCGGCGCTGCGCGAGGCGCGGGAGCGGGAGTGGTCGACGGAGGCGATCCAGTGCCACGCCACGACGTTCGGGGTGGATGTCTTTCTCACGAAAATGGACGCGGTGATCGCGGAGGTGATGGGGAAGCAGTAGCGGAGCCACGTTATTGTCAGGCTGCCAACGCAATTAACTTGGCCAGTGGCCACCTAAGGGCTTTGCGGGGCCGGTTTCGTTGATCCGGCGCGGGTTTTCTTAGGTGGCCAGGTTGTTCGGGGAAACCTGGCCGCCTGGGCGACGTTATGGAAGGCTGCCCAGATGGCCACGTTGTGGGTGTAGAGGGGATGGTGGCCAGGTAGGTCGGCCACCGCCGGCGGCTGCGGCCCGCAGGGGCGCCCGCAGGAGCAGGACCGACCGTACGTCGGCCGAGGTGGCGGCCCGCACATGAGGTGATTTTGGAAGCGGAGCACATCGGTGGCGGCGAGGGAGGACATTGCCGCGTCGTTCCCCGTTGCATCGTTGTGGTGCCGCGAGTCCTCCGCTACGGAGTTCGCCGTGCCATTACCAGGAGCGGCCGAGGAGCTGGCGGAGGCGGAGCTGCCAGACGACGAGGGCGGCTTCGATGACGACGCGGCGGGAGAGCTTGGAGCGGCCGGCCACGCGGTCATGAAAGGTGATCGGCACCTGCGCGTGGGTGTGGCGCTTGCGCAGCGCGCGGTAGGTGGTCTCGATCTGGAAGCTGTAGCCGTCGGAGTGGATGCTCTCCAGCTCGATCGCCTGCAGGGTCTCGCGCGTCCAGATCTTGAAGCCGCCGGTCAGGTCGCGGATCGGCACGCCGAGGATGAGCCCGGCGTAAACGCCGCCGGCGCGGCTGATCAGCCTGCGGTGCCAGGGCCAGCCACGGGTGCTGCCGCCGGCGATGTAGCGGCTGCCGAGCACGAGATCGGCGCCGGAGGTGGTCGCGACGGCGATCATCCGGGCGAGGTCGGCGGGCTGGTGCGAGTGGTCGGCGTCCATCTGGGCGATGTAGGGCGTGTCGAGCGCGAGGGCGCGTTGGAAGCCGGCGATGTAGGCGCGGCCGAGCCCCTCTTTCGCCGTCCGGTGCAGGACGTGGACGCGCCCGGAATGGGTGCAGGCGAGCTCATCCGCCAGCTCGCCGGTGCCGTCCGGCGAGGCGTCGTCGACGACGAGGACCCGCAGTGGCGCATCGAGCGCCATCAGCTCGGTGACCAGAGATGCGAGGTTGTCGCGCTCGTTGTAGGTGGGGATGACGACCGTCACGGCCGTGGATGCGTCGCGGCCCGGGTTCGCGGTGGGCATCAGGACTCGCCGTCACCTCGGCCACGGGAGAGCAGGAACTGGACCTGCACCAGCAGGGCATCGACGTCGAACGGCTTGGAGAGCAGCGCGTCGGCCTCCAGCTCCGGGGTGCGGTCGCGCAGCGTCCGGCTGGCGGACATGGCGATGATCGGCAGGTCGGCGGTTTCCGGCTCCTTGCGGAGGCGGGCGATGAGCGTGCCACCGTCGACGCCGGGCAGCATGATGTCCATGAGGATCAGGTCGGGCTTCCAGTCGCGCGACAGCATCAGGCCGTGCGCGCCATCGCGCGCGATGGCGACGGTGTAGCCCTCGCCCTTCAGCACCACCTCGATGAGCTGGGCGACGTCCTCCTGATCTTCAACCACAAGAATTCGCGAGGCCACGCGTTGTCCCTTCACAAGGGCGAGATGAAACGGTTCCCGGTCATGCTCCGGCTGCGCCCGCGCGGCAGCGATCTCCGGTCAGGGTGGCGGCCCGGCAGACACGGCCGGCCGCCCCGCACCAAACTACCCTATCTCAGTGTACGAACGCAACGTCGACGCCCCAGGTGCGCAAACGTTCTTGCGCGGGCGAGAGCGGCGGGACCGTGGCCCGGCCACAGGTGCGGCATTGACAGCCCGCACCCCGGTCATTTCAGCCCGGGGCTACTGGGGCCGAAGGGATGATTGGGACGCCGGGATGGAGGGGAGCACACAAGGTGCTCCCCTACCCGGATGTTCGCGATCAGCGCCGATCGGCGTTCGGCACGCCGGTGTCCTCGAGGTCGGCGCCGAGGCGGTTGAGCTTGTTGACGAAGTCCGCGTAGCCGCGGTCGATATGGTAGACGTCCGTGAGCTCGGTCTCGCCCTCGGCGACCAGTCCGGCGAGGACGAGGCTGACGGCGGAGCGGATGTCGAGCGAGGTGACGCGGGTGCCGCGCAGCTTCGTCGGACCGTGGACCTCGGCGGAGGTGGCGAGGTATTCGCCGTTCTGGCCCCAGCGGGCGACGCGGATGTCGGCGCCCATCTTGACGAGCTCGTCGGTGTAGCGCAGGCGATCCTCGTAGACCCGCTCGTGGACATGCGCGATGCCCTGGGCCTGCGTCAGGAGCGGCATGAAGGTCGACTGGCTGTCGGTCGGGAAGCCGGGGTAGGGCAGGGTCTGGATGTCGACGGCCTCGAGCCGGTCGCCGGCGCGGATGAGCATGCGGCCGTCGCGATGCCAGACGTCGGCGCCGGCCTCGATCAGCTTCTCGGTGATCGGCAGCATGTGCGGCTCCATCACGCCCTCGAGCGTGACCTCGCCGCCGGTGATGACCGCCGCGATCGCGTAGGTGGCGGCCTCGAGCCGGTCGGGGATGACGACGTCGGAGACGCTGCGAAGGCGCTCGACGCCCTCGACGGTGATGATCGAGGAGCCGAGGCCGGTGATGCGCGCCCCCATGCGGTTGAGCATGTTGCCGAGCCAGACGATCTCCGGCTCCGCCGAGGCGTTGACGATGACGGTGGTGCCGGCCGCGAGCGTGGAGGCCATCAGCAGGGCCTCAGTGCCGGTGTGGCTCGGGTAGTCCATGTAGATGCGGGCGCCGCGCAGCTTGGCGACCTTCGCGGTGATGCGCTCGATGCCCTGATCCATCTCGTGGACGATCTCGGTGCCGAGGCGCTGGAAGCCGCGCAGGTGCATGTCGATCGGCCGCTTGCCGATCTGGTCGCCGCCCGGCATGTAGAAGGAGATCTCGCCGACGCGGGCGATCATCGGCCCGGTGACGACGACCGAGGCGCGGGTGGCCTTGAAGAGCTCCGGCGGGGCGTCGGTGCGGGTGATCTCCCGCGCGTGGACGCGCACGCGCTCGCGCGCCTCGTCGATCTCCACCTCGGCGCCCAGGGCCCGCAGCAGGTCGGCCATCGACAGGACGTCCGCGATCATCGGGACGTTGTTGAGGACCACTTCCTCATCGGTGAGCAGCGAGGCCGCCAGCGCCTTGAGCGCGGCGTTCTTCGCGCCACTGATGCGGACCTTGCCCCGCAAGGTGTGGCCGCCCCGGATCTTGAGCAGGCGTTCGTCGACCTTGGCCGGCTGGACGGGCGTCTGGACTGGGATGACTGACATCGGGCAGGAACCTCCTGGGCGCACGCGGCGTGGGTGTCACGAGATAGGGCGCGTGAGAAGACGATCTGGTTTCGCGTGTTCAGCAACGGATCGGTCGCAAGCGGGCGAACACGTCTGCCGAAGTATAGGTGAACGGACACCTTCGACAATGTGGCACATGCAGAGACAGCGATGCCAGGTTGCTGGCATCGCTGTCTCTTCCCCTCTTCCCGTTGGTGATCTGTGATGGTTACGGCGCATCCCGGACGCGGGATGTAGGGGAGCACCTTGTGTGCTCCCGGCGGTGGGAGCACACAAGGTGCTCCCCTACCCGCTGCTTCGAGAACCGCTGTAGAGCTACGCCGGCGGCTGCGCGCCATGCCGGCGGCGGCGCTGGCCGACCTTGAGCCGCAGCGCCGCGCGGCGCAGGGCGGCGTCGGCGGCCGCGATGTCGATCTGGTCCCGCTGGCTGCGGATCGCCTCTTCGGCCCGATGCCGGGCGGCCTCGGCACGCTCGAGGTCGACCTCGGAGGCGCGCTCGGCGGTGTCGGCCAAAATGATGACCCGGTTGTCGACCACTTCGATGAAGCCGCCGAAGACGAGCAGGGATTCTTCCTGGCCGCCCTTCTTCACGCGCAGCTCCCCACTATCGAGCAGCGAGATGAGCGCCGCGTGGTTCGGCAGGATGCCGAGTGTGCCCTCGGCGCCAGGCGCGACGACCATATCGACGTCGTCCTGCTTGTAGACGACGCGTTCGCCTGTCACGAGCTCAATTGAGAGCTTGGCCACGTCATTCCTCCTTCGGCGAGCGTCCCGCGCTGGCGCGACGTCGAACCATCAACGCCGGCGCGGGTCCGGAACGCCCGGGTTACCGGTTCTCGGCTTCCAGGCGCTCGGCGGCCTCGACGACCTCGTCGATGCTGCCCTTGTAGCGGAACACGCCCTCCGGCAGATGGTCGTGCTTGCCCTCGACGATCTCCTTGAAGGAGCGGACGGTGTCGGCGCGGGAGACGAAGCGGCCCGGGTTGCCGGTGAACTGCTCGGCGGTGAAGTACGGCTGCGACATGAACAGCTCGATCCGGCGGGCGCGGCCCACGATCTGCTTGTCCTCGTCGCTGAGCTCCTCGACACCGAGAATGGCGATGATGTCCTGCAGGTCGCGGTAGCGCTGGAGGATCTGCTGCACGGCGCGGGCGACCTCGTAGTGCTCCTGGCCGACGATCAGCGGATCGAGAATGCGGCTCGTCGAGGCCAGCGGGTCGACCGCCGGGAAGAGACCTCGCTCGGCGATCGAGCGCTCGAGCGCCAGCGTGGCGTCGAGGTGGGCGAACACGGACGACGGCGCCGGGTCGGTGTAGTCGTCGGCGGGCACATAGACGGCCTGCACGGACGTGATCGAGCCGCTCTTCGTCGAGGTGATGCGCTCCTGGAGCTGGCCCATCTCGTTCGCGAGCGTCGGCTGGTAGCCCACGGCGCTCGGCATGCGGCCGAGCAGCGCCGAGACCTCGGAGCCGGCCTGCACGAAGCGGAAGATGTTGTCGATGAAGACGAGCACGTCGCGGCCTTCGTCGCGGAAGTACTCGGCCATGGTCAGGCCGGTGAGCGAGACACGCAGGCGGGCGCCCGGCGGCTCGTTCATCTGGCCGAAGATCAGCGCGGTCTGATCGCGCACGCCCGATTCCTCGAGCTCGCCCCACAGCGCGGTGCCCTCGCGGGTACGCTCGCCGACGCCGCAGAAGACGGAGTAGCCGCCGAACTCGGCCGCGATGTTGCGGATGAGCTCGGTGATGATGACGGTCTTGCCGACGCCGGCGCCGCCGAAGACGCCGACCTTGCCGCCCCGGGTGAACGGCGCGATGAGGTCGATGACCTTGGAGCCAGTCTCGAGCACCTCGACCGCGGTCGACTGCTCCTCGAACGACGGGGCTTCCTGGTGGATCGGGCGGTACTCGGTCGCCTCGACCGGGCCCATCTCATCGATGGCGTCACCGGTGACGTTGAAGATGCGGCCGAGCGTGGCGGCGCCGACCGGCACGGCGATCGCCTGGCCGGTGTCGACGACCTGCTGGCCGCGGCGGAGGCCGTCGGTGGTGCTCATGGCGACGGCGCGGACGCGGTCGTCACCGAGGTGCTGCTGCACCTCGAGCACGAGGCGCTGGCCGCCCGGGAGGGTGGTCTCGAGCGCGTTGTAGATCCGGGGCAGCTGATGTGCCGGGAATTCCACGTCGACGACGACGCCGGTAATCTGGACGATCTCCCCGGTCGCGCCGCTCACCTGCTTTTCAGGAGCAACTGCGGGTGCAGCCATGTCGCATTCCTCGCCTAACGCGGGCGCCGGTGTCGTGCCGGCGTCCCTCGTACCTGGGTTCGATGCCGGCGACGGGTGCGCCGCCGGCGTGTGTCATTGCGCGAACGATGGTGTCAGCGCACGGTCAGGATGAACGTCTCGCGCAGGACACCTACTCGGTGCGGAACGCGTTCGCGCCCGCGGAGATCTCGGCGACCTCGTTGGTGATCTGGGCCTGCCGGGCCTTGTTGTAGGCAAGGTCAAGGTCGGACACCAGCTCCTTGGCGTTGTCCGTCGCGTTGCGCATGGCGACCATCTGCGCCGAATAGAACGACGCGACCGTCTCCAGCACCGCCTGGTAGACCTGCACCTCGACATAGCGCGGCAGGAGAGCGTTCAGCACGGCCTTGGCGTCGGGCTCGAAGATGTAGTCCTCGGTGCCGCCCTCGCCCTCGGGCCGCTCGATCGGCAGCACCTGCACGACCGCCGGCTTCTGGACCAGCGTGTTCACGAACTGCGGGTAGACGATGTGGACGGCGTCCACCTCGCCCGACAGGAACTCGTTGATCGCGACCTGCGTGATCGGGCGGACGTCGTCGAACGACGGCCGGTCGCCGAGCTGGATGAACTCGGCGATTACGTCCTGCCGGGTGCGGACCATGAAGTCACGGCCCTTCCTGCCGACGGCGATCACCTTCGGCGGGGTCGGCCCCGCCTCGGTGCGGACGTACTGCGCGGCGCGGCGCAGGATGTTGGAGTTCAGCGCGCCGCTGAGACCGCGATCCGGCGTGACCAGGATGAGTGCGGTTCGGTTGATGGGCCGCTCGGCGAGCAGCGGGAACTCCTGCAGCTGCTCGGCGTCGAGGTGCAGCGATGCGAGATCGCCGAGCACCTCGCGGACCCGCTCCGCGTACGGCCGGCCGCTGGTGACGCGGTCCTGCGCGCGCCGCATCTTCGACGCGGCGACCATCTCCATGGCCCGCGTGATCTGCGACATGTTGCGGACGCTGCGGATCCGGCGGCGGATTTCACGTGGGCTTGGCACTTCGCCTCATCCTCTCGTGGCTAGTCTGCGGCCTGCGCCTGGGCGCTCCGACCGTAGTTGTTCGTCGCCTTGAACTCCGCGGTGATCTTCTTCAGGGTCTCGACGAGGTCGTCGGCGAGGACCTTCTCGTCGCGGATGCGGGCGAGCAGCGGGCCCTGGGTCGAGCGCAGGAACTCGAGGTACTCGTCCTCGAACTTCCGCACCTGATCGACCTGGATGTCGTCGAGCAGTCCGGCGGAGCCGGCCCACAGGATCGCCACCTGCTCCTCGACCGGGAGCGGGCTGTACTGCGGCTGCTTGAGGACCTCGGTCATCACCTGGCCGCGCTCGATCTGGCGGCGCGTCGAGGCGTCGAGGTCGGACGTGCCGAACTGCGCGAACGCGGCCAGCGAGCGGTAGCTCGCCATGTCGAGACGGAGACTACCGGCCACCTGGCGCATGGCCTTGATCTGCGCCGCGCCACCGACGCGGGAGACCGAGAGACCGGTGTTGATGGCCGGGCGGACGCCGGCGTAGAAGAGGTCGGTCTCAAGGTAGATCTGGCCGTCGGTGATCGAGATGACGTTCGTCGGGATGTAGGCGGAGATGTCGCCCGCCTGCGTCTCGATGATCGGCAGCGATGTCAGTGAGCCGCCGCCGAGCTCGTTGTTGAGGCGCGCCGCGCGCTCGAGGAGCCGCGAGTGCAGGTAGAAGACGTCACCCGGGTAGGCCTCGCGGCCCGGCGGGCGGCGGACCAGCAGCGACACCTGGCGGTAGGCCTGGGCGTGCTTGGTGAGGTCGTCGTAGATGATCAGCGCATCCTGGCCGTTCTCCATGAACTCCTCGCCCATCGCGGTGCCCGCGAAGGGGGCGATGTACTGGAGCGGAGCCGGGTCGGAGGCCGAGGCGACGACGATGACGGTGTTCTCCAGCGCCCCGTTGTTCTCGAGGATCTGGGTGATCTGCGCGACCTGCGCCCGCTTCTGGCCGATGGCGACGTAGATGCACTTCACGCCGCTGTCGCGCTGGTTGATGATCGTGTCGACACCGATCGTCGACTTGCCGGTCTGGCGGTCGCCGAGGATGAGCTGCCGCTGGCCGCGGCCGATCGGCGTCATGGCGTCGATCGCCTTGATGCCGGTCTGGAGCGCGGTGTCGACGTTCTGGCGCTTGATGACGCCAGGGGCGATGCGCTCGATCTCGCGGGTCTTGTCCGTCTGGATCGGGCCCTTGCCGTCGATCGGCTGGCCGAGGGCGTTGACGACCCGGCCAAGGAGGGCATCGCCAACGGGGACGGAGGCGACGGCGCCGGTGGTCCGGACCTCGTCACCTTCCTCGATGTTGATGTACTCGCCCATGACAATGACCGAGACGACGTCTTCCTCAAGGTTCAGAACGAGACCAAGCGTTCCATCCTTGGTGAATTCGACGAGCTCGGCCTGCATCGCCTGGCTGAGGCCATGCACGGTGGCCACACCGTCGCCAACGGCGATCACCTGACCGACGTTGGTAATCGTTGCTTCGTCTGAGAATCCCTGGATCTGCTGCTTGAGCAGATCACTGATCTCGGTCGCGCGTACCGCCATGATCGCTCCGTTTCTCCGCGGCGTCAGTGCCGCGCCGCGCGGGCCTGATTGCTGCCGTGGCCTTGTGCCTGCGCCCGCCGGGGCGGGCGCGATTCCGGTGCCGCCTGATCAGGCGACGTTCAAGCGTGCCCGCAGGCGACGCAACTGATTCACCACACTTCCATCGATGACCTGATCACCGATGCGCGCCACGATGCCGCCAATGATGCGTGCATCCTCATGCAGCCGCAGCTCGACATCCTTGCCGACGATGCGCTTCAGCTGCTCGCGCACGAGCTCCTTACCGGCATCGTCGAGCGCATCCGCGGTCGTCACATCGGCCACCACAATGCCTCGCTCCGCCATCGCCGCCGCGGCGAAGTGCCGGGCGACGTCCGGGAGGATGTCGACCTTCCGGCGCGCGATGAGGATGTGAAGCAGATTGCGGGCCTCGGGCTCGACGCCGTCGAGCACGGCGTCGACCGCCGTGAACTTCTGCTCGTTCTGGACGCCCGGGTCGGTCAGGTAGAACCGGACCTGTTCGTCACGCACGAGCGCATTGAGCACGTCCAGGTCGCGCTGCCAGGCGTCGAACGACCCGCTCTCGCGAGCCAGCTCGGTGAGGGCCTGGGCATAGCGCCGCGCAGAACCGCTTGCCATCGCTCGTATCCCTTACAACCGGAGTGCCGGCGGCGTGTGCGCGCCGTCACCCCCGTGATCGTTCCATGCCAGAACCACTACGCAGGAGGCAGAAGGCAGTTGGCCGAGTCGCCTCATCCCTCCTGCCTTCTGGATACCTATGCCTGGTTCGGGCCGCTGGCCTCGGCCAGCGTGCTCTCGATGATGCTCCGCTGGGCGTCCGGGTCGATCTCCTTGCGGAGGATGCGGCCCGCGGCGGTGACGGCGAGGTCACCGACCTCCTGCCGCAGCGCCTGCCGCGCCTGGGCGGTCTCCTGGCGCAGGGTCTCCTGGGCACGGGTGAGGAACTCATTGGCCGCGGCGTCCGCCTTCTCGCGGGCGCGGGCCTCGATCTGCTCGGCGTTCTGCCGGGCGGTGACCAGCACGTCCTGCGCCTCGCGGCGGGCCTGCTGGAGCACTTCCTCGTTGCGCGCCTGGGTCTCCTTGAGCTCCTGCTGCATCCGCTCGGCGGCGGACATGCTCTCGCTGATTCGCGCCTGCCGCTGATCGAGGACGCCCACGATCGGCTTCAGGGCAAACCGCCAAAGGAGAAAGACAAAGATGATAAACGCGACCATCTGGACGGCCAGCTGCCATCCGTTGATCCCTAGTTGATCCACAGTCCGCCACTCCTTCGGTGGGTGTCCTCAGACCCGTCGGTCAACCAAGCGACGCCCCCGCACATAGCACGAAGCGTCCGTCGAGGACCGAAGCAGTGGGTCGTCGCTGGCGCCGGGGACGAGCCCCGGCGCCAGTGTCGTCCACCGGGTTTAGACGAACGCGATGATGATGGCGATAACGAACGCGTAGATCGCGACCGCCTCGGCGAGCGCCGCACCGATGATCATCGAGGTCTGGATCTGACCAGCGGCCTCCGGATTGCGGCCGATGGCCTCCATGGCGCCGCGCACGGCCATACCGATGCCGAGCGCCGGGCCGAGACCGCCAATGCCGATCGCGATGCCCGAGCCAATGTACCGAACGGCCTCCGGATCTGTAATGCCGTCAAACACGTGACGTTTCCTCCCTGTCGGCGCCGCACGACATTCGCGACGGCCCCACCAACGCATTGCCGGAACGACCTCATGCTGCCGTTCCATCAAACCGAAAACCACTGTCTCGAACTCGTGCCCTCTGATGTCCCATCCGGCGCGGGGGCCGGGTGGTCCGGGCAGAACTCGCAAAGGAAGAGTTAGTCGCCCGCGGAGGCCGGCGTGACGCCGGACCGCAGCTCATGATCGAGCTCGGCCCTGGCCTGGTCGGGGGCCTCGTAGACCTCCGAGCCATGGTCATCGTGGCCGGCCGCCGCAAGATAGATGTAGATCAGGGTCAGGAGCGCGAACACCAAAGCCTGGATCGTCCCGAAGAGGACCTCGAGGCCGATGAACACGACCGGGAAGATGAGCGGGAGGATGGCGACCTTGATCGCCGCCGACATCGCGTACATCACGCCGAGCAGCACCTCGCCGGCGAAGACGTTCCCGAAGAGACGGGCGGCGAGCGAGATGATGCGCGAGAACTCGGAGATGACCTCGATCGGGAAGATGAACGGCGGGTTCGCCATGTGCTTGATGCGGCCGCGCACGCCGTGGGCGGTGACACCGGCGATCTGGACGGCGGTGAAGGTCAGGATCGACAGCGCCAGGGTCATGTTGAGATCGGCGGTCGGCGGGCGGAAGAGCGGCACGGACTCGGAGTGTCCGCCCTCGTCGGCGGAATGGTCGCCGGAGTCGTCGCCGGTGCCGGTCGTCGCCGCGGCGCCCGAGTGATCCTCGCCGGCGACGGCGGTCGCGGCGGCCTGGGCCTCCGGCGTGGCGGCATGCAGGTCGGCGGACTCGGCGGTGTCGGCCTGGGCCTCATCCTTCTCGAGGGTGATGGTGCCGACGCCCGGCAGCAGGCCGGTGAAGTTGGCGAAGAGGATGAAGATGAAGAGGCCGGCCACGAGCGGGAAGATGCGGCGGCCGATGCGCTTGCCGGCTGTCGACTCGACGAGGTTGAGCAGGAACTCGACGATCAGCTCGAGGACGCCCTGCGCGTGGCCCGGGACGGCCTGCGCCCGGCGCGCGAGGTACGAGAAGACAATCAGGATGGCGGCCATCACCAGGAACATGACGAGCATGGAGTTGGTGACGGAGACGGGGCCAACCTTGAAGAGTTCCTCCGCCGCAAGTGAGATATGCAGATCCATGTGTGTAGGCGCCTCTCCTCAACCTGGCATGCGCTTCTGCGCGCCGGAACGCACGTCGAACGCGCGATCCTCACCTGCGAACACCCAATGACGACAGTTGCTGAAAACGACCCACACGGCAGTAGTGCTTGGGTTACTGCCGCTCCTGTTTCGCCGCCCGGCGGCGTTCCAGTGCTCGGGTGAGGGGTCCGTTCTCGCGGTCCTTCCGGCCGAGCAGCGTGAGCTCATACAGTTGATACGCCGCGGCAATCAGCCCTACTGCCACGCCGATCAGGGTGAAGAGCGGGGCAGTGTCGAGCCACTTGTCGAGCAGCACCCCTCCGCCGATCAGCACAACCATCGTGGCGACAAGCGAGAAACCCAGGCTTGACGCGATTCCAATGGCGTGAAGATCTCGGTCCTGGAGGTTTGGCCTGTCGTTGTCGGCCACGATGCACCCCTGCTTTCGATTGCGCATCTTATCACAATCGACCACCCTCAACCACGCGAGAGTGTACCACCCCACCCCGCTTGTGAGCAAAATCACAAATCGGGAGCGAGTGCCGGACGCGCTACAGCAGCACGTACCCCGACCGCAGGGCGTCGGAGGAATCGACGACAAAGCTGTGCATCCCCGTGACCGCGCCGCGGCCGGCGATCTCGGTGATGATCCCGGGGTAGTCGCCGATCGTCGTGCTCACCACGATCCGGCCGGTCAACACGGTGTCGATGATGCTCTCGCTGACGAAGGCATCGCCCACCGCCAGCTGGCCGTCGGCGGCCAGGCAGGCCATCGTCGCCGACATGCCGGTGCCGCAGGGCGAGCGCTCGACCAGGCCGTCGCCGTAAACCGTGACGTTGCGGCTGGTGCTGTCGTCGGCGTGCGGGGCCCCCAGGATGACGGTGCCGAAGATGCCGGCGAGGTCCGGGTCGGTGGGATGGACGACGTCGAGCGCGTTGCTCGTCGCGCGCATGATCTCGACGCCGAGCCGGGTGAGATGCGGCGACTTGGCCGGCGTGAGCGCGACGTCGAGGTCCTCGGCCCGCGCGATCGCGAACCAGGCGCCGCCGAACGCGACGTCGACCCGCAGGGCGCGGCCGTCGAGGTCGATCTCGAGGTCCTTCCTCAGCCGGAACGCCGGCACGTTGCGGAAGCGGACATTGCGCACGCGGCCCTGGTCGATCGTGGCCCGCGCCTGGATCCGGCCCGCCGGCGTGTCAAAGGTCACGCGCGTCTCCGGCCCCTCGATCGGCACGGTGCCGGTCTCGATGAGCGCCGTCGTCACCGCGATCATGCCGTGGCCCGACATCGTGCTGTAGCCGCTGGCGGACATGAAGATGACGCCGTAGTCGACCTCCGGATCGGCGGACGGCACGAGGATAGCGCCGGTTAGGCCGGCGTGGCCCCGGGGCTCGGTCAGCAGCCAGAGCCGGATATCGTCGAAGCGGTCCCGCATCTCGGCCACCTGCTCGCGGATCGTCGTCGCCCGCAGGCGCGGCACGCCGAAGGTGATCAGCCGGAGCGGCTGCCCCGCGCCATGGGCATCGACCGAGGAAAACGAGTGTCGCCAGCGCACGCGCATCGTCCTTTGTTCGTCGGGAGCGTCCCCGGGGGTGGCGCGGCCATGGCCGCGAGTCATCTGACGCTACCTTGCGGCACGTTTGGCCCGGGCGTCAATACGCAGGTCGGTGTGGACCGCCCCGTCCTGACGACGACCAGCGGCGCACACGCCGGGAGGTGCGCCGCGACGGCGTTGGAGCGACGCCTTGCCGGCGTACATCCTTACCACCAGCCGTAGGGCACATTGCGCCGCGGGTCGAGCAGCGGGTAGCGGCCGGCCTTCAGCAGGCTCCGCGTCCGGTCCCAGAAGGCGCGAATCTCCTCGTCGCGCAGCAGCCCGGAGAGCTCCCTGGTGACGTCGTCGCAGGCGTCGAGCACGCGCCGCACGTCCCCCAGCAGGGCGGGATCGATCGAGCGGCCGACGAACTGCCAGAGCACGGTCCGCAGCTTCGGCACGTGGTTGAAGGTGAGCCCGTGGTCGATGCCCCAGATGGCGCCGTCGGTGCCGACGAGGCAGTGGCCGATCTTGCGGTCGGCGTTGTTGGCGAGGTGGTCGAACAGCACCATGCGCTCGATCTCGGGCGTGCGCCGGCTCCAGAACGCGTGGTCGTCGGCGTGCTCTGGCCGCGAGGCGACGTAGATCTGGAGGCTGCCGATGCCATGCGGGCCATCGCGCACGATGGTCGGCGGCACGAGATCCCAGCCCAGGCGCCGGCTCAGCAGGTAGGAGGCGCGCTCGCGGAGGTAGAGGGTTCCGTTCGGGAAGTCGTAGAGGGGCCGCTCGCCCAGCTTCGGCTTGTAGATCGCGAGGTGGCCGGGGCGGCCCTCGGCCTCGAGGGCGACGGCGAAGGTGTAGTTGGAGCCCCACGGCACCAGCTCGGCCGCGGTGATCTCCGCCGCGTCGAGCAGCGCCAGGGCCTCCGCCTCCGGCAGCAGCGGCTGCGGCAGGGGCTCGCCCGTCTCGGAGTCCATGAGGTGGAGATGTAGCTCGGGCATCGGTATCCAGCGGGCTAAGGGCGAAACGACGGAACCGTCGGCCGATGGATTCCTATAGTACTCCGCGCGTGGCGCGATATCGCGCATCCCGGCAGGGGCGGGTACAATCGCCGGCAGTTCACCGGGACAATGTGATCCGGCCGGTTCGGTAACCGTTCAAGGAGCTTGCAGCAGCATGAAGATCGTCCGTTACTCCGCTTCCGATTCCGCCGACGCGCGCTATGGCATCGTCGAGGGCTCGACGGTCTACGCCGCCGCTGGCGACCTGTTCGATGGGCTCGCCAAGGGCGAAGAGGTCGGCTCGCTCGATGATCTGACGCTGCTCGCGCCGCTGAAGCCCGGCAAGGTGATCGCGATCGGGCTCAACTACGTCGACCACGTGACCGAGAACGACCCGACGCGCACCATCCCGACGACGCCGGTGGTCTTCATGAAGCCGACGTCGGCGATCGTCGGCCCGGGCCAGCCAATCGAGCTCGCCTACCCCGAGAACAACATCGACTACGAGGCCGAGCTGGTCGTCGTCATCGGGAAGACGGCGCGCGACGTCAGCGAGACGGACGCGCTGGACTACGTCTTCGGCTACACCGCCGGCAATGACGTCTCCGACCGCGTGCAGCAGTTCGGCGACGGCCAGTGGATCCGCGGCAAGGGCTACGACACCTACCTGCCGCTCGGCCCGGCGATCGAGACGGACCTCGACGTCAGCGACACGAAGGTGGAATCGCGCCTGAACGGCGAGGTTCGCCAGTCGGAGTCGACCAAGAGCCTGATCTTCAGCGTGCCGTTCCTGATCAGCTTCCTCAGCCAGGTGATGACGCTGGAGCCGGGCGACATCATCATGACCGGTACGCCGCACGGCGTCGGCCCGATGAAGGAGGGCGACGTGATCGAGATCGAGGTCGGCGGCGTCGGCGTCCTGAAGAACCCGGTCGTCAACCGCAAGAAGGCGTCGTAGCGGACTATTCACCCGCAACGAAAGAGAGGCCACCGCCCGCAGCTGCGAGGGCCTCCCGTACGGGCCGCCCTTGTGGCGGCCCTTTCTCGTTCCCGCGGCCGGCCTTGTGCCGGCCCGTTTCGTTTCGCGATCAGCGCCGCGCGCAGACGTACGTCGCGTAGGTCGAGCCGTGGGACTGCGCCTCCTCGATCCGGAACCCGGCACGCTCCAGCATCGGCTCCAGCAGCCAGCTGAACGGGCTGAACTCCTCCCGCACATGCGTCGCCAGCTCCGCGCGCGTCCAGCCCGCCGCGGGGTCGGCCGTCGCCCGCCCCAGCCACGCCTCGATGACGTCGCCGACCTCGTCCGGCTCGATGGTGTAGACCAGATCCCGCAGGAAGAAGATGCCGCCGGGGCGCAGCATGCGCGTGATGCGGTCGAGCGCGACGACCTTCCAGAAATCCGGCAGGTGGTGCAGCGCGTGGCGCGAGTAGACGACGTCGGCCGGCGCGCCCTGGTGCTGGTAGCTCAGGAACCCGGCCCGGACGACCTCGACGTTGGCGATGTCGTCGCGCCCGAGCTTCTCCTCGAGCACCGCCAGCATCGGGCGCGAGACATCGACCGCGACCACCCGCCGGCAGAGCGCGGCGGCGGCGACGGCGAAGGTGCCCGTGCCGGCGCCGAGATCGACGAGTGTGTCGGCCGGGCCCAGCCCGTGCCGTTGCAGCAGCGCCAGATCCTCTTCCGGGTCCGTGGCGGCCTTCTGGTCGTAGCGGGGCACGTAGGTCGTGTCGAGGTGCTCGGGGCCGGCGTGCGCCAGCTCGTCGAGATACCAGTCCGGCAGCGGGGTCATGCGCGTCTCCCTGTCCACTCCATCGGCGCCTGGCGTGCGCGGGCCGTCCCGGGCAGGTCGCCAGCCACGGGCAGCATAGCGCGACGCGCGCGGGTCCACGAGACCGCCGCCCGCATCGGGCGGATGCTCCGGCCGGCCGCGGTCCTGGGTGTACACTCGAATCCGACGAACCGCCGGCTTGCACTCGTGAACACGTCTCTGGAGGAACCTGATTCATGAACGTGACGGTCTTTGGGACAGGCTATGTCGGACTGGTGACCGGCGCCTGCTTCGCCGAGAGCGGCAATGAGGTCTGCTGCGTCGACGTCGACGCCACCAAGATCGAGAACCTGCGCAACGGCATCGTCCCCATCTTCGAGCCGGGACTGACCGAGATCGTCACGCAGAACGCCGCCGCCGGCCGGCTGGTCTTCACCACCGACGCGAAGGAGGCGGTCGACTTCGGCCGCATCATCTTCATCGCCGTCGGCACGCCGCCGAACGAGGACGGCTCGTCCGACCTGCGGTACGTCGAGTCCGTCGCCCGCACGATCGGCGAGCACATGGAGCAGCCGACGATCGTCGTCAACAAGTCGACGGTGCCGGTCGGCACGGCCGATCTGGTGCGCGGCATCCTCGCCGAGACGCTCCGGGCGCGGGGAGTGGACATCCCCTTCGACGTCGTCAGCAATCCGGAGTTCCTCAAGGAAGGCGCCGCGATCGACGACTTCATGCGGCCGGACCGCATCATTGTTGGCGCCGAGCAGCCGGAGAGCATCGAGGCGATGCGCCAGCTCTACGCGCCGTTCAACCGCAACCACAACCGCTTCATGGTGATGTACATCCGCTCCGCGGAGCTCACGAAGTACGCCGCCAACGCGATGCTGGCGACCAAGATCTCGTTCATGAACGAGATCGCCAACATCGCCGAGCGCGTCGGCGCCAACATCGAGAACGTCCGCGTCGGCATCGGCTCCGACTCCCGCATCGGCTACAACTTCATCTATGCCGGCATTGGCTACGGCGGCTCCTGCTTCCCGAAGGACATCCGCGCGCTGGAGAACACCGCCGCGGCAGTCGGCTACGAAGCGGAGCTGGTGCGCGCCGTGGAGGCCGTCAACCAGCGGCAGAAGCGTGTGATGATCGAGAAGATCCTCGACCACTTCGGCGACGACCTCGCCGGCCGCACGTTCGCCGTCTGGGGCCTGGCCTTCAAGCCGAAGACTGACGACATGCGCGACGCGCCGAGCCGCGAGATCATCGAGGGGCTGTGGGCGCATGGGGCGTCGGTGCGCGGCTACGACCCGGAGGCGATGACCAGCGCCCGCGCGATCTACGGCGTGCGCGACGATCTCGTACTCTGCACGAACCGCGACGAGGCGCTCGACGGCGCCGACGCGCTGATCATCGCGACCGAGTGGCGGCAGTTCAAGAGCCCGGACTGGGAGCGGCTGCGCACGTCGCTCAAGCAGCCCGTCATCTTCGACGGCCGCAACATCTACGACCCGGACCGCGTCGCGCGCGAGGGGCTCACCTACTACGGCATCGGTCTCGGCGACCGCGCGCCGGAGCCGGTCGATCCCGATGCCGCGCCCACCCCCCGGCCGGCACCGGTCCTCATCCCCGCCGACTAGCCCATCGCGTCTCGTTCTTCCACAGCCGGTCGCATCCTCCGGGAGCGACCGGCTGTGTGCAAGATCGAAGAAGCACGCCGCCCCGGCGCACGCTACCCTCGCGCCACACCCCGCGGCCGCCCCGCGCCGACGGACATCCGGAAAGGATGCACATGTCATTGCCTTCGGTTTCCAAGGACGCTCAGCTGAACGCCCCGCCGGACCAGGTCTTCGATGCCCTGACCCGGCCGGAGCAGCTCACGCAGTGGTTCGCCCAGCGCGTCGAGGTCGACGTCCGGCCGGAGGGCGGCTGGACGTTCGACTGGCCGCCCCACATGCAGGCACGGGGCCGGTATCTCGCCGTCGAGCGCCCGCACCGGCTGGTCTGGACGTGGGACGCGTCGATCCCCGACTCCCGGCCCGACACGTTCCAGGAGGACGCGCATCCGCCGGTGACGATGGAGTACACCTTCGCCCCGGAGGACGGCGGCACGCGTCTCACCATCGTCGAGTCTGGCCACGTCGACGACGAGGCGGCGGCGCGCAACGGGGAGGGGCTGGAGATGACGATCCAGGGGCTGCGGGCCTACCTGGAGGACGGCGTCACGATCGACTGGGACACGCTGCCGAAGCCGGAGTAGATCGAACCGGAACGGCCGCCATGCCGGGGCCGGAGGCGCACACCATTCGGGGTGCGCGGCTACGACGACGGTCCCTTCCGGAATGCGCAAACGCCCGGGCCATGATGGCCCGGGCGTTTCCCTGCTCGTTTGCTGAGGGTCGACGCTACCCCAGCATGAGGCGGTCGGTGACCATCACGGCGAAAAGCGCGGCGACATACCAGATCGAGTAGAAGAACGTCTTGCGAGCGAGAGCCTTGCTCGGGTCGGTCAGCAGCTTGTAGGCGAGGCGGAGGAACCAGCCGCCGAGCAGGAGCGCGCCGACGAAGTAGATCCAGCTCATGCCGAACGGCACCAGCAACAGCGAGACGGCGGCCAGCATGATCGTGTACATGAAGATCTGGCGGCGGGTCTCCGTCTCCCCGGCCACGACCGGCAGCATCGGCACGTGCACCCGGCCGTACTCACCCTGCTTCAGCAGCGCCAGCGCCCAGAAGTGCGGCGGCGTCCAGTAGAAGATGATCGCGAAGAGGATCCACGCCGGCGCCGCAAGCGTGCCGGTCACCGCGGCCCAACCGACCAGCGGCGGCACGGCCCCGGCCGCGCCGCCGACGACGATGTTGTGCGGCGTCGTGCGCTTCAGCCAGAGCGTGTAGACGAAGACGTAGTAGAGGTTGCCCGCCAGAGCGAGGAAGGCGGCGAGCCAGTTCACCCAGAGGCCGAGGAGCAGGAAGCCGGTGAGCGTGAGGGCGACGCCGAAGGTGAGCGCCGCGACCGGCGAGATGCTGCCGTTGGCGGTGCCCCGCTTGCGCGTGCGCGGCATCTTGGCGTCGATGTCGCGGTCGATATAGCAGTTGAGGACGTTGGCGCCGCCGGCGGTCAGCACGCCGCCGACCATCGTCAGCAGCACGAGGCCGAAGGAGGGCGTGCCCTGCCCCGCGATGAGCATCGCGCCGAGCGTCGTGACCAGCAGCAGCGCCATGATGCCCGGTTTGGTAAGGGCGACGTAGTCGCTCACGACGTCCATGACGCGCGACTGCCCGGTGCGTTCCAACTCCTGCGACTTCAGCATTGTGTGTGGCATTCCTGGCTGCGCTCGACAGGGATCACCGTGTGGTTGACGGACGATCGGGCTGACACGTGTGGGGACCCGGATCGCGGTGCGCGACAAAGACACGCGTGAGCACTGTGCGAGCAAAAAGACGCGAGTACTCAGCCGGCGGCGGGCCGCCAGCCCCCCTCGCGAGGCGGGCGCGAGCGCCAGCGTGAAGCAGCGGCTGTCGGCCGCTCCCGCCTATTCTACTCTCGCCGCGACAAATGCACACAGCGTGCCGCGCAGTCGTACACCGTACGCCGCTGCACGGCCGCCGCGAGCCTGGCTGACTCCGACCCACCAAGAGGGTATTGACAGGCGGTTCATGTCGTCGTATTAGTATGTGAAATCTCTCACGAAGAGAGTATCGCCACATCGCCACCCGAGGCGGACAGTCGATGGCAGGACTGTTGCCCTTCCCGCCGCAGACATCGCGCGGTGGGCGGGCCGAACCGCCACATCACGCGACGCAACGCCGCGCCGCACACGTCTGAGGAGACACGACGATGACGCTTCTCGCCACCGCACCGGCACCCTTCAAGACCTACCTCTCGCCCGGCCAGCGCTTCGTCGCGCCCGACCTGGTGTCCGCGTTCGGCTCGCACGAACTGACCGTGGCCCGGCTGGTGCGCGATCGCCTCGGGCTCATGCACGTCACGCTACGCACGGACGACGGCCGTGAGATCAGCGCCTTCGTCGAGCAGGTCGAGGCGGCGATCGCCGAGGGCAACCTGCGACCGGCCGAGGACAGCCTTGACGGCGTCGCCTGCTAGCACTCCACCCGATCCAGTCCACATGAAGAACGCGGCGCCGGAGATCCGGCGCCGCGTTTGACGTTGTCGATCCCGGTCCCGGCATCCCCGTGTGGAGCGACTGCCAGTAGCCCCATCGGTCGCCCGAAACCGACCCGCCAAACATTCCGGGCGCGTGCGTTTGCTACGCTGGGGAGCATGCTCGAAGCGCGCATACGAGCACATGCCCGATAGCGGATCGGACCTGAACCATACGGCGGATGCGCAAGGAGTATGCAGGGACAGAGCGCTGTCCGCGGTGCTGTTGGCAGTATCGGGACCCTACATGACAGACACGGCTCGCGCCAGGTCCGGCTCGTTCGACCAGGACCACCATGTGAGGGAACACGTCATGAACGACTCAAGCGCGCGCAAGCTCACCGGGTTCCTGCTGATCCTGACGCCCGTCGCCTTCAACGTCTTCTTCACCTGGCTGTCGATGATCTTCGAGTATCCCGATATCCTGCGCAAGCCCGCAAGCGAGGTCCTGCGCACGTTTGACGAGGGCGGCGATCAGCTTGTGGCAGTCTGGTATGCATTCATGTTGACGGCCGTGCTGTTCATCCCGCTCGCGGTGCTGGTGCACAGGGTCCTGGCGCGCCCGGACACGCCGTTCATGGCGATCGCGACCGCCTTCGGCATCACGGCTGGCATCGTGCAGTTTCTCGGCCTGATCCGCTGGCCGTTTTTGGTCCCGTACCTCGCGGATACCTATCTGGATCCCGAATCCAGCGAGAGCACGAGGGAATCATCCGTCGTCGTCTTCGAGGCATTCAACCGGTACGCGGGCGTCGCGGTCGGCGAGAACCTCGGCTACCTGTTCACCGCAACCTGGACCGCGCTCGCCGCAATCGCCATGCTCGGCTCGGCCGTGCCGTGGAGAAGCTGGCTGGCCGGATTGGGCATGATCGCAGCTGCCGGTATTCTCATCGGGACGCTGGAGCCCGCGGGCTTCGACGCGGCTGGGAACATCGTGGTCTTCGGCTACATCCTGTGGTCGATCTGGCTTGCCGTGTTCGGGGTCTTCGTCCTGCGGACCCGGTCCCTCGGCAGCCCCACAACGCGGACTGATCCAGCGAGCGCGCTGACGTCCCACGTCGACCCTTTGGCCGGACGTTGAACTGGCCTGGTCAACAGGAAAACGCGGCGCCGGACCATTCCGGCGCCGCGTATGACGTTCTGAGGGGTACTGTGGCGCCTATCCGCGTATGTCGGACCGGGTGTCTGTCCAGCCCAGCGCGGCTGCCTGCACGAGGTCGGCCACCGCCCGCAGCTGCGGCCCGCAGGGGCGCCCACAGGGGCAGGGCCGACCGTACGTGGCATCCCTACACCGCGCTCGCCGACGGCGACAGCTCCGACGTGCAGAAGGCGCAGCGGGTGGCCTGGTTCGGCACCTCGGACATGCAGTACGGGCACTTCGTCGTGGTCGGGT
>DATLHE010000356.1:0-6608 GCA_035540335.1 Thermomicrobiales bacterium | reverse complement strand
CATCTGGATCGGCGCCTACAAGCCGCGCATGCTGCGCCTGCTGGCCCGCAAGGCCGACGGTTGGCTCCCCTCGCTGGGCTACGCCACCCTGGAGCAGCTGGCCGAGGGCAATGCGCGTATCGACGAGGCGGCGGAGGGGGCCGGGCGGCGGCCGCGGGAGATCCGGCGGTTGCTGAACGTCAACGGGACCTTCCTCAACGCCAACCGCGGCTTCCTGACCGGCCCGCCGAAGCAGTGGGCGCAGGAACTGGCCGAGCTCGCGCTCGAGCAGGGCTTCGGCACGTTTATTCTCAGTGGGGACGATCCGACGGCGATCCAGGCGTTCGGCGAGGAGGTCGCGCCGGCGGTGCGCGAGATCGTCGCCAGGGAGCGCGGCGAGCCGGCGCCGGAGCGGCCGCGCGTGACCCGTCTGACCAGCGGTGACGAGGTGCCGCGCAGCGACGACATCGCCTACGATGAGATCCCCGCCTCACTGCGCGATGAGGCGGTGGCTCCCGGCGACCCCGCCTACGAGCGCGTGCGCTCCACCTACATGCAGGAGGGGCGTCCTGGGCTCGTGCTCATGGCCGAGGATCCGGAGCACGTTTCCGAGGCGATCCTCTTCGCCCGCAGCCAGCCGGTGCCGCTCTCGATCCGCAGCGGCGGGCACGGCGCGCTCTCGACAAACGACGGCGGCATCATCATCGACGTCTCACGGCTCAACGGTATCGAGATCGTCGACGAGGCCACCCGCCGCGTGCGCGTCGGCCCGGGCGCGACGTGGGGCCAGGTCGCCCAGGCGCTCGCCCCCTATGGGTGGGCGATGACCTCGGGCGATGCGCCGGACGTCGGCGTCGGCGGCATCGCCACCGGCGGCGGGATCGGTCTCCTCGCCCGCAAGTTCGGCCTGATGATCGACCACATCGTTGCCGCTGAGGTCGCTCTCGCGGACGGGCGCATCGTCCGAACCTCGGAGGATGAGCATCCGGACCTCTTCTGGGCGATCCGTGGCGCCGGCGCGAACGTCGGCATCGTGACCGCCATCGAGTTCGAGGCGCTGCCGGTCCGCAACGTCATCTCCGGCATGTTCGTCCTCGACGCGACGGACATGGCCGGCGTGCTCGCGCGCTGGGGCGCCTACATGGAGGCGGCGCCGCGCGAGCTGCAGAACTTCCTCTACCTCTCGCCCGCGCGGCGCGGCCAGCCGCCGGTCGCGCAAATCTACGCGGTGTGGGCGAACGACGACGTCCCGGCGGCGACGGCCGCGCTCGAGCCCTTGCTGCGGGTCGGCCCGCTGATCGACCAGCAGGCGCAGGTCGTCCCCTACGCGGCGCTGATGACGCCGCAGAACGCGCCCCACGCGGGGCAGCAGACGCTGCGCGGCCGCACGGGCCTGCTCGACCACCTGAACCGCGAGACCGCCGACGCCGTCGTCCGGCTGATGAAGGAGGGGCGGGTGCCGTGGGCCAATTTCCGGACCCTGGGCGGCGCCGTCAACGATGTCCCGGCTGGCGCGACGGCGTGGGCGCACCGCTCGCAGGCCGTCGCCTTCACGGCGCTGGATCTCTACCCGGACCTGCGCAATCTCGACCCGGCATGGCAGGCGTTCGAGCCGCACACGAACGGCATCTACATCAACCTGCATTGGGACACGAGCGAGGAGAGCGTGCGGCAGGCGTACCCGTCGCCGACCTACGAGCGGCTGCAGAGGGTGAAGACGGAGTACGACCCGGAGAACGTCTTCAGCCGCAACTTCAACGTCCCCCCGCTGGTGCGGGTACCCTGACGAGTACATGTGGATCCCGCTACGCTGCGCGGAAGCCACCACCGTGCGGTCACCTTGCCCGCGAGAGGAAGGTCGGCCACAAGGGCCGACCGTACGTGCAATCCCACGCCATCCGAGCGTCACATCGACGCGCCTTCGTCCTCCATTGCCCCGACCACTTCGGGACGGGGCTACTGGCCGTTCTTCGACATGACGATGTTCCACTGCTGGAGCTGCGCGCCGGCAATGACGCCCTCCTGCGCGAACGGGTCGTTCGCGAGGATCTCCTGCGCCTCGGAGAGATCGGCGACGTCGTAGACGATGATCGCCCCGCTGTCGTCGGCGAGCGGCCCCGACTCGTGCAGCTTGCCGGCCTCCAGGATGCTCCGCAGGTACTCGCGGTGCGTCGGCCGCACCTGCTGCCGGCGCTCGGCATCGTCCGAATACTCCAGAATCGCTGCGAACAGTGGCATATGGTCTCCCCTTCACCGTCAAAGACGGGTCCCAACGAATCAACGTCGACACGGTACCCGAGGCCGCCCGTGGCCGCAACCGCCCTACCGCTGCCGCAGCCGGGGGTCCAGGACGTCACGGATGCCGTCGCCGATCAGGTTGAGCGCGAAGACGGTCAACGTGAGCGCCGCGCCCGGGACGAGCATCGTCCACGGCGCCTGCGACAGGAAGACCCGCGACTCGGAGAGCATGCCGCCCCACGAGGGCACGTCCGGTGGCGCGCCGGCCCCGAGGAACGAGAGCGTCGCCTCGCCGAGCACGGCCTCGGCGAACACGAAGCTGGTCTGCACGATCACCGGCGAGAGGCAGTTCGGCGTGATGTGCCGCAGGAGGAGACGCGGCGTGCTGACGCCGATCGACTCCGCCGCCTCGACGAACTGCGCCTCGGCCGTGCTCTGGACGACGCTGCGGACGATCCGCGCCATGCGGGGCGTGTTGACCACGGTCAGCGCGAAGATGACGTTCGACACCTCGGCGCCCCGCACCGCCATGATGCCGATCGCGAGGATGATGCTCGGGAAGGCCATCAGCCCATCCATGATCCGCATCACGACCGCGTCGACCCGCGGCATGAACCCGCTGACCAGGCCGATCGCCCCGCCCGCGAGGCAGGTGAGCGTCGCCACGGCGACGCCGACGAGTAGCGACAGCTGTGCCCCCTTGATCATCCGGCTGAAGACATCGCGACCCTGGCCGTCCGTGCCGAGGAAATGTGTCGACGACGGCGGGAGCAGGCGGTCCGAGGGCGTCTGCAGGTTCGGGTCGTGCGTCATGATCACTGAAGCCCCGGCCGCGGCGACGACGATGATCGCCAGCAGCACGGCCCCGACCAGCATGTTCGGGTGACGGACCAGGATGCGCTGGGCTTGTGTCAGCCGCGACGGCCGGCGGAGGGCCCGATCGTTCAACGTGAGGGTGGCTTCCATGCGTCTGCCCCTAAGCCCGGCGGATGCGCGGGTCGAGCGCGGCCGCGACGATGTCGACCACGAGATTCACGAGCACGTAGATCGCGGCGATGACCAGCACCGTGCCCTGGACCAGCGGCACGTCGCGACGGCCGACGGCCTGGATCAGCAGGCGGCCGATCCCCGGGATGTTGAAGATCTGCTCGGTGACGACCGCGCCGCCGAGCAGCGCCGCGACGATGAGGCCGATGACGTTGATTACCGGCAGCAGTGCGTTGCGGAAGGCGTGGCCGATCACGACGCGGAACTCGCCGACGCCCTTGGCGCGGGCCGTCCGCACATAGTCCGACGTCAGCACCTCGAGCATCATCGAGCGGGTCATCCGCGCCAGCAGCGCCGCCTGGGCGACGCCGAGCGTCAGGGCCGGCAGGATGATGTAGCGCAGCGACTCCCACAGCCCGTCGCTGAGCGGCGCGTAGCCGGCCACCGGCAGCCATTTCAGCTTGACGGCGAAGATCAGGATGAGGTTGAGCCCCAGCCAGAACGTCGGCATCGAGATGCCCACGATGGCCACGCCCATCGTCCCGACATCGGTCCACGAGCCGCGCCGGCGGGCGGCGATGATGCCGAGCGGCAGCCCGACGACGACCGCGACGAGCGTCGCGAAGAACGTCAGCAGCAGCGTCGGCTCGGCGCGCTCGGCCAGCGAGGAGGTCACCGACTGGTTGAGGAAGAGCGAGTCGCCCAGGTCACCGCGCGCCGCGTCGCCGAGCCAGCGGAGGTATTGCTCCGGCAGCGGGTCGTTAAGGCCGAGCGAGTCGCGCAGCTCCTCCCGGCGCTCCTCGGTGGCATCCGGGCCGAGGATGATCCCGGCCGGGTCGCCAGGCGTGAGCTTCAGCAAGAGGAAGACGCCCGTGGCGACCATCAGCATCACCGGGATGGTCGCCAGCAGGCGGCGGAGGACATACGACGTCATGGCTGCGTCTCCGGGTCCCAGGAATTGAGGAGCGAGGCGCGCCGGTGAGCGACGCGCCCCGGTCGCGGGCGCCTAGTCGAGCCCGACGTTCCAGAAGAACCAGTCGGGCGCGTTCTGGTAGCCCTTGACCTCCTGGCGGATCGCCCGGAGCACGAAGTTGTCGCCGACCTTCACCATCGGCATCTCCTCCCAGATGAGCTCCGAATAGGCGTCGATCGCGCCCTTGAGCGCATCGTCGTCGGTGGCGGAGATCATCTGGTTGACGACGTCCACCTTGCGCTCGCTCTCCCAGAAGCCGGGCCAGGCCGGGTCGTTGAAGGGCTGCGTCGCCGGGTGGCTGTACTGGCTGTGCCCGGTGAGGAAGATCTCGTAGGCGGTCGGGTCGGCGCGGTTCTGGACGAGCGACGCCCAGTCGGAGAGCACGAGCTCGACCTTCATGCCGATCGCCTCCAGCTGCTGCTTGACGTAGTCGGCGATCTTGAAGTTGTATGCGTATTCGTGGGTGGTCAGCCAGCGAATCGTCTCGCCGTTGTAGCCGCCCTCGGCCAGGAGGGCCTTGGCCCTCTCCGGGTCGGGCGTGTCGTATGCCTCCGCGCCGGCGTTGCTGTACCACGCGGTCTCCTCGCCGCAGACGGATGGATCGGCGCGGATCAGCTCCTCGCGACCGAACCCGGCCCGCAGCGCCTCGCTTTGGCTGAACGCCAGCTGGACCGCCTGCCGCAGCGACTGGTTGGTGAAGAGGCCTTGCGACTTGTTGAAATGCGGGCTGTACCAGTAGTAGGGCTTGACGACGAGCGCGCTCAACGACGGGTCGCTCGACAGCATGTCGTAGAAGTCGGGCGGCAGCGGATCGCCGAAGTGATACTCGCCGGAGATGATGCCGTTGGCGCGCACTGACTCGTCCGGCACCGGAATGAACTCGATTGCGTCCAGATACGGCACGCGCCGGCCGGCCATGCCGTTCGGCTCCTCGTCGCGCGGCGCGTAGGCGTCGTTGCGCACCATCCTCAGGTAGCGGTCGACCTGGTGCTCCTCGAACGTGAAGGGTCCGGTGCCGATGAACTGCTCCGGCGTGAGCTGGTCCTTGCCGGCGGCCTCGGCAACGGCCGCGGGCAGGATGAACGCCTCTGTCCGGGCGAGGAAGCTCGGCAGGACGCCAGCGGCCCCCTTGAATGTCATGGTCACGGTCGAAGCGTCCGGCGCGTCGATCGCGTCGAGTCGCTCGAAGATCAGCTTGCCGCGCCCGTTGATCGCGCCCCAGCGCTTGAGCGAGGCGACCACGTCGGCGGAGGTCATCTTCGCGCCGTCGTGGAACGTGATGCCGGAGCGCAGCTTGAACGTGTACGAGAGCCCGTCGGCGGCGGCCTCATAGTCCTCGATCAGCATTGGCTAAGGGTTGAAGGTGCTGTCGAAGTTGAACAGCCCCTCGAACATCTGCGCGGCGACGTTGTTCGTCACCGTCGCGGTCGAGAACATCGCGTCCACCACGGTCGGCGGCTCACCGACGATCGCGGCCTTCAGCGTCCCGCCCTCGGAGAGCTCCTCCGGCGCGTCCTGCGCGAACGACAGGCGCGTGAACGGCAGCCCGCCGCCGGCCGCGGCGAGCGCGGCGACGCCCTTGATCGCCGTACGGCGATTCAGCCTGCGTGAAGGCAACACGAGTTCCGGGGTCTTGCTCGTCGGCATGAAGCATCCCTTTCCTGGATACCTGTCGAACGACTCCACGTGGTGAATTGTGTGTCGCGCATGTGCGCGCCCTGGTGAGTGGCGGCACCCTACCCGGCGTAGCAAAAGCTGTAAAGGGTTCTTATTTGCCGATGTGCGAGGCAACCCGCTCAGGAGTGACCGGACACCCGTTACACTGTATGCTCGTGAGCAGAGTCGCCGGAGACGGCACGGCGACAGAGACGGCACCGGGAGAGCAACGAAGCAGATGAGCTCGGCGAAGACAGCAGACACCGCCGCCGCGTCGAAGGACGTGGTCCCCCTCCGGCGCCAATACCTCCAGATCAAGTCCCGCTACCCGGACTGCATTCTCTTCTTCCGGCTCGGCGACTTCTACGAGACGTTCGACCGGGACGCGGAGATCGCGGCGGAGGTGCTCGACATCGTCCTCACCGGCCGCGACATGGGCAAGGGCAACCGCGTGCCGCTGGCGGGCATCCCCTACCACGCGGCGGACGGCTACATCGCCCGCCTCATCGCCGCCGGGCACAAGGTCGCCGTCTGCGAGCAGATCGGGGAGCCGACGAAGGGGCGCGGGCTCGTCGACCGCAACGTCACCCGCGTCGTTACCCCCGGCACGGTCGTCGACCCGGCGATGCTCGACGCGCGGACGAACAACTACATCGCCGCCGCCGTCATCGACGGCAACCGGGCCGGCATCGCCTACGCCGACATCACGACCGGCGAGTTCCTCACCGCCGAGATCTCCGAGGGCTCGGAAGAGGAGGCTATCCTCGCGCTCGGG
>DATLHE010000355.1:0-4423 GCA_035540335.1 Thermomicrobiales bacterium | reverse complement strand
ATCTCCCGCTCGCCCTCGTCGTTCGCGACGATCCCCTCGCCGTGGGTCACGACGAGCACCTGCTCGGTCGTGTGCCGGTGCCAGGCGTTGCGGGCGCCGTCGAGGAAGGTCACCGCCGTCACCCGCTGCGACGGCGCGTCGCCCTCCGCCACGAGATTCTGCATGCGCACCTCGCCGGTGAACATCGCCGGGTTGTCGGCGCGTCTGGCGGCATCTTGGTCTTGTCGGATAATCTTCATGGCATGCATCTCCCTGTCATCACGACCATCGCTGTCCCCTGAGGGTACCCGAGGCCGCCCGCCACGGGAACGAGCCGGTGCGACCGGCACGACGATCGACACAGGAGGATCCTCATCATGAAAGTGGCCGTCCTCTCCGATATTCACGGCTTCAGCTTCGCCCTCGATCGCGTGCTCGCGGACATCGCGACGGAGCCCGGCATCGACCGGATGGTTATCGCCGGCGACCTCTGCGAGGTCGGGCCAGACCCGCGCGGCGTGCTCGAACGCGTGGCGACCCTCGACGCCGTCGTGCTCCAGGGCAATACAGACCGCGACGTCGCGAACGGCTCCCGCGATTCGGAGGGCATCCGCTTCACCGCGGACCAGATTGGCGCTGAGGGCCTGAAATACCTGCGGAACCTGCGCTTCTCCGAGCGCGTTACCCCGCCCGGCGGCGAGAGCCCGCGCGACGACCTGCTCGTCGTCCACGCCAACCCGCTCGACCAGGACCGCCACGTGCCGCCCGACGCCTCGCCGCATGAGCTGCGCGAGCTGCTGGGGGACACAGCGTCGGCGGTGATCGCCTTTGGTCACCTGCACGTCGCCTACATTCGCGAGCTGCCGACGATGACGCTGATCGATGTCTCTGCCGTCGGCAACCCGAAGGACGGTGACCTGCGCAGCAAGTGGGGCCTGCTCGAGTGGGACGAGGACGCCCGCCGCTGGTCCGTCACCTTGCGTTATGTCGATTATCCCATCGAGGAGACCGAGGCGCAGATCATGGCTTCCGGCATCCCGAACCCCAAGGGAGTCATCCGCAAGCTTCGAAAGGCGTCCTACTCATGAGCTCCGAAGAGCAGGTCATCGCCGCGGCCGATGTCGGCACCAACACCGTCAAGATCTCGATCGCGCGCGTCGAGCCGGACGGCACGATCACGGACCTCGAGGAGGGCGCCGAGACCATCCGCCTCGGCGCCGGCATCGAGCGCTCCGGGCGGATCGCGGCCGAGCGCGTCGACCAGTGCCTTGCCGTCCTCCGCGACTACGAGCAGCGCGGCCGTGCCCACGGCGCCAGCGCGTTCATCGGTGTGGCGACCGAGGCGCTGCGGGTCGCCAGCAATGGCCCGGACCTCATGGCGCGCATTCGCGAGGAAACGGGCTGGCGGATCAAGACGATCTCCGGCGGCGAGGAGGCGCACCTTACCTTCGCCGGGCTGCGCGATCGCGTGCCGGCGTCCGGGCGCTCGATGATCGTCGACGTCGGCGGCGGCAGCACGGAGGTGATCCGCATCGAGAACGGCTCGATGTTCGGGCGCGTCTCGCTCCCCATCGGCTCCGGCCGCCTGGCTGACCGCTTCTTCGCGGCCGACCCGCCCGGAGAGGCGGCCATCTCACGGGCGACCGACGCCGCGAGCTCGGACATCGCCGCGTCGCCCGATATCTGGGACGAGGCGGACCACATGTTCTTCTCCGGTGGCAACGGCATGTTCCTGGACGAGCTGATGCGCCAGCTCTTCCCCGATGCTCCGTTCGACGAGTCGACGCTCGGCAGGCTGCTCGATCATCTCGCGCGGACGCCAGCCGAGGACGCCGCGCGGCGCCTGTCCATCGCGCACGAGCGCGCCCGCGTGCTGCCGGCTGGCGGCGCCGTCGCCCGCGCCTTCCTGCGGCGCTCCGATGTCGGCGATGCCGCCGCCGTCCCGAGCGGCATCCGGATCGGGCTCATCCGGGACTACCTGGGCCAGCACGGCGACGCGGCCCCGGCCGCCACCTGACACTCGCGCGACAATCGACGCCGGGTACAATCGGGCACGGTGCGACGTGCGCCGATCATTCGACTCATAGAGGAAGCTTTTCGATGTCCAGCACGCCCCTGCAACCGACGACCTCGATCCCGGCACGCCCGCCATCCAGGCGGCAGGGGCCGTCGGTCTGGCGGCGGATATGGACGAACCGGGCCATCTATCTCTTCATGCTGCCCGGCCTGCTCTGGTACGTCGTCTTCCACTACCTGCCACTGGTCGGCAACGTCATCGCCTTCAAGGACTACTCCGTCTTCATCGGCATCTGGGAGAGCCCGTGGGTGGGCCTCGAGAACTTCCGGAAGATGATCGAGGACCCGGACTTCCTGCTGGCGCTCAAGAACACGCTGATCATCGAGGGGTTGCAGCTGATCTTCGCGTTCCCGGCGCCGCTGGCGCTGGCGCTGCTGCTCAACAGCATCATCAGCGACAAGACGAAGCGGTCGATCCAGAGCATCGTCTACCTGCCGCATTTCCTGAGCTGGGTGATCGTGATCGCCATGTGGCAGCAGATCTTCGGCGGCGATGGCTTCGTCAACCAGGTGCTGCTCAACCAGGGCTTCGACCGCATCAACATCATGAGCAACCCCGACACGTTCAAGGGGCTGGTCGTGCTGCAGAGCATCTGGAAGGACGTCGGCTGGGGGACGATCATCTTCCTCGCCGCGTTGACCAAGATCGATGTCCAGCTCTACGAGGCGGCCGTCATCGACGGCGCGGGCGGCTTCCGCCGCCTGATCAACATCACGCTGCCCGGCATTCGCTCGATCGTCGTCCTCCTGCTCATCCTGCGGCTCGGATCGATGCTCTCCGTCGGCTTCGAGCAGTACTTCCTGCAGCGCAACGCGGTCGGACCGGGCGCGGCGGAGGTGCTGGACACCTTCGTCTACTTCCGGGGCGTCGGCCAGGGTGACTGGAGCTTCGCCGCCGCGGTCGGTCTCGTGCGCAGCGTCGTCGGGGCGATGCTCATCTTTGCCTCGAACTGGGTCGCCAAGAAATTCTTCAACGAAGGGATCTTCTAGATGGTCGCCACCACCACGCCGCCGCAGGATACGGCGATCGCCATCGAAGCCACGAAAGCGCGAAGCAAGCCCAAGACCGGAGGGCGGCCACCATGGATGGAGAAGCCACCCATGTTCGTGACCGCGCTGAAGGCGCTGACGCTGGCCTTCATCGTCGTCGTCATGCTCTTTCCGTTCATCAACGTCTTCGCCGTCTCGTTCTCGACGTACGAGGACATCCTCGGTGGCGGGCTCGTCCTCTTCCCGAAGAACCCGACGCTGGACGCCTACCGCGCGATCTTCAGCGGCGGCATCGTCGTCCGCGCCCTGCAGGTCAGCGCGGGTCTGACGATCTTCGGCACGCTGGCGCAGATGATCTTCACGACGACGATGGCCTACGGCCTCTCCCGGCCAAACGTGCCCGGCAGCCGGGGCGTGCTCTTCGTCGTGCTCGGCGCGATGCTCATCTCGCCGGGCATCATCCCGAGCTTCCTGCTGATCAAGGAGTTCAACCTGCTGGACACCTACGCGGCGCTGATCGTGCCGGGGCTGATCAGCTCGTTCAACCTGATCATCGTCCGCCAGTTCTTCATCAACCTGCCGCAGGACCTGATCGACTCCGCCCGGCTCGACGGGGCGAGCGAGTGGGCGATCTTCCGGACGATCGTGCTGCCGCTGTCGAAGGCCGTGCTGGCGGTCGTGTCGCTCTTCTACGCCGTCGGCATCTGGAACTCGTTCTTCAACGCCATCCTCTACATCAGCGACACGAGCAAGTGGCCGATCCAGCTCGTGCTGCGCCAGTACGTGCTGCAGGGGGCGTCGATCTCGGCAGCGGACTTTAATCAGAGCACGCCGCTGCCGCCACAGACGCTGCAGATGGCGATCGTCGTCATCGCCACGGTGCCGATCCTGGTCGTCTATCCGTTCCTGCAGAAGTACTTCACCCGCGGCGTGCTCACCGGCGCGATCAAGGGGTAAACGAAGACCGGGAGCCGTTGATCGGCTCCCGGTTCGAACGTGGTCCTGATCGTTGGGCGACAGCGCTAGCTGTTGGTGATCTTCTTTACCGCGTCGTCGACCTTGTCCTTGGCGTCGGCGATACCCTGTTTGACCTTGCCCTGCGCCTGGTCGGCCTGGCCCTCGGCCTCCTGGTTCTCGTCGTCGCGAAGCTTGCCGAGGCCCTCCTTCACGTCGCCCTTCTTCTCGTCGAACTCGCCCTCGATGCGGTCGCGGCTGGAATCGCTCATGGAGTCCTCCCTGTTTCAGACGCCAGTGGCGTCACTTACGATGCCGGAGCTTCCCGGCACCGCGTCATGCCTGGGGACTACGCAGGGGTCGTGCCATGGTGCCCAACCCACGTGTTGACTGGACATCATCTTGCGTACTCCACTCCCAGCAC
>DATLHE010000354.1:0-11184 GCA_035540335.1 Thermomicrobiales bacterium | reverse complement strand
GGCTGGTTGACACGCGCGGCGAGAAACCCCGCACCGTACGGTCGGCCCTTGTGGCCGACCTTGTCTGCGTGCAAAAGGTCGGCCACAAGAGTCGACCGTACATGCTCGCTCAAGCAACCTGAGAATCCCGCAAAGTGGTCCGGTTCACACGTGCGTGCTTCGCCCCTAACAACCACCCTCATTCCGCGCGAAGCAAAGGTCCGCTCCCGCTTCTCGCGCTGCGCGCTTGGCCAGCACTCCTGACCTCGCATCGCCGGCGCACCCTGTCCGCGACCGGGCCACGATCGCCTGCGTCGTCTCGTCGTCGATCGGCAGCGACGCGTGCTCGTGAACGATCTTCCCGCGGTCGTCCCGCCGCGCGCGGCGGATCGACCGCGTACGGGATGGGATTACGCCTTTCGGCCGATGACGCTACGACCTGACGTCGCGCACGCTAGGTCCGGGGCGCTGAAGCCGCGTGTGCAGCGACGGCTGGGTTGCCGTGCGTGTCCGCTGCAAGGAGCTCTCCCCCGTGTCGGTGGCGTTGAGCGATCACGGAATGGGCGAGACGACCGTGAGGCTCCGCACGACGGGCACAGTCGAACGCGGTTCGTAGAGGAGAGACGTCATGGCAAGAGCCGCGGAAAAGAAGGGCAAGAAGGGCAAGAAAGCCCAGAAGGCGGCGGTACCGCCCAATGGGGTTGACGCCGGCGAAGCCAGGCCGCCGATGACGGCCAAGGAGTTCGAGCGAGAGCTGGAGCCCCTACAGGTGGAATTGGTCAAGCTCCAGGACTGGGTCAAAGCCACCAATGCCAAGGTCTGCGTGGTGTTCGAAGGTCGCGATGCCGCCGGCAAGGGCGGGACGATCAAGCGCATCACCGACCGGGTCAGCCCGCGCGTCTTTCGCGTGGTCGCGCTGCCGGCACCGACCGAGCGCGTGAAATCGCAGATGTACATCCAGCGCTACGTCCCGCATCTCCCGGCGGCGGGCGAGGTGGTCATCTTCGACCGCAGTTGGTACAACCGGGCCGGCGTCGAGCGGGTGATGGGCTTCGCTTCCGATACGCAAGTGCGGGACTTCCTTGACCACGTCGTGCCGTTTGAGCGGGCGATGATCGCCTCCGGCATAATCCTGATCAAGTACTGGCTCGAAGCCAACCAGGAGGAGCAGACACGGCGTTTCGAGGATCGCATCACCGATGGCCGCAAGACATGGAAATTGAGCCCGATGGACCTGGAGTCGCACAGTCGCTGGTATGACTACTCCCGGGCACGGGATGACATGTTCGCCGCCACCGACACGCCTGACACACCCTGGCACGTCGTGGATACCAACGAGAAGCGTCGGGGGAGGCTCAACTGCATCGCCCATCTCTTGAGCCTCGTGCCGTACAACACGGAAGAGGTGCAGCGACCGGACATCGTCTTGCCCAAGCGCCAACCCGCCAAAGGGTATGTCGATCCGGATTACCCCTACCGGTTTGTCCCGAAGCGCTACTGAAGCCGAGAGCAGGTTGGTTGAGCCACCACGTACGGTCGGCCCTGCCCCTGCGGGCGCCCCTGCGGGCGCCCCTGCGGGCCGCAGCTGCGGGCGGACGAGGTCAGCCACTGTCCCTGCGGCAAGGCCCCGGAGGCGCGTCGCCCGGTGGCCTCGGCCCTTGGTGGCCGAGGTCCGACGCCGACCTTACGGGCGGTTGGTGTGCGTCCCATCATCGTCGTAGCGGCGCACCCCGAAGGGTGTGCGCCTAACGCCGGCCTGAAGGGTCGCCCCAGGTGCGGCACACGACCCGGCGCGACAGGGGAGGGGAAAAGCCGCTCCAGCACCGAACGACATGGTCGGCAATGGACCCCGGCCACAGACGCGGCACCATGGCCCGGCGCTCCCCGCCCGCTACCTCTCGACGATCGCCTGCTTCGATTCGTAGTCGACCGGCAGCGATGCGTGCTCGTGGACGATCTTCCATGCCCCGTCCCGCGTCGCGAGGCAGAGCGTGGCCCGGTGGGTCAGCGTCCAGAGCCGCTCGCCGGCCGCGGAATCCCAGGCGAACGTCACCACCGCGTGGGCGAACGCGAGCGCATCGGACGCGGTGACCTCCACATCGTCGAACGTCGCCGATGCCCGCTCGTCGGGGTGCGCCCCGAACCAGTCGGCGACGTTCGCGCGCCAGGCATCGATGCCGCTGGTCTCGCGCCATCCCCACACGTCGAACATGTGGATCCGGTCGTCGTAGAGCCCCAGGAAGGCGTCGACGTCCCGGGCGGTCACGGCCGCGGCGTAGGCGTCGAGCACGGCGCGGATGTCGGCCTGCGGATCGCTCATGTGCATGCTCCCCTCATGAAGATCGTCTTCCGTGGCCGGATTGTCGCCCGGCCGTGCGCACCGGCGATTCTCCAATCTTGCGACGCCTCGTGACATGCATCGCCGCGCTCTCCGAGTCCTATCGTGTGGTCGACATTCGCGGTAGGCTGCCGCCACGAGACATCCGCGCGACAGGGGAACGGGAGAGGGGAGAAACGTGCGACGACTCCGGTTCGGGTTCAAGACACCGCAGCAGCACACCACCTACGAGGATCTGCTGACCGTCTGGCGGGAGGCCGACGCGCTGCCCGCCTTCGAGCACGGCTGGCTCTTCGACCACCTCAACCCGGTCGATTCCGCCGCCGCGCAGGGCCCGGCGATCGTCGGCCCCTGCTTCGAGGCGTGGACGCTCCTGACCGCGCTCGCGACGCAGACGACGCGGCTCCGCCTCGGCCTGATGACCGCCTGCAACACCTACCGCGACCCCGCGCTGCACGCCCAGATCGCCGCCGCCGCGGACGTCATCTCCGGCGGCCGCATCGATTTCGGCGTCGGCGCCGGCTGGACCGTCTACGAGCACGAGAGCCGCAACATCCCCCTGCCGCCGCCGGGCGAGCGCATCCGCCGCCTCGACGAGGCGGTCACCCTCGCGAAGCGGCTGTGGACCGAGGAATCCGTCGATTTCGCGGGCCGCTACTACACACTGCGGGAGGCCCGCGTCGACCCCAAGCCGGTGCAGCGCCCGCACCTGCCGGTCCTGATCGGCGGCAGCGGCGAGCAGCTCACCCTGCGGGTCGTGGCGAAGCACGCCGATCTCTGGAACTACGTCGGCGGTGGGGTGGAGCAGTTCCGGCACAAGGTCGACGTCCTGCGGCGGCACTGCGACGCGGTCGGCCGGGATTTCGGCGAGATCGAGCTCTCGGCGCAGGTCCGCGTCAGCTTCGACGACCTGCCGCAGGGCGTCCGCGACGTCCAGGCGCTGGTCGATGCCGGGGTGACGCACGTCGTCCTCATCATGCAGCGCCCCTTCCGCGCCGGCATGGCGACCCGCCTCGCCGAGGACCTCATCGCCCACATCCACCCCGCTAGCGCGTGACACCGACCGTTCGTAGCTCTGCACCTTGTGTCGACCCTTTAGGCCGGGGTGGCGTTGCGTTCGCGGTGTCTCGAAGCCGGAACAGGAGTTTGCGCATGTAACGCCGGCTGTTGTGGCCGGCATGGACTCTCCATCACGGCGCAGCGAAGCGTGCGCAGTCGCCGCCACAACCACCCGTCATCCCGAGCGACGTCGAGGGATCTCTCCTTCGGCCTCTCACCCCAGCCTGGCGGCAGCCTCCTGGATGGTGGCGACCAGCCGGTCGAAGAGGCCGTCCGTCAGGTACGCGCTGCCCCAGTCGTTGACATATATCGCCGGCGTCCCCAGCGAGGCGACGTGCCGCGCTACCTCCAGCGCCGGCAGCGCGGCCCACTCCCAGATCGCCAGCGTCCGCACGTCCTCGTACCCCGCGAGGAACGCCGCCTCGGCCGCGGCCGGCGCGCTCCAGAAGCGCATCTCGCCGAGGAACGTCGCCACATCGTAGGCCCGCCAGCCATAGCCGCAGAAGTCGAAGTCGAGCACGACCACCTGGTCTTCCGGCGTCACCTGCGCATTGGAGGGAATCACGTCGCCATGCACGATTCCGTACCCCGGCGGTTCCATCGGCAGCGCCCCGATGCCGGGCGCGAGGCGCGCGGCGACATCCTGCAGGTACGCGAGGTCGCGATGCCGGTGTGGGACGACGTTTGCCAGCGCGTCCAGTGCCCGATCCATCATGTCGATGATGTCCAGATGCGGTCGGGGGAGCGACGCGAGGCCGTCGTCCGCCCGGGCATGGATGCTCGCGATGGCGCGGCCATACCGCGCGGCCAGCGCGGGCTCCGGTTGCCGGTCGAGATGCCGGCCCGGGACGAACCGGAAGAGGACACCGTGCCGCACCCCCTCGGGCGCGAAGATCGGCAGCAGCCATTCGCCCGTCACCCGCCGGATCGCCGGCGCGACCGGTACGTTTCCGGCAGCGAGATGGTCCAGCAGGTCCGCCTCGGCGGCACTCTCCTCCATCGTGCGATGCCCGTGGCGGTAGATGCTGAAGACGTACTGTTCGTTAGCTGTGGCGACCGCGTAGGTGTCGCGGATCGTCCCCTTGATCAGCTGGCAGCGGACGTCTGCCAGCCCGTACTCGGCCGCGAGCAGCCCGGCCAGCGCCTCGACCACGAACACGGAGCGGGCGACTGGCAGCCGGTGAGGGTGGGATGGGTCATGGCTCACAGGGGACGCTCACCTTGTCCGACGCAGGGAATGCCAAGCGAGCCCATTGTAGCCCCGGCCCGGAGCCCGTCTTGAGCGAATGGGCCGCTCCTGCTTCGATGCCTGCGGCATCGCCTATGGGCGCAGCGACGTCGAATGGATGGCCGGGGTCGACGCAATGTATGAGAAGCGATCCCCATGCATCCGGCCTACATTGGGGGGGGACGTCGCTGCGAGAACGTGCTGAAACCGGAGGATCGCATCATGGACGTGAAGATCATTCGCCGCGCCGTGCCGGATGAGGCGCCGGCGCTGGCCGAGCTTCAGAATCGCTCCTCGACCCATTGGGGATATCCACCCGGGTTCTTCGACTGGGCGCCCGGCTCGTCGGAGATTCCGGCCGACTATGTTCGTGACAATCCGGTCTACGCCTTGGAGGAGGACGGTCGGGTTATCGGCTTCTACGGGTTCACGAACGAAGGCGATGACCTGCTCCTGGACAAGCTCTTCGTCGACATCGACCGCATCGGCACCGGCTGCGGCAAGGTGCTCTGGCGGCACGCGGTCGAGACGGCCCGCGACCTCGGGTACGGCGAGCTCATCATTGGGTCCGATCCCAACGCCGCCGCGTTCTACCGAGCCATGGGCGCGATCTGGTATGCGGAGAAGCCGACCGGCAACCCCGACTGGACCGTCCAGATGTTCCGCTACGCCCTCACAAGCCATCCCGATATCCCGGCGCCCACGCTCGCCAGCGGATGATCGTCTTGCTCCCATGGGAGAGCCGGAAGGGATTTCATGCGATACGACGATCCTCAGCTCAGGGAGGCGATGCTCCAGATAGGAGCGCGACGCGCTTCCTGGTGCTCCCAGATCGCCGCTGCGGACTCCTGATGGCACCGGGATAGCCTCGGATCTGGCGCTGGAGCAGGTCTGCGAGCACCCGATCTCCCGTCGGTCCGGTTGCGGTCCAGGAATACGCCTTTCGGCCGATGACGCTACGACCTGAGGTCGCGCACGCTCGATGTGGGGCGCTGCAGCCGCGTCTGCGACGACGGCTGGGTCGGGCTGAGCGCGAGCCGCTGGAGCCTGTGTCGCCCACACCCACGGCAGGCCGTGCCTGTCCATTGCATGGGTACCGGGATGGGCGCAATGACCGTGATCCCCGAAAGACGGGTACAGGCGTCCGTAAAGGCACGCGGAAAGAGCTCGGCATCAACGACGAGGTCGAGGCGACGGCGGAGTCCACCTCGCGGCGGGCGGTTCGGCCATCGTCTTCTTCTTCGACGATGGGGGACGACATCGCCAATCTCGAACGGGCAAATCAGGAGGCGCTTCCTTCCGACGCGACCGGTCCGGTGTCGTCGCTTTTCCTCTGACCAGCCGAGCGGTTGCTCCGATGCGTCGAGAGGCGATCAGGGTGGGAGCCGTTCCAAAGAAAGAGCTGAATCGTGAGCCAGACTGAAGACTACGACCTCGTCGTCATCGGAGCTGGGCCAGCCGGTGAGAGTGCGGCGTCGCTCGCGGCGGTGTTCGGTCATTCGGTCCTTGTCGTCGAGCGAGCTGCGCCGGGAGGTGTCGTGACGACGACGGGCGGTGCGCCCACAAAGACGCTGCGCGAGGCGGCACTCGCCCTGACCGGCTTTCACCATCGTGACGTCTACGGTCTGCCCGACGCTCCGGTCGGCCAGGTCGTGCTCCGACAGATCCGCGAGCGGGCTCGTGACGTCTGTACGACCTTGCAAAGGGCGACCGAGACGAAGCTCCGGAGTCGCGGCATCGAGTACCTGTCGGCGCAGGCGCGACTCGCCCCCGGGCGAAAGATCGTCGTCACAGCGAATGATGGCAGCTTCGAACGGGCAATAACTGGTCGCAAGATCGTGATCGCGACCGGCTCACGTCCGTTTCGACCGGCCTCCGTGCCGTTTGAGGACCCCGACGTTTTCGACTCCGACAAATTCTTCGAAGTGGATCGGAGACCGATGCCGCGCAACCTCCTCATCGTTGGGGGTGGAGCAATCGGAGTCGAGTTTGCAACACTCTTTGCGGCCGTCGGTGTTGACGTAACGCTGATGCAAAAAGGCGAGCAACTCGTTCCCACGATGGACGATGAGATCGCGGACCTCCTTCGTGAGGCCCTCGACGGATTGGGAGTCCACGTCGTCCTGGGCGAGAGTCCAAGGCGAATATCCCGGGTAAATGGCCTCCTCGTTGTCGAACGAGAAACCGGCGATACGATGGCCCCCGAGGCCGTGCTCTATGCTGTTGGACGGAGTGTCAACACCGAGGTCCTGGGGCTGGATGAGGTCGGAATTGACACTGGTCCACGCGGAGCGATTGTGGTCGACGACCACTTCCGCACATCGGCACCCGACATGTACGCGGTCGGTGACGTCATCGCCCCTACGCTGGCATCAATCGCCATGGAGCAAGGGCGGGCGGCTGTCTGCCACGCGTTCGGGATCACGCTCAAGGATCACGTCCACCCGCTGCCGGTCTCGGCGGTGTATGGAATGCCCGAGGTCGCCGGAGCAGGTCTCACCGAGGAGGCGTGCCAGGAGCAAGGAATCGCGTACGAGGTTGGGCGTTGCCGGTTTGACGAGATTCCGCGGGGTGTGATCTCCGGGCGCACCGAGGGTCTGCTCAAGCTCGTGTTCGGTCAGGAGGACCGGAAGCTCCTTGGCGTACACGCGATCGCGGATATGGCCTCCGAGTTGGTAGGCATGGGCCAGGCTGTCCTGCACTTCGGGGGTTCGATCGACACGTTCATCGACCTCACGTTAAACACTCCGACGTACACCATGGCCTACAAGGTTGCGACCGCCGATGGACTGATGCGTCTTGCGCGCCGCCATGGCCCCGCCTTTCTCGCATCGTTTCAGTCGAACAAGCTCGCATGACCTTCATGTGAGGCTCGTCGAGGAAGCTCCGTCAGGTGAGTCCCTCGACATCAGCGAGACGGACAGGGGGAGAGAACGATGATCGGCCGCCTGGTCATCTTCGGGGCTACAGGAGATCTCACCGCACGGCTGCTGATGCCGGCACTTGCCGAGCTCGCCCAGGATCAGGAGCTGCCCGACGAGCTTGACGTGCTTTGTGTCGGGCGTGCCAGGTTGTCGGCGCATGACTTTCGGCAGCGAATCGAGCAGGCGCTGGCAACGCACGCTCGACACGTCGCGTCCCCGGCGCGGGAAAGCCTGGTTTCTCGGCTGGATTATCGCGGAGCCGACATGACAAACGGTGCGGAGATGGCGGCGCTCCTGGAGGGGGGAGACTGTCCGCTTCTCGCCTACCTCGCACTGCCTCCCTCGCTGTTTGAGCCAACGGTGCGGGCGCTTGCCGCGGCCCACGTACCGCCCGGTAGCGCGATCGCGATCGAGAAGCCGTTCGGCGATAGCGTCGCCTCTGCCCGGCACCTCAATGACGTTCTCCGCACCGAGCTGCCGGGTACTCAAGTCTTCCGCGTCGACCATTTCCTCTCAGACGAGCTCATCAACCGCATCGCGACAACGCGCTTTGGGAACCGCATCTTTGAGCCAATGTGGAACAGCCGGCATATAGAGCATGTCGACATCTCGTGGGATGAGGCGATCACCCTGGAAGGGCGGGCGAACTACTACGACGGGGCCGGTGCGCTGCGCGATATGCTGCAAAATCACCTGCTGCAGGTCCTCTGCCTGGTCGCGATGGAGCAGCCGTCGCGGTTTGACGAGGAATCGGTACGCGACGCCCGCGTCGCTGTCCTCCGTGCCATCCCCACTCCAACGCTCGACTGGAGCCGTCATAACTCGATCCGTGCCTCCTACGCGGCGGGTACCATCGGCGACCGCGTTGTTCCCGCCTACGTCGACGAGCCGGGGGTCGACCCGCGCAGGAAGACGGAGACATTCGCTCAGCTGACACTCGAGGTGGCGAACTGGCGGTGGGAAGGCACTCCGTTCACGCTCCGGTCCGGGAAAGCGTTGGCGCGGGATCGTGCCGAGGTCGCGATCCACTTCCGCCCGGTCCCAGGTCGGCTGTTTGAGGGGCAGGCGCTCACGAACAATGTGCTTCGCATTGGGCTGATGGAGCCGACCGTCCATCTCTCGGTGAACAACCGGCGATCCGACGGCCAGTTCGACGAGAAGGTGTTCACGCTCGATATCCCCCCGCCCAAACACGCTGCCTACGCAAATCTCCTCATGTCCATGCTGCATGGTCGGCAGATAGTAGCGATCCGCGCCGACGAAACTGAGGAGATGTGGCGGATCGTCGAGCCGGTGCTTGCCGCGTGGGCCGGCGAGGAGGTCCCCCTTCTTGAATATCCCGCAGGTTCCGATGGGCCAACCGTCAATCGGGTGGGAGAGCGGTGAGTTGCGATCTGCCGCGACGTCGACATGCCAACCGCATCGGAGCGCTCATCGCGCTCGTTGCGGGAGTACGACGTCAAGCAGTCGCTTCCGCTGGGGCGCTCGGCAGTCACCGCGTATGGGGCCCGGTCCGTCGTGTCTCCCAGCATCGATCGCGCCACGATGATCACCGCGCATCTGCTCGATGTCCACAGAGGCCCGATGAGCGGCTCCGGCAAAGACCTGCTCCCGTGCGCGCTGAGCGGATGGCCACGAAGCAAAGCTCGGCCGCTCAAGGCGCGTCGTCGGGATATGACTCCAGAATATTGGTAGGATGAGCGCCCTTCGCCGGTCGGCCGGAAGCGTTTCGCTCTTGTCCGTCCGACGTTTCTGACGTGGAGGGGCGGCCGGGTAGCGGAATCGGAGCTCGCGCGGCCGGGGAGCGTTCCGTTCGACGGTTCACACGCGCTCGCCGTCGCTTGGCGGGCCACGAAAGGAAGCAACATCGATGACGCATGCAATGGTCGAGGGCGAAGCCCGGTTCGCGTACGTCGGCGCGTACACGCGGCCGGAGCTGGGAGGCCCGGGAACGGGCGGCATCTCGGTCTTCGCCGTGACACCCGACGGCGCGCTCTCGCTCACGCAGACCGTGCCGAGCGACAACCCGTCGTTCCTGGCCCTGCACCCAAGCCAGCGGTATCTCTACGCCGTCAACGAGATCGACGATTACCAGGGCCGGGAGACGGGCTCCGTCGAGGCCTACGCGATCGACCCCGGTACGGGCGCGCTCACGCTGATCAACCGCGAGGACTCCGCGGGCGCGATCCCGGCGCACCTGGCCATCGATCCCGGCGGGAAAGACGTCGTCGTCGCGAACTACGTCGGGGCGACCTTCGCCGTCCTCCCGATCCGGAGCGACGGCGGCGTTGCCCCGGTCGCCGGCACGGTCGTCCAGACCGGTTCCGGGCCGAATCCGGATCGCCAGCAAGCTCCCCATCCGCATGGGATCGCCTTTGCACCCACCGGCGGCTCCCTCGTCACCGCCGACCTTGGCATCGACACGGTGCAGACCTTCGGCCTGGACGCCGGGAGCGGCCAGCTCCAGCCGGTCGGGGAGACGGCGGTGACGCCCGGGGCCGGACCGCGCCATCTCGCCTTCCACCCGACGGGCCGCATCCTGTACCTCATCAACGAGTTGGACGCGACGGTGCAGGTGTTCCCCTGGGACGCGGACACCGGACGGCCCGGCGACGTGCTGCAGACGATCTCGACCGTCCCTGAGGACTTCCAGGGGACGAGGAACACGGCCGAGATCGCGGTGCATCCATCGGGCCGTTTCGTCTACGGATCGAACCGTCGCCAGCCCGGCGCGACGTCGCCCGAGGCCGACAGCATCGTCAGCTTCGCCGTCGACCAGGCCAACGGCACCCTGTCGCTGATCGGTTACGCCACCGAAGGCATCCGCAACCCGCGCCACTTCGCGCTGGATCCGACCGGCACCCGGCTCTACGCCTGCAACCACCACGGCAACACGATCATCCAGTTCGCCATCGACCCGGACACCGGCGCGCTGGCACCAGCCGGTCAGGTCACCGAGACACCGGCGCCGGTCTGCATCGTCTTCACGACCGCCTAGAGCGATTCTCAGGCTACTCGAGACACCACGTACGGAATGCGCTCGCAACGTTTTCGAGATTCGACCCAGGGTCGCCGTTCCCCCGATGACCAGTGCGCGGCGCTCGGGGCTCGCCTGCGTGGGCACCCCATTGGGGCAGTTGCGGTGCGCCTCCACCGGGAATGTTGCGCAGTTGCGACGTTTCCCCTCCCCAACCCGACGCCCTTGCGATGCGGGCCGCTGTACGGTCCTCGCACAAGGAGCATGTGCCACCCATCGCTCGGTCGTGCGTGCCGGTGGCGCTCCCTGGCCGCCCACCGGGCTTCTTCTCGCCTGTCCCGCCACACGGCACGGGTGCCCGCGGAACGGTGAGAACTGGAGACAGCGCCATGAGCGCTCCACGTAACGAACTGGTCGTCAAGGCGGTCATCACGGCCGACGCCGACGTGATCATCGCCGCGCAGGGCGTGGTCAAGACGTACGACACCGGCACCACCAAGGTGCGGGCGCTGAAGGGGATCGACTTCCAGGTCACGAAGGGCGAGATGGTCGGGGTCATGGGGCCGTCGGGCTGCGGCAAGACGACGCTCCTCAACTGCCTCTCCGGCCTCGACGACGTCGACGCCGGCTCGATCTTCATCGAGCACGAGAATCTCGCCGCGATGGGCGACAAGAAGCG
>DATLHE010000353.1:0-6064 GCA_035540335.1 Thermomicrobiales bacterium | reverse complement strand
CCGCCGCCCGCTTCGCGCAGCGTTTCGCGGTGGCCTTCGAGGAGACGGCGGAGATCGCCCGGAAGCACCACGAGCACGTGGTGATCACCGGCAATCCGGTGCGGGCATCGATCGCCGCGGGCGAGAAGGCGCGCGGCTGGGCGCACTTCGCGCTCTCGCCGGACCTGCCGGTGGTCTTCGTCACGGGCGGGGCGCGCGGGGCGAGCCCGATCAACACGCGCATCGAGGCGCTGCTGCCGGCGCTGCTGGAGCGGACGCAGATCGTCCACCAGACCGGTCCGGCCGTCGCCAACGACGACGCGGCGCGACTTCGCCAGAAGCGGGAGTCGTGGCCGGAGCACCTTCAGAAGCGTTATGCCGTGCAGGAGTTCCTGGGTCCGGAAATCGCCGACCTTTACGCGATTACGGATCTCGTCATCGGCCGCGCGGGCGCCGGGACGGTCAGCGAGCTCGCCTTCCTCGGAATGCCGGCGATTCTGCTGCCGCTGCCGGGAACGTGGGGCGACGAGCAGCGCAAGAATGCCCGCGTGCTGGCGAACGCGGACGCGGCGATCGTGATCGAGCAGACCGACGCGACGCCGGAGCGAATGCGGCAGGAGATCACCGCAATGCTGGACGACCCGATGCGGCGGAACGCGATGGGTGCGAACGCGAAGCGGATCTCCCGGCCGGACGCGGCGGCGCGGCTGGTGGACGAGATTCTCACGTTGGCGAAATACGGCGAGGGGTGACCTGGCGGGCGGATGCGTGACAGGCCCGAGTTGGGCTTATTCGCTGCCGGGGCGTTTCCGGCCAAGCCGGGAGAGACCGACGCTACGACCGGCATGGGGCGGCCACCTCCCGCGGCCGCAGCCACGGGATGACGTGTGTGGGTGACGGCGTCGTTCGCATCAGGGATTTGCCCTGGTGGGCGGCGGATGCCGGGTACAAGACCCGGCGCTACCGGGGTGGGCGGGACGTGCAGCATCGGTCGGGGCATTGTCAAACGCCCACGACGGCGTAACGCGGGAGGGATTGAACGCGCCCAATGCGGTTGCCCGTTTGGTTGGCAGGGCGCGTTCAATCCCTCCCCTACGGGGAGTCCCAGTCAATCACACTGGTGGACTGGCATTGATCGGCTCAGTCGATCGCGGCCTGGATGGCGTCGGCGGCGGTGGCACAGGGGATGACCTCCATGCCGCGCACGGCGTTCGGAGCGAGCTTGCCGGTGCGGGCGGGGACGATGACCCGCTTGAAGCCGAGGCGGGCGGCCTCCTGGATCCGGCGTTCGAGGTGATTGACGCTGCGGAGCTCGCCGGATAGGCCGATCTCGCCGATGACGACCGTGCCGGGGTCGACCGGGCGATCCTTGAGACTGGACGCGACGGCGACCGCGACCGCGAGGTCGGCGGCGGGCTCCATGATCCGCAGGCCACCGACGACGTTCGCGTAGACGTCCTGCGTGCCGAGCCCGAGGCCGACGCGCTTCTGGAGAACGGCGACGAGCAATTGCAGCCGGTTGGTGTCGAGGCCGTTGGCGCTGCGGCGCGGGATACCGAAGGCGCTCGCCGTGGCCAGCGCCTGCACCTCGACGAGGATCGGCCGCGTGCCCTCCATCGTGACCGCAACGGTTGAGCCCGGCGCAATCTCCGAACGCTCCTCGAGGAAGGCCTCGGACGGGTTGCGCACCTCGCGCAGCCCCTCGCCGATCATCTCGAAAACGCCGACCTCATCGGTCGAACCGAAGCGATTCTTGACCGCGCGGAGGATGCGGTACTGGTGGAAGCGCTCGCCCTCGAGGTAGAGCACGGCGTCGACCATGTGCTCCAGCACACGCGGGCCGGCGATCGTGCCCTCCTTGGTGACGTGGCCGATGACGAACACCGGCACGTTGCGCGGCTTGGCCCACTGCATGAGCCGGCTCGTGCACTCGCGCACCTGCGAGACGCTGCCGGCCGCGGAGGTGACCTCCTCCAGCATCACCGTCTGGATCGAGTCGATGATGAGCAGTCCCGGATTCGCGCTCTCGGCAACGGCGAGAATCTCCTCGAGGTTCGTTTCGGAGAGAACGAGGATGTCGTCCGACTGGACGCTGAGACGGTCGGCACGCAGCTTGATCTGCTGCGCCGACTCCTCGGCGGAGACGTAGACGACCGGCGCGTCCGGCTCCGCGAGCACACCCGCGGCCTGGAGGATGAGCGTCGACTTGCCGATGCCGGGGTCGCCGCCGACGAGCACCAGCGAGCCGGGCACCAGCCCACCGCCGAGGACGCGATTGAACTCGTCGATCCCGACCGGGGTGCGGGCCTGCCCCTCGGGCGAGATCTTCGTCAGCGGCCGGAGCGCGGTCGTGTCGCTGGCGCGGCGGCGGGCCGGACGGGGCGCGCTCCGTTCGTCGATGGTCTCGACCATCGTGTTCCATTGCCCGCAGCCGGGGCAACGGCCCAGGAAGGCCGGGCTTGACGTGCCGCATTGTTGGCAGATCCATGTCGTGCGTGTCTTGGCCATGCGGTTGACTTTCAAGCAAGAACGGCGCGATGGAACGTCTCCACCGCGCCGTTCTTTCGTACCGATGCTCGTGCCCGCTAGACGGTGACGAGGTCCTCGATCTGCTCAAGTTTGAGCGTGTCGTCCTCGACATCGATCTTGACGGTGTGGCCCGGCTGGAAGCGGTTGTTGAGCAACCCTTCGGCAAGCGGATCCTCGATCAGGTTCTGGATGATCCGCCGCAGCGGCCGAGCGCCATAGGTATGGTCGTAGCCCTTGGTGCCGAGGAGGTCCTTCGCCTCGACCGTGACCTCCAGGATGACGTCCTGCTCCTTGAGCTGCTCTCGCACGCGCTTCATCTCGAGATCGACGATCTCGCGGATCTGCTCCTTCGTCAGCGAGTGGAAGACGATCGTGGCGTCGATACGGTTGAGGAACTCGGGCCGGAACGTCTGCTTCAGACGCGACAGGACCTTGTCCTTCATCACACCGTACTCGCGGCTCTTGGCGCGCTCCTCATCCTCGCGGGAGACAAAGCCCATCGTGAGGTCGCGGGAGATCTCATCCGCCCCGACGTTCGAGGTCATGATGATGATCGTGTTGCGGAAGTCGACCTTGCGGCCCTTGGCGTCGGCCAGGGAGCCGTCCTCCATGATCTGGAGGAGCATGTTGAAGGCTTCCGGGTGGGCCTTCTCGATCTCGTCGAGCAGGATCACCGAGTACGACTTGCGCCGCACGGCCTCCGTCAGCTGGCCGCCCTCCTCGTAGCCGACATAGCCCGGAGGGGCGCCGACCAGTCGCGCGACGGCGTGGCGCTCCATGAACTCGGACATGTCGATCTTGATCAGGTGGTCCTGCGATCCGAACATGAACTCGGCGAGGGCCTTGGCGAGCAGGCTCTTCCCGATGCCGGTAGGGCCGAGGAAGATGAACGAGCCGATCGGCCGGCGCGGATCCTTGATGCCCGCGCGGGCGCGACGGACGGCCTTGGCGATCGTGGTGATCGCCTCGTCCTGGCCGACGACACGCTCGTGGAGGGCCGCCTCCATCTTGAGCAGGCGCTCCGACTCCTCGCCGGCGATGCGCACCAGCGGGATGCCGGTCCACATCGAGACGACCTCGGCGATGTCCTCTTCCGTGACGTAGACCTCTTCCGCGGCCTGGGTGTCCTTGAGGTCCTGCTCCTGCCGATCGATCCGCTCGCGCAGCTTGCGCTCACGGTCCCGCAGCTCGGCGGCGAGCTCGAACTCGCGGCTGTTGACCGCGGCATCCAGCTCGCGCTGCAGCGACTGGAGACCAGCCATCGCCTCCTTGAGGCTCGGCGGGGCGACGGAGCGGTGCATGCGCACGCGCGACGACGCCTCGTCGATCAGGTCGATCGCCTTGTCGGGCATGAAGCGGTCGGTGACGTAGCGGGCGGCCAGGTTGGCGGCAGCGTCGAGCGCCTCGTCGCTGATCTTCAGGCCGTGATGGTCCTCATAGAGCGAGCGGACGCCCTGGAGGATCTGGATGGTCTCCTCGATCGACGGCTCGGCGACCTGCACCGGCTGGAACCGGCGCTCAAGGGCGGCATCGCGCTCGATGTACTTGCGGTACTCGTCGAGCGTCGTCGCGCCGATGGTCTGCAGCTCGCCGCGCGAGAGCGCGGGCTTGAGGATGTTCGCCGCGTCGACGGCGCCCTCGGCCGCACCCGCGCCGACGAGTGTGTGGAGCTCGTCGATGAAGAGGATGCTCTTGGTCTCCTTGACCTCGTTGACGATTTTCTTGAGGCGCTCCTCGAACTCGCCGCGGTACTTGGTGCCGGCGACGAGGGCGCCGATGTCGAGCGCGACGAGCCGCTTGTTCTGGAGCTGCTCGGGCACATCGCCGGAGACGATGCGCTGGGCGAGACCCTCGACGATGGCCGTCTTGCCGACGCCCGGCTCGCCAATGAGGGCCGGGTTGTTCTTGGTGCGTCGCGACAGGATTTGCATCACCCGGTCGATCTCGGTCTGGCGACCGACCAGGGGACCGAGTTTGTCGGTGCGCGCTGCCTCGGTGAGGTCAAAGCCCAGTGCGTCCATGTAGGGTGTCTTCGTTTGGGGCTTGGACTGTTGCTGGTAGCTGGAGCTTTGGCTGACGACCTGCATGACCTGGGTGCGGACCTTCTCGAGGTTCACGCCGAGGCTCTCGAGCACGCCAGCGGCAATTCCTTCGCCCTCGCGGACCAGGCCGAGCAGGAGGTGCTCGGTGCCGATGTAGTGATGATTCAGGCGACGCGCCTCATCGACTGCCAGTTCGATGACCTTCTTCGCGCGTGGTGTCAGGCCGATCTCGGCCATGATCATCGTCTCGCCACGACCAATGATGAACTCTACCGCCGAACGAACCTTGGGCAGTTGGACGCCCATGTTCGAAAGGACCTTTGCCGCAACGCCGTCGCCCTCACGCACCAACCCGAGGAGCAGATGTTCAGTACCAATGTAGTTATGGTTGAACCTCTGCGCCTCTTCCTGGGCGAGCGTGAGGACCTTGCGGGCTCGATCTGTGAATTTGTCGAACTTCTCCGCCATCCTGATGCTCCCCCGATTCTGGTGGGCAACTGGTGATCTCGATCACCCTGCGTCATTGATCGTGTACGGAGCGTGTGTCATCGGCGATGGCACCGCTCCAGTCGAGTAAGAGCGATGAGAGCAGCGGCCCTTCCCGCACCGCGGGAGAATGCATTTCACGTGCCGCCCTCACCTCCATCTACGATCGGCGTGTCCGCGTGGACGTCACCGATAGAACGCTGTCGCGACCCTTTCCGTTTCCTATGCTACTCCGAGATGGCCGCCATGTCACAAATCCGACGATGTCCAATAACGGCAGGCGTTCTGGGACGCCTGCCGTTATTCATGTTTCTATCACATTGCGGACCAGGTTTGGACCTGACCAGATGACCAGGGGGGCCGGCTTACTCGCCGGACTCCTCGTCCGGCGGCGTGACGTCCTGCACCGCCTCCTTCTCCGTCACCTCGACCTCCGCGGCGGGTTCCTCGTCGCGCGCCTTCGACCGCTTGTTAGAGCGGCGGCGGTTGCCGGAGTCGTCCGCAAGCACGTCGGTGAGCAGCTCTTCCGGCGCGCCGGCCATCGCGAAGGCCATGGCCATGGCGGACATCTCGTCGCCGGAGTCGAAGCTGGAGCCGGAGTCGGACTGCTGGCGCTGCTGCCCCCGCGAGCGATCCTGGCGGCGCTGGGCGGCCTCCTCGGCGCGGCGGCGGCGCTCCTCGAACGCGGCGACCTGCGCCTCGCCCGCGGCCTGCGCGGCGGCCTCGCTGTCGATCGGCTCGGCCTGGGCGGCCACGGCGTCCGTGCCCGCGTCGGCCGGCGCCTCGTCCTGGCGGGTGCCCGTCAGGCCCTCGGCCTCGAGCGACTGCCGGATCTGCTGGGCCAGGGCGTCGCGCTCGGCGAGGATACCCTCACCGAAGACGGCCTCGAGCTCGGCATCCGGCGTATCGAGCGCGCGGCGGAGGCTGAGGCCCATGCGGCGGCGCTGCGGGTCGATGCGGATGATGCGCAGGATGAGCTCCTGGCCCTCGTGCACGACCTGCTTCGGATGCTGGATGCGCTCGTCGGC
>DATLHE010000352.1:0-2581 GCA_035540335.1 Thermomicrobiales bacterium | reverse complement strand
TGGGTGGGGCGTGGGTGGCCAGGATGGGCGCCTTTCGTTAGTAGAGCGTCTTGCGGTAGTCCTCGTTGCGCTTGCCGGCCGATTCGTCCGGCGCGGGCAGGCACTTCTGCTCGGCGCGGATGGCGGCCATCGAGGGGATCGCATCCGGGTCGGGCCATGTCTCCGGCTGCCAGAGGCCGGAGCGGAGGAAGGCCCGCGCGCAGTGGGTGTAGACCTGGTCGATCTCGACGACGATCACGAGGTTGGGGGCCTTGCCCCGCATCGCCAGCGTCGCGAGGAGCTCCGGGTCGCGCGTGATCACGGCGCGGCCGTTGACGCGCACGGTCTCGTCGACGGCGGGGATGAGAAAGAGGAGGCCGACGTGCGGGTTCGTGACGAGGTTCTGCAGGGAGTCCATGCGGCGGTTGCCGAGGCGGTCGGGCAGGGCGATGGTGCGCTCGTCGAGGACGCGCACGGCGCCGGCCGCATCGCCGCGCGGCGTGACGTCGCAGGTGCCGTCGGCGCCGGCGGTGGCGAGCAGGAAGAACGGCGACGCCGCGATGTAGTCGACGAGGAGCGGGGTCAGGTGGTCCGTCTCCTTGTCGCGGGTTTCGGGGCGCGGGAAGCCGTTGATCTCGCGCAGCTCGTCGATCGTCGTCACCGCGTGGGCGGCGAAGCGGGCGAGGCCGGTGGGCCGGGCGTCGATGGTCTCTGTCTCCAATGTACGGGCCTTTCCGTGACCGTGGCGGCGCGCTGACGGACGAGGGGACCCGGCGCGCGTCCTGTCCCGATCGTAGCCGAGGGGAGGCGCCCTGTACACGCGCCGTTCTGGACGTGCCCCGGTGCGGGCGCGTAGTATCGTCGCCATGGAGACGCACGTGCACCCTCCCCGTACCGAGCCGCCGACCCGTTACCGCGCCGTTCCACCCTCGCTCGTGGTCTGGTGTTCGAGAGGTACTGTCGAGTCATGTCCCAGCGGACAGTGATCACCGGTGGCCGCCTGGTCACCGACACCGATGAGATCCGGGCCGACCTGGTCATCGATGACGACCATGTCGTCGCGATGCTGGCCGACGCCGAGGGCGTCGACGCCGATGAGCAGATCGACGCGCGCGACCTGCTGATCCTGCCCGGCGGGATCGACGCGCACTACGTCGCGCCGTGGCTGCAGGACGGCGAGCAGGCGGAGACGGCGCTGGCGGACCAGCGCGCGGCCGCGGCCGGGGGCGTCACGACGCTGATCGCCGACGCCGGACGCTCTATCGACGCGGAGGCGGCGCAGGCGCAGCTCGGCTCGGACGTCGCCTGCTGGTTCCCGATCAGCGGCGGCGCGGTGCCCTCGGCCGAGCGGCTCGCGCGGGTGGCGCAGGCCGGCGTGGCCGGGTTCTCCGCCAGCGTCGGCGCGGCCGGGGCGACGACGGCGTCGCTGAGCGATGCCGACCTGCTGACGCTGATGCGCGCCGCCGGCACCCTGCCGGTCCCGCTCTCGCTGGCGGTCATGCACCCCGAGCTGGACGCGGCCGATCCGTTGGCGGAGATCGCTGCGGTGGTGACGGCGCTCCTCTTCGCGGAGCAGACCGGGGCGTGGGTGCACTTCCGGCACGTGTCGACCGCGGGGAGCATGCAGCAGATCGTGGAGGCGCGCGCCCGCCAGGTGCGGGTGACGGCCAGCGTCTCGCCGATGCACCTGGTGGTGCCGGCCGGGGATGCCGACCTCGCGGTGTCGCCCCCGCTGCGCCGCCAGGAGGAGATCGACCAGCTGTGGGCCTATGTGCTGGACGAGAGCGTCGACTGCATCGCGTCGGGCACGGTGGCGCATGAGGGGGCGAAGGTGTCCGATGTGCAGACGGCGTTCTCGCTCTTCTGGGACGAGGCGGTCACCAAGCGCGGCATGAGCCGGTCGCAGGCGGTCCGGCAGCTGGCGACGAACCCGGCGCAGATGTTCGGACTGGCCCCGCGCAAGGGCACGATTCGGGTCGGGAGCGACGCCGACCTGGTGCTGTTCGACCCGGAGGGGGCGTGGACGGTGCGGAACGGCGACATGCTGGACGCGCCGCGGTGGTCGGCGTTCGACGGGCGGTCGATCAACGGGTTCGTGGTGCGAACGCTGCGGCGAGGGCGGACGATCTACGACGCCGAGCGCCACGACGATGCGTCGGTGGTGGAGGCGGGCAGCGGGATGGTGCTGACGCGGGCGATGTAAGGGCGTCCGCTCGGCCGACTCTCGCGACATCTTGATTTCGTAGCCCCGCACCTTGTGTGCGGGGTTTTTGCATGGCGATGGGCGTTTGGAACAGGGATGGCCGTGCATCCCGGTAACGCCGGCTCTTGTGGCCGGCGTCGAATCGTCGTGTCAGCGGACCCCGGACACGAGGTCCGGGGCTACGAAGCAGCGTTCGATGCCGTGGAAGCGGTTATCGGGCGCGGGATGTTATCGAGTTTCGGCAGCGTGATCGTGAACGTCGTTCCCTCGCCCACAACGCTGGCGGCGGTGATGTCGCCGCCGTGCTGGGTGACGATCTGCCTCGCGATGGCGAGGCCGAGGCCGCTGCCGCCGGTCGTGCGCGAGATGTCCGCGCGGTAGAAGCGGTCGAAGAGGTGC
>DATLHE010000351.1:0-3620 GCA_035540335.1 Thermomicrobiales bacterium | reverse complement strand
TCATCGTTCAGCACGAGCGTGTCAAGGATCTCCGCCGCGTCGCCGAAGCGGGCGGCGCCGGCGCCACCGAGCTTCTCCAGCTCCTCCGCGCGCACCTGCGAATAGAAGGCGCGGGTGATCGGCGTGCCCTCGGCCGTCTCCGCGCCATGACGGATCCACTGCCAGAGCTGCGCGCGGGAGATCTCCGCCGTCGCGGCATCCTCCATCAGATTGTTGATCGCCGCCGCGCCGACCCCCAGCAGCCATGAGTTGATGTATTGCAGCGCCACGGAGACGTTCATCCGCACGCCGGCCTCGGTGATCTTTCCGTTCGGGACGCTGAAATCGAGCAGCTGCGCGCCGCTGATCTCGTAGTCCTCGTCGGCATTGGCCCCCTTCTGGTTCGGCCGCTCGCCGAGGACCTTGTCGAACTCCTCGATCGCGACGGGGACGAGACCGGGGTGCGCCACCCACGTGCCGTCGAAGCCCATCGTCGCCTCGCGCTCCTTGTCCTCGTGCACCTTGGCAAACGCCGTGGCGTTGACCTCCGGATCGCGGCGCGAGGGGATGAAGGCCGCCATGCCGCCGATCGCGTGCGCCCCGTGGAGGTGACAGGTGTTGACCAGCAGCTGGGTGTACGCCTTCATGAACGGCACGGTCATCGTGACATCGGCCCGGTCCGGCAGCATCATGTCGGCACGGTTCCGGTAGGTCTTGATCGCGCTGAAGATGTAGTCCCAGCGCCCCGCGTTGAGTCCCGCGGCGTGGTCGCGCAGCTCATAGAGGATCTCCGCCATCTCGAACGCGGCCGGGAAGGTCTCCACGAGCACCGTCGCGCGCACGGTCCCGTGCGGGATCCCGAGCCGCTCCTGGGCGAAGGTGAAGACGTCGTTCCAGAGGCGCGCCTCGAGGTGGCTCTCCATCTTCGGCAGGTAGAAATACGGTCCGCTGCCACGCTCGACGAGCTCGCTGGCGTTGTGGAAGAAGTAGAGCCCGAAGTCGACAAGGCTGCCGGAGGCCTCCTCGCCGTCGACCAGGATGTGGCGCTCGTTCAGGTGCCAGCCGCGGGGCCGCACGACGAGCGTCGCAGTCACGTCGTTCAGCTCGTAGGTACGCCCGTCCGGGTTCTCAAAGGTGATCGTCCGCCGCACCGCGTCGAAGAGATTGCCCTGGCCGTCGATGACGTTGTGCCACGTTGGCGACGAGGCGTCCTCGAGATCGGCCATGAAGACCTTCGCGCCCGAATTGAGCGCGTTGATCACCATCTTGCGGTCGCACGGTCCGGTGATCTCGGTGCGGCGGTCGTTGAGGTCGGCCGGCGCGGGCGCAACCTGCCAGTCCCCGGCGCGGATATCCACCGTCTTGTCGAGGAAGCCGAGGTCGCCCCCATCGAGGATGCGCTGCTGGCGCTCGGTCCGCGCCGCCAGCAGCTCCAGCCGTCGCGCGTTGAATTGGCGCTGCAGCGCGGCCACGAAGTCGAGCGCCTCGTCCGAGAGCACCCACGCGAGGTCGTCCGCGACTGGCGCCTGGATGGTCACACCGCTTGCCATGATGATGGTTCCCCCTTGCCGACCGGAGCGACGTGTCGCCACCCCCATCGTGATCTGCATCTGTCCGTCGCTGTGGCCATCTTCGCCGCAGCGGGTCTCTCCTGCAAGGGGATCGGCGCGCTCAGGGCGCGCTGGGAAGAGCGACGATCAGGTGCTGGCGCTCGAGTCCGTCGGCCGGCGCGGCGCCGACCGCGAACTGGACGCGATAGATGCCGGCGCCCGTCCCGGGGGCGGCCACGAAGACCGGCGTCAGCCGCGAGAGCGGCTGGCCGATGGCGAGGCGTCGCCCGCGCGGGCCACCCGTCTCGTCGAGCGGCTGACCGGCGAGGTGCTCGGCACGCTGCCGGTAGTGCGTCAGCCACAGTCGATTGTTGGCGGTGGGGCTTTGCGCCACCTGGACCCGCCAGCCGCCGAAGCTGCCCCGGTTGTCGACGACGACAAGGTCGAACGCGGCCGAATCCATCGGCGGCCCGGCGCTTGCCGCGCCGGGCGCCCCGACCAGCGTCGCCGAGAGCGTCTGGCTGGTCGGTCCTGGCACCACGGACACGGTGACCTCGATCGTCCCCTGACTCTGCTGGGCGTGCGCGACCACGCCCGACGGCACGCCCCACACGAGCACGAGCAACAGTCTCAGGAGCAGCGCGGGGCGCGCCGGCGTGATCATGCGCGTCACCTGTCTGTCATTCGCCGATGACGATCGTCTGATCGATGTCCGCCGTGAGCAGGGTGGCCGTCGCGCCCGTCTGGGGGTCGACCGACTGCAGCGTAATGGCAAACGTCCACTCGCCCGGCGCCCAGCCCGTGAGCGGGATGTAGCGCTGCTCGACCGATGTCTCGCCCTGCTGCAGCGTCACGGCGTTGGCGAGCATGAAGTCCTCGACGGGTTCGCCGTCGTGCGTGACGGTGAGCAGAACCTGCGCGCCATTGACCGGCATCTCGCGGTTCTCGACCGTGAGCGACACGACCGCGAACTGCACGTCGTCCGCCGCGGGCATCGGCGTCACGGTCGCCGTCGTGATCGCGAGCGGGTCTTCCTTCTCCACCTCTCGCGAGAGGGTGACCGGGGCGGGGACGACGCTCGCCGTGACCGCGGTCTCGGCATCCTTGAGGTCGAGCGCGACCTCGTAGTCGCCCTCGGGGAGCGCCGGCGGCAGCGGAACCTCCAGCGTCGTCTCCATCCCGGCGTAGACCGAGCCCATCGCGAGCTGCTGGCGCAGGGCCTCGTTGCCGCTGGCGTCCGTGAGCGTCAGCTCGCCGGCCGGCTTGAGGAGCACGTTGCCCGTGTTCCGGATCGGCACGATGAGGCGCTGTCCCGCAATGCTCGACTGGATCTCGGGCGTCCCCAGTTCGAGGGCCGGTGTCGTCTCGCCTGGCACCATGATGAAGACGGCGATCGACTTGCGGATGATCTGGTCGAAGATCGCGCTGCCCTCGATCTCGATCGGCTAAGCCGTCTGCAGGACGACGCCGGCGATGTACTGCCCCGGCGCGGCGTCGGCCGGGACGGTCAGCGTGAACGCCTTCTCCATGCCCTTCCCGGGCTCCAGCGTGACGGTCTCCGCCTCGTACTCGAGCCAGGTCGCCGTGCCGACCGGCTCGACATCCTCCTCCTGAACGCCGAAGCCGCCGTTGACGAGCGTGAAGGCGTCCGCCGCGAAGGTGCGCAGCGTGAGCGGCTCATCATCGGCGTTGCCGAGCACCACCTTGAGCGTCTGCGTCGACCCGGCCTCGGCCTCGACGGTGAAGTAGGAGCCGTCGACATCGTCCGCGGGTCGCAGCACGAAGCGCGGCCCGGTGTCCGGCGGCGGGGTCGCCGCCGGGGTCGACTGCGCGGCCGCCATCCCGGGGAATGCAGCCGCGGCCATCGCGAGCAACGCGACGAGCAGCGTGGAGATCGTTCTCACCAAGCGCAAACAAGCATCCTTTCCGAAGGGCAGTCGTCCGGCATTCGGTTAGGGCGCGGCGGCGAGGTCGACGGTGATGGTCGAGGCGTAGGTGTCGACCAGCGAATTGCCGGGAATCGTGATCGAGCCGTTGATGAGGGAGGTGTATCGCCCTGCGCCGGTGTCGGCCGCCGCCGCCATCAGCACC
>DATLHE010000350.1:0-41509 GCA_035540335.1 Thermomicrobiales bacterium | reverse complement strand
TGGGAAAGTGCCAGTAGAGCGCCATCGGTGTGACGCCAAGCTTCTTGGCCAACTTCCGGATCGTCACCGCCTCGAGTCCCTCCGCATCGGCGAGCGCGAGCGCGCCCTCGACCACCGTCCGGGGAGAGAGGTTGCCCCTGTTCGTTGCTTGGTGGCGTGGTGTTCGAGCCATCTGAAGGCGAGCCTGTTCACGGCGTCACGGCGCCAATTAACGAGCGATCTCTTGACAAAGTGTACACCGTACAGGAGAGTGTCGGCATTGTACGGTGTACAGGAAAGCCCCGTAGGCGCGCGGATGAAGGTTTCCGGCGATCCCCCGGAGAGAAGGAAGCAGCGATGAACGTGCAGAGATGGTTCTACCGTGGCGGGCGGCCAAACCGTTTGGCGCGCCTCCTCGACCGGGTCACCGCCGCGGTCTACGCACGCGGGGTATCGCCGGACTACCTGGTCACCCTCCAAGTCCGTGGCCGACGCTCCGGCCGAACTATCCGCTTTCCGCTCGTGATGGTCGTTCTCGGAGGCGAGCGCTACCTCGTCTCCATGCTCGGGCAGGACGCGAACTGGGTGGGTAACGTGAGAGCGGCGGGGGGCGACGCCGTCCTGCGTCACGGGCGTCGCGAGGAGGTGCGCCTGGAGGAGCTCGCCGTAGACCGGCGTGCGCCCGTGCTCGAGGCCTACCTGAAGCGGGCGCCGAACGCCAGGACGCACCTGACCGTTCCCCAGGACGCGCCACGCGCCGACGTCGAGCGGGTGGCGCCCCGGTTCCCCGTGTTTCGGGTCGTGCCGAGGAGCGGGGCGTGAGCCCCCGGTTTGTCTACCGCTCGGCGCGCTGACGGCCGTTCCCGGTCAGGGGCGATGATTCGGTTGTGGATTATCGCGCGGCCTTCGCCTTTCCTCGCTTTTTCGCCGGCTCCGGCGCCGGAACGCGCTGCATGCCCCGCGTCAACGGCGTGCCCTTGTCCGGGTTGGCGCTGTAGAAGGAGTAGCCGCCCGGGAAGTCGCGCACGACGCCGTCGTTGACCTCGATGATCCGGGTGCAGAGCTTGTCGAGGAAGTAGCGGTCGTGCGAGATCGTCAGGATGGCGCCGGGGAAGTCCAGCAGCGCGTCCTCGAGCGCCTCCACCGACGCCATGTCGAGGTTGTTCGTCGGCTCGTCGAGGATGAGCAGGTTCGCGCCGCTGAGGATGAGCAGGCCGACCTGCAGCCGGGCCCGCTCGCCGCCGCTGAGGGCGCCGATCCGGTTCATCGCGTCATCGCGGTCGAAGAGCAACCCGATCAGGAACGAGAGCGCCTGCTGCTCGTTCAGCGCCTTGACCTTGCGCACCATCTCCAGTGGCGTGGCGGCGAGGTCGAGCGTCTCGTGCTCCTGTGCGTAGTAGCCGGCGGTGACGCTCGGACCCAGGCGCAACGTGCCCTTCGTCGGCGGTTCCTCGCCGAGGATCATCCGCACCAGCGTTGTCTTGCCGGCGCCGTTGGGGCCGACGAGCCCCGCGCGCTCACCGTGGCGCAGCAGGAGGTCGAAGGGCCGGTAGACGGTGCGCTCGCCGTAGGCCTTGGCGACGCCGTCGGCCATCAGGACGTCCGTCGAGCCGCGCCCCGTGTCGAACTCGACCTTGATCTGCCGCCGGTTGAGGATCGGGACCGGCTCGGCGTCGAGCCGGGCGCGCTCATCGGCCATCTTGCGGCGCTGGTTCTCGGCGCGGGAGGCGAACTTCGGGTTCTGCCGCGCCCACTGGGTGAGCTGCTCGGCACTGGCCTTGAGCTTCTTGAACTCGCGCTCCTGAAGCTCGCGGAGATCGGCCTCGCGCTCCAACCGCGATCGCTTCAGCTCCAGGTAGGTCGTGTAGTTGCCTGGGTACTCGCGGATGCGGCCGTCCTCCAGCTCGACGATCGCGTTGGCGACGCGGTCGATCATGTAGCGGTCGTGGGAGATGAGGCCGACGGCGCCGGTGTAGGCCGTCGTCAGCCAGTGCTCCAGCCACGCCCTGGCCTCGACGTCGAAATGGTTGTCCGGCTCGTCGAGCAGGAGCACGTCGGGTTGGGTGAGCAGGAACTGCGCGACGTCGACCAGCTTGCGCTCGCCGCCCGAGAGCTCGCCGACCCTCTGGTCCCAGCGGTAGGCGGGGAAGCGCAGGCCGCCGAGGACCTCGGCCAGCTCGGCCTCGTGGTCGGTGTTCTGGACGGTGTCGAGTCGCTCCAGCACCGCGCTGTAGCGGTCGACGACATCCGCCATTGTGTCGTCGTCGAGTGGTTGCCCGAGCTGGTGCTCCAGCTCGTGAAGTTGCGCCTCGAGCGCGGCGGGATCCCCGGCGGCGCGGGCCACGACCTCGCGGACGGTCAGGGCCGGGTCCAGCGCGGACTGCTGGCGCAGGTAGCCGACGGTGAGACCGCGGCGGTGGGTGACCGCCCCGCCCTGGGGCGTGAGATCCCGGGCGAGCAAGCGGAAGAGGGTGCTCTTGCCGCTGCCGTTCTCGCCGATGAGCGCAACGCGGTCGCCCTCCCGCAGGACGAACGAGGTGTCCTCGAAAATCTGGTTGCCGCCGTGGGCGTAGCGGACGTTGGCGGCCTGAATGAGCAGGGACATGGCTGGAGCTCCGTGAACGATGGACACAAAAAAGCCCTTCGACACTGGTGTCGAAGGGAGAGGCCGGTTCGCGGTGTGGCGGGCGATTCCTAGCCGGATGCCGTCGCGAATTGGGCGCACTTCTCCCATGTCGTTGCCCGATCTGGCGAAACGGCGATGGTCGCTTTGCGGAAGTAGTGCATGGCGCTCACTCGTGCTGGCGGACGAATCCTCTGCCCATCGTAGAAGCGGGGCTACGCCCTGTCAATGCAGCCTCCGGAGGGGACCCGGAGGCTGCATGGGTGTCGGATCAGATCGCCGGGCTCGCCTCCGGGGACGCGACCGGAGTTGCAACCGGAACGGTGGACTTGAAGATGATGCCGCAGGCGACGCGGCCGCCGCTCTCGCCGGACGGGTCGGTGCTGAGGTCGTCGGCGTGCTCGTGGATCACCAGCGCGCTGCCGTCCTCGTCGGCCAGCGAGTGCTCGGCGCCCTCGGCAAGGGTGACCTTGTCGGTGGTCATCTCGAAGGTGAACGAGCCGTTGTCGTTGACGGTCATGTTGCCGAGGTCGCCCGCGTGGCTGCCCTCGTCCTCGGGCGCGCCGTGGGTGGAGCCGGCCGGGTTGAAGTGGCCGCCGGCGGAGTCGTACGGCTTCTCGCCGGAGGCGACGCAGCTGCCGGTCTCATGGATATGGATGCCGTGCTCGCCGGGCGCGAGGCCGCTGTCCCCGGTGTTGGCGACCTTGATCGTCAGCATGCCGTCCGTCTCGGTCAGCGTCGCGTAGCCGACGATCGTGCCCTCCGGGCTGGAGAGCGTCATCGTCCGCGTCAGGGCCTCATCGCTCGCGGCGGGCGATGCCTCGTGGCCCTCATGCGCCAGAGCGGACCCGGCGCCGAGCGCCAGGGACGTCGCGAGCAGGCCGGTCATGATCGTCGAGCGAAATCGCATGGAAACGTTCCCTCCTGATGGTCGTCACAGGCACGAACGCGCGCACGGCTGTCGGCGCGCTCCCTCAATTGCTTGGGTTGTGCCTATGGGGTTGTCTGCGCCGCGCATGGGAGACGCGGGTGCCGCGGGTCTACCGCGAGCCGGGTGCATTATCCGCCGATTTGCGGCGGATGAGAACCACGTGTCGCGATAATCGTGCCAGATCGTGCACGATTGCCGTCTGCGCGCCCGGGAAGGTGGTTTCCAACTGCGATTGCACTGCCGTCGCTTGCGACGGGTCGAGCTCGAAGCCGGCAGCGCCGTCCGGCGCGAGCACGCGGGGCAGATCGGCGATCACGGCGCGGACGAGGTCGAGGCCGTCCGGGCCGCCGTCGAGCGCGAGGCGTGGCTCGGCGTCGAGGTCGGGGTTCCCGGCGATCTGCTCCGGTGTCAGGTAGGGCAGGTTGGCGAGCAGGAGATCGACCGGCGCGTCCAGCGGGTCGGTGAGTGACCCGAGGCGAAACGCGATGCGTCCGCGGCGGGCGGGCGGGAGGAGCGCATCGGCGTTGGCCGTCGCGATCGCCAGCGCCTCCCGCGAGGTGTCGATGGCGACGACGCGGCCCGCGAACGTCTCCGGTGCGTGGGCGGCGATGGCGACCGCGATCGCGCCCGAGCCGGTGCCGATGTCGGCGACGACGGCATCCGGGCGGTCGTGCAGCCAATCCAGCGCCCATTCGACGAGCGGCTCGGTGTCCGGGCGGGGGATGAGCACGCCTGGAGCAACGCGGAAGGGCAGCGCCATGAACTCGCGGACGCCGGTGAGGTAGGCGACCGGCTCGCCGGTCAGTCGCCGTTCGATCAGGTCGGCAAGGATCGCGACCGCGTCGCCGGGCATGGGGTCCGGGTAGCGCAGGAAGAGCGTCGTGCGGTCGATGTCGAGAACATGCCGCAGCAGCACCTCGGCGTCGAGCCGGGCGGTGTCGATGCCGGCGCGTTCGAGGTGGTCGGCGGCGTCGCGAAGCGTTTGCTGGATCGTGCGACAGACGGGGATGACAGGATCCCTTCGGTAGCCCCGGGCCTTGTGCCCGGGGTTGTGACATCCCACCCTCTCCGCACCCAAGGTGCGGGGTTACGGAGGTCCGTATTAATCCGCGGCGGCGACCGTGTCGCCCATGCCGGCCTCGGCGAGGCGCTCGGCCTCGTCGGCGGCGCGCAGATCCTCGATCAGGACGTCGAGCTCACCGTTCATGACGCTCGGGATGTTGCTGACGTTCTTCTTGATCCGGTGGTCGGTGATGCGGTCCTGCGGGTAGTTGTAGGTGCGGATCTTCTCGCTGCGCTCGCCGGAGCCGATCTGCGACCGGCGGGCGTCGCCGCGCTCTTCCGCAAGCCGCTGCTGCTCGAGCTCGTAGAGGCGCGAGCGGAGGACGCTCATCGCCTTCGTCTTGTTCTTGAGCTGCGACTTCTCGTCCTGCATGCTGACGACGATGCCGGACGGCATGTGGGTGATGCGGACGGCCGAGTCGGTCGTGTTCACGCTCTGGCCGCCGTGGCCGGTCGAGCGGAAGACGTCGATACGCAGGTCGTTGTCGTTGATCTGGACATCGACCTCCTCGGCCTCGGGCAGGACGGCGACGCTGGCGGTGCTGGTGTGGATGCGGCCCTGCGACTCGGTAGCGGGCACGCGCTGGACGCGGTGGACGCCGCTCTCGTAGCGCAGGTAGCTGTAGGCGCCCTTGCCGGTGACCTCGAAGATGACCTCGCGGAAGCCGCCGCCGTCAGTCTCGGTCGACGACATGACGTCGACCTTCCAGCGCTGGCGCTCGGCATAGCGGGTGTACATGCGAAAGAGATCGGCCGCGAAGAGGGCGGCCTCGTCGCCGCCGGTGCCGGCGCGAATCTCGACGATGACGTTCTTCTCGTCGTTGGGGTCCTTGGGCACGAGCAGGCGACGGATGGTGTCCTCGACGCCCTCGCGCTGCTGCCTGAGGAGCTTGATCTCCTCCTGCGCCAGTTCGGCCAGCTCACTGTCGTCGCCATCGGCCATCACCTCGGCGTCGGCGATCTGGGACTCGATGGACTTGTACTCGCGCCAGGCGGTGACGAGATGCTCCATGTCGGCGCGTTCCCGGCCCAGCTCCATCAGCTTCTCGGCATTCGTGGCCACGGCGGGGTCAGCCATCAGGTGGTCGAGCTCGCTGAAGCGGCGCTCGAGCTCATCCAGGTTGGCGCTGAAACTTTGCATGGATGCGGCCATGAGGGCTGGTACTCCGAATCGTGATGACGGTGGTGACGAGGTGAAGGGGCACTTCGCGAGGGCACCGCAACGCGCGGTACCCGGCTGGCCCGATGGAGAAAGTATAAACGGTCGAGATGACACGCTTGGGGCGGGTCAAGCAAATCGGGCCGGCACAAGGCCGTCACGTACGGGAGGCCCTCGCAGCTGCGGGCGGTGGCCTCCCTCGTTGCAATGGAGTTCTAATGTACCGACAGCCCGGGAGCATCTGCATGCTGCGCTATCGGCGGCTCGGGCCGGTGACCTTCGCGATGCCGGTGCGCGTGGTCGACGATGGCCTGGACCTAACGATGCTCTACCTTGCGGCCGGGACGCCGATGAAGGCGCGAGCGATGCCGGATGGCACGCCGGTGCCGCGTGACCTGCCGTATCTGGAACGCCAGAAGCTGCCGATCGCGATCGCGAACCGGGTGTGGACGACCAACGACGTGCTCATCCTCGCCCGGCCAGGCGAGGCGCACGACGTGCGGCTCTTCCGGGACGCCGCGACCGGCGCGTTTCGCGGCTGGTACGTCAACCTCCAGGATCCGCTGCGCCGCGTCGGCGTCGGCTTCGACACGGCCGATCATGTCCTCGACATCTTCGTCGAGCCGGACGGCCGCTGGCGCTGGAAGGACGAGGATGAGTTCGCCGCCGCGTGCTCGATCGGGCGGTTCAGCGAGCAGGAGGCCAACGCGATCCGCGCCGAGGGCGAGCGTGTGATCGCGGACATCGAGGCGAAGGGATGGCCCTTTGGGGCCGGGTACGAGCATTGGCGGCCCGAACTGGCATGGAATATTCCCAGACTGCCCCATAATTGGGACCATGATGACGACACCTACACCTGATGACGATCGGCCCGCGCAACCGGCACCGCGTCCGAAACGACGTCGTCGTTTCCGCCGGGTGGTGCGGATTACCCTGAGTGTCGTCGGGGTTGTGCTGGCCCTCGCCTGGTGGAAGGTGCTGAACGTCATCGAGCACAACCACTGGCCGCCGCCGGACGACGCCGTCACCCCGGAGCAGGCGCAGGCCGTCACCGAGGCCTTCGCCCGGCGCGATGATCCCCTGCGGGATGACGCCGCCATCGCCTACGCGCCGTCGACCGCGTCCGATGTGAGGCTCTTCATCGACGGTACCCAGTTCTTTCCCGCGATGCTCGACGATATCAACGCGGCGCGGACGTCGGTCCATATCATGATCTTCACCTTCGCTCCCGACGAATGGGGCACCCGCTTCGCCGACGCGCTCATCGCCAAGGCGCAGAGCGGCGTCGAGGTGCGTCTCTCCGTCGATCGCTACGGGGCGAAGGTCTACGACACCTCCGAGGCGCTGTTCGACCGGATGTCGGCCGCCGGGGTGCAGGTTGTCGTCAACGATGTCTTTCCGTTCCAGGCGACGGGCCTGATGCCGGACCGCGACTGGACCTGGCGACAGGACGAGATCGGGCAGGTGGATCACCGCAAGATGCTCGTCATTGATGGCATCACCGGCTGGGTCGGCGGGGGCGGCTTCGAGGATCACTTCGCCAACGGCGAGTTCCACGATGTCTTCGTACGCGTTCAGGGCAATGTCGTCCGGCAGATGCAGGCGATCTTCCTCACCAGCTTCCGCGCCTATGGTGGGCCGGTCTCCGGTGAGCCGGGATCGCTTGCGGCGTACTTCCCGGCCCCGGCCGACCCGGGGACGATCCGTGCGACGCTGCTGCAGAACATCCCCGGTGGATTCCTGCCAGGCACGCAGGCCTCGCGGGCGACGATCGAGCAGGCGACCGGGACGCTGGACATCATGAACCCCTATCTCACCGATCCCGGCATCATCGACCGCATCGTCGATGCGGGAAAGCGGGGCGTGAAGGTGCGCGTGCTCGTCTCCGCGAAGTCGAACAACGCGCAGGGCGACGCCGCGTTGCGGCACGAGTATGGCCGCCTCCAGGATGCCGGGGTCGAGATCTGGGAGTTCCCGGCGATCATGCACGCAAAGGTCACGGTCGCCGACGATACCGCGATTATCGGCACGATCAACTACGATGCATGGGCGCTCTACCGCAACCTCGAGATCGCGCTCATGTTCGAGGATGCGACGGTTGCGGACGACGTCCGCGCCACGTACATCGAGCCGGACGTCGCCCGATCGCAGCCCGGCCAAGCGCCGGATGACCTGGACGTGCGCGTCAAGAACTGGATCTGGAACAAGCTGGCGTACTTTCTCTAGGAGACGCGGTCGCGCTCCAGGTAGGGGCGATCCTTGTGATCGCCCATGAGGGCAGCCACACAGGGCTGCCCCTACCAGGTTGGCAGTCGTTCACGATCCCGGAATACGCCTACACTTGGAGAAATGGTGACCGACAGACGATGGCAACCCGGTGACCACGCGCTGCTGCGCTACCGGCGGCGGGTGCCGGGCGAGGTGATGTGCCCGGTGACGGTAGTGGAAGATACGCCCGACCTCGTCGCGCTCTACACGGCGCCGGGGACACCGATCAAGGGGCAGGCGACGGTCAACGGGCAACGGCTGACGCGGGCGACGTCGTTCCTCGAGCGGGAGCGGATGGTGACGTCGCTGGCCGACGACACGTGGACCGAGAACCACACGCTGCAGTTGATCCGCCCCGGCGAGCCGCGGGCGACGTGGCTGATCTGGCGCGAGGGCGATTGGCAGCACCGCGCCTACTACGTGAACCTGCAGGCGCCGCTGAAGCGTACCCATCTCGGCTTCGACACGGCGGACTACCTGCTCGACCTGGACGTCACGCCCGACCTCTCGTGGTCGTGGAAGGACGAGGAGGAGGTCGCCATCGCCCGCGAGCACGGCATCGTCGCGCCGGCGATCCTCGACCGGATGCGGGACGAGGGCGAGCGCGCGATCCGCGACATCGAGAAGCGTGCCTGGCCGTTCGACGCCGGGTACGAGATGTGGCGGCCGAACCCGGCGTGGACGAACCCGCGGATGCCGGACGGCTGGGACGATGGCCTGCACGAGCCATTCGTGACCGACTTCGCATCCAACAGCGTCATCCGGAACGTCTGATATCCAGTAAGGGCGTCCCGACGCGCGCTCAGCAGTCGAACACCGACCAGCAGATGTCATTCCGCAATCGCTGGTCGTCGAGGACGAGTTCGCGAATCGCCTCCGGGAGCTGGTCGCGTTGCCACCGGCACTCGCGTCGTCCTGCGCTCTCGCCTTCTCCTTCCGGCGCGGCGGCACGTGCGGCCTTGATCGCATAGGCGGCCGCGCCGAGCTCGTGCGCGGCGACGTGTGCGACGGCCGCCGCCTGGCCGGCTGCATACGCGGCATGCCGGGCTGCCCCACGCAGGTCTCTGGCTGCGGCGTTGGCATGGCCGGCCGACGTGCGCGCCTCGGTCATCCTGATCTCCCCGCGAGCCCATGCCCGCGCCAGCTCGATCGCCTGACGCGGTCGCGGGTCCCCAGGCTGAGCCAACTCGAAGTGCTCGAGGACGTGCTCCGCGCACGATGCCGCCCACAGGGCGAGGAGTTGGTGATCCGCATCGGTGAGGATCCCACCGCGGCGGATCGTCACGAATCGAGGGTCGCGCTCTTTCGGCAGGATCACAGCCAACACTCCTTTTGCTCGCCTTCGTCCACGTCGCCAGCATCGTCATCTGGCTCAAGGAAACACGTCAGCGGAACCCGGTCGACATATTGCGTTTGGGCCGTCCTGCCCCTAAGATCGGAGTCGTGCGCCGGAGATGGCCTCCCGCGCCCCGGAAGGAGGTTCCCATGCGGCAGACATCGAGATTCCCCATGTCCCTGACATCCCTCGATGGAGGCTTCCTGCTGCATGTCCACCCTCAACCTGGGGATCCTGGCGCACGTCGACGCCGGGAAGACGAGTCTTACTGAGCGCATCCTCTTTGCCGCCGGGGTGATCCGCGCCATCGGCGATGTTGACCACGGCACAACACAGACCGACACGATGGAGCTGGAACGCCAGCGCGGCATCTCCATCCAGTCGGCCGTGACCTCGTTCCCGCTGGGCGACCGCACGTTTGACCTCATCGATACGCCTGGCCACCCGGATTTCATCGCCGAGGTAGAGCGCGCCCTGCGCGTGCTTGACGGGGTCATCCTCGTCATCTCCGCGGTCGAGGGCGTGCAGCCGCAAACCCGGAAGCTGGCGCGTGCCATCCGCGCGCTCGCGTTGCCCTGTCTGATCATGATCAACAAGATCGACCGGGTCGGCGCGCGCTCCGATGCGTTGCTGCGGGAGATCTCCGACCAGCTCGATATCGACGTCGTGCCGCTCAACGAGCCAGTCGATCCCGGAACGCACGGGGCATCGACGCGGCCGGTTGACTGGACCGATGCGGCGGTGCTGGAGCGCGCGATTGAGCGACTGGCGTCGCATGTGCCGTCGCTGCTCGACGCCTGGGCCGAGCACGACGGCCAGGTCGATCCCGCCCTCGTGCGAGATGCGCTGCGGACGGCGACGGCCGCCGGGTCGGTGTTCCCGGTTGTCTTTGGCTCGGCCATGACCGGCGCGGGGATCGATGACCTGTTCTCCGCGTTGATCTGCTACTTCCCCGACGCGGGCGGCGATCCCGACGCGCCGCTGCGCGGCGAGGTGTTCAAGGTCCTGCGCGCGCCGGGTGGCGAGCGGCTGGTGTTCGCTCGGATCCGGGCCGGGACGATCAGGGTTCGAGAGCCGGTGGAGATCTTCCGGCCCGGGACGGATCCCGGATCGCCGGTCGACCGGGCGAAGGTGACCGTGATCAACCGGTTTCATGACGGCACGGTGGAGCAGGTGACCTCGGCCGGGGCTGGTGACATCGTTCGCCTGCATGGTCTCGCCTGCGCCCGGATCGGTGACTGGCTGGGCGGGCTCGACCGCGATCGCGCCGGCGCATTCCCGCCGCCCGTCTTCGAGTCGCGCATCGAGCCGGTCGATCCGAACCTCAGGGTCGAGCTCAACGCCGCCCTCACCGAGCTGACCGACCAGGACCCGTTGATCGGCACGCGCCACGATCCGGTCAGCGGGGACACCTTCATCCGGCTTTACGGCGAGGTCCAGCGCGAGGTGATCGAGTCGACGCTTGCCAGCGACTACGGTGTCGCCGCTGCCTTCGGCGAGCCCCGGGTGCTGTGTGTCGAGCGGCTCCGGGGCGTGGGGCGCGCGGCGGAGATCTTCCCGGAGACGAAGCCGCCGTTCTACGCGACAGTCGGCTTCCGCATCGCGCCGAAGGGCGGGGAGCACTCTCGCTGGACCTTCACGCCTGGCAAGGCGAAGCAGGGGTACTTCGATGCCGCGGAGGAGGGTGGACGCAGCGTCCTCGCGCAGGGCATCTACGGGTGGCCGGTGATCGACTGGGACGTGGAGGTGACCGACCTCATCTTCCTCATTTCCTCGGTGGCGTCGGACTACCGGAAGCTGGCCATGCTCGTGATGGCCGACGCGATCCGCGACGCCGGCACCGTCGTGTGTGAGCCGGTCCACGATGTCACGATCACGGTCCCGCCCGAGGCGGTCGGCGTCGTGATCCACGCGCTGACGGCCCATCGGGGGGAGGTTGTCGACACGACCATCGAGGGTGATCGTGCCGGGATCCGTGGCACGATCCCGGCGGCTGGGATCGACGCGTTGACGCGCACGCTTCCCGGGCTGACGAACGGTCTCGGGGACATCGATACGCAGTTCAGGGACTACGTTCCGATTGACGGTCCCCCGCCGACGCGGCCGCGCACGGACTACAACCCGTTCGATCGGACAGAGTTCATGTCCCGCGTCGCCGGTCGGTTCTGATCTCGTCGCCTGTTGACGCGTCGCGCGAATCGGCGGACCATCCACCTGACGAGCGGGGATTTCCCGATGCATTCACCAGGGCAGGGAAGATGAGCAACAAACGACTGGGCGTGATCGGTTATGGCGGCCGCATCCGCCACATGCTGAAGACGATCGATACCTTCAACACCGGCGCGACGGTCGTCGCGGCGATCGACCCCGCGGAGGCCGTGCTGCGCGAGCGTTTCCCGGACCAGCTGCGGGACGTGACGTTCTACCAGGACGTCGACACGATGCTGGACGAGGCGAACCTCGACGGCGTGCTGATCGGCACCAACTGCCTCTATCACACGCCGTACGCGGTGAAGGTGCTGGCGCGGAACCTGCCGCTCTTCCTCGAGAAGCCGGTCGCCATCAACGAGGAGCAGGTCGCCGAGCTCCATACCGCCTGGCAGGCGTCGCAGAGCCAGGTCGTCGTCTCCTTCCCGCTGCGCCTCTCGGCGCTCTGCGTGATGGCGAAGGAGATCCTCGACAGCGGCGTGATCGGCACCATCGAGAACGTCCAGGCGATCAACAACGTGCCGTTCTACGGCTCGAACTACTATCACGGCTGGATGCGAAACGAGGAGCTGACCGGCGGCCTCTGGCTACAGAAGGCGACGCATGACCTCGACTACCTGAACTACCTGATCGGCAAGCCGCCGGTGCGGATGGTCGCCGTCGAGTCGAAGACGGTCTTCACCGGCGACATGCCGGCCGGGCTCTACTGCCTCGACTGCCCGATCAACGACACCTGCCCGGAGAGCCAGAAGAACCTCTTCTACATGCAGGGCATCCTCGACGACATGCACGCCGCCGAGGACTGGTGGGACGGTCGCTGGCAGTGCAGCTTCGCCGTCGACACCGGCAACCACGACGCCGCGACGACGATCATGCAGTACGAGTCGGGCGCGCACGCCGTCTACACGCAGAACTTTTACGCCCGCCGGGGCGCGGCCAAGCGCGGCGCGACGCTGATCGGCTACAAGGGGACGGTCAGCTTCGATTGGTACACGGATGAGGTCGTCGTCCATCACCACCACAACGCGCGCGTCGAGCGCCACAAGCTGGAGAGCGCGGGCGGCGGGCATCACGGCGGCGACAAGGAGCTGGCGCACGACTTCCTCGCCATCCTGAACGGCACCGGCCCGAGCCGGGCGACGCTGGACAACGGCCTGCTGAGCGCCCAGTTGTGCCTGATGGCGAAGAAGAGCTGCCAGACGAGTGAGTTCCAGCCATTCGTGCCGCTGGGCACGCCGCGCGAGGCGCTCGTCACGGGGTAGAGGAAACCGGGTAGACTTGCTCAGCGTTTGTGAGGGTGGAGCCCGCCTGAGGCGCATCGTCGCCGTGCAGGCGGATCCCGAAGGGGCTGCCCTCATGGTGCAATGGGGCAGACATGAAAGGCTCGCCCGACCGAACCCGGAGGGTGAGAAGCGGAGCGAGCCCTTCGCTTCTCGCTTGCGGCTCGGCCGGGTCCGCCCGTACGGTCGCCCCTCGCAGCTGCGGGCGGTGGCGACCTCTTGCGAAACCGGCCACAAGCGCCGGTTGTACACGGCATGTGGGTGCGGCGGGGCGACCTCGTGTCGCCCCCTACCTGTACCGTGACCTGCCCAACTCCCATCCAGAAAGGCGATTCGTGACCCAGCACTTCCTTCGACGACCGATGCACCGACGACGCTTCATGCAGGGAGCAGCGGCGGCGTCCGGTTCGATCCTGCTGCCTGGCACGCTCGGCGCGCAGGAGAGCAGCCTGGACATCCCGCCGTCGCAGAACAAGTCGACACCTGCCGCGCCGATCGGCGGCCGCTTCAATGAGGGGCTGCTGCCGGAGCATCGCCTGATCATGTATTACGGGTTCCCGGAGAACCCCAATATGGGCATCCTCGGCGAGCATTCGCCGGAAGAGCTGCTGCCGAAGCTGATGGAGCAGAAGGCCGCCTACGAGGCCGTGACCAGCGATCGTCCCTGGAAGGCCGGCTTCGAGTTGATCGCCTCCGTCGCCCAGCGCGAACCCGGACCGGACGGCAAGTACATCGCCGACACGAGCGGTGAGTTGCTCGACAGGTATACCCAGTTCACCGAGGAGAACGACATGTACCTCCTCCTCGACGTCCAGTGCGGCCTGAAGACGCCGAAGGAGGACTACGCGGGGTTGGAGCGCTGGCTGCGCTACGACCACGTGCACCTGGCGATCGACCCCGAGTTTCACATCCTGCCCGGGGAGACGCCGGGGATCGAGCTGGGCTCCATCGACGCGGCGGACGTCACCGAGGCGCAGGAGTGGTGCGTCGACATCGCCAACAAGTACGGCACGTCGCGCAAGATGCTGCTGATCCACCAGTTCAACGTCTACTCCATCTCCAACAAGGAGAAGATCAAGCCGATGGTGGGGGTGGACCTGGTGCTCAACATGGATGGCTTCGGCCCGCCCCACATGAAGCTCGATACGTGGGGGGTGGTCGTGCAGCAGCAGCCGATCGAGTACAACGGCATCAAGCTGTTCTATGGGCAGGATGAGCCGCTGATGACCCCGGCCGATATCATGGCCCTGGAGCCGACTCCGGACGTGATCAATTACCAGTAGGCGACATCGCAACTGAGAACGCTCCCCTGTAGCCCCGGGCCTCGTGCCCGGGGTTTTTCATCCCCCGGCACGCAGCCCGCACGGTTATGGAAGGCTGCCACCGCGAACAATGTGGCCGGTGGCAGCCTTGGTCGATTTCGTTGATGTGGCGGGGATTTCAAGGATGCCACGGTGTTTGGGAAATCTGGCAGCCTTCGCGACCGGGGACGGGAGGACAGTGACCGCGCCATAGGTGGCTGCGCATGAAGGGGAATGGGCGCGGTCACGTCCTCCCCTACGCGTCATTGTGGCGTGTTATGGAAGGCTGCCAGGTGGCCACATTTCGTGTGCATAGGGGACGTGGCCGTCTTGGACGGCTTCTCCGCCGATCGGGAGGGCATTGAACGCGCATTCGCGGCAGGCGGCGAAGGTGCGGCGCGCGTTCAATCCCTCGGCCGAGCCCGCAGGGCGAGAAGCGGCAGCGGGCCTTTCCCTACGGGTGCGGTCCCTCCCAGTCAGTCGTTGCCGCGCACCTCCGGCCTTCTCCTGTCACTCGTTCGGCGTCAGGACTATGATGCGACCGGCCTCGTTCGCGACATATACCTTGCCGTTGAGAACCACGGGTGGAGGAAGCGCCCCCTCGCCCGGTGTGGAGCGGACGTTTGTGGATTGCACCGTAACGAAGTGCGGGCTGAGATCAAGGACCTGGAGCAAGCCGTCGCTATCGAGCATCAACAGGGTTTCATGGGAGCCTGTCGCCGAGATGGCTACCGTGCGAGCGGTCGACAGGTCACTGATATGAGCAACGTTTCCGCCGCTGAACCACGATCCTACAAACGTGTTCAACAGCTGCAGCTCGATGGGGTCGGTCTCGGCTGGCCGACCGGGCACGATGCTCAGGTCGTCCATGACGATGATGTTGCCGGCGATCTCCGGCAGTGGGCGCGACCAGTTGATCTCCCCGGTCGCCGGATCGAGGCTGACGAGTGTCTCCGGGGTCATCTGGACGGCGCCGCCGTCCGATCCGCTCGTGGGATCACCCTGGGCGCGGGCGATCAGGGCATCGCCGGTGTGATAGAGGGTGATCAGGCTGGTCTCGAAGTCGACGCCGGATGCGATCTCGAACCCTTCGATCGTCGATCCGTCGCTGCGCTGGAGCTTGCGGATGGTGTTGTCGCCGGTGACGACGAAGAGGGCGTCCCCGTCGGCCACCATCGAGCCGCCGGCGGTGTAGGTCAGCCCGTTGGCCATCGGCGTGACGCGCTTCTCACCCTCGGACACCCAGCGCTGTTCGCCGGTCGTGGCGTCGAGTGCGTAGGTCGTGCCCATGGTGTCCGCGACATAGACGGTGTCGCCGACCACGACCGGCCCCAGCCCTTCCCCATCGGGACCTTCGGCCACGAGAAGCACCGGCTCGCTGAACAGGCGCTTCCCGGTGGGCAGCGACATCGCCACCAGCTTTGCGATCACCCGATCTCCCATCGTCGACACCTGGACGCCGTAGACGGTGTCGTTGGCGATGGCAATGTTGGGGATGAAGTGCTCGCTCGTGTCCCAGAGCACATCGCCGGTGCTCGCGTCGGTCACCCACAGCAAGGAGTGGTGGGTGTCGCCGTAATCCCCTTCGGAGAAATCGCCAGTCTGCACCAGATAGTCGCCGTAGGCCTGGATCGACCTGATGGTGTAGCGCTGGTCGTCCACGAGCGTCGAAAGCGTGTACGAGGTCGCATCGAACGCCGGGGCGGGGAAGTACCATGCCGGTCCGTTCATGCGGCTCAGCGTGGCTGCATCGCTGGCCGGCATCGCGCTCGCCTCGGGCGAGGCCAGTGCGGCGAGGCGTGACGTCTCTGGCGCATCGTCTGACCGACGGACGTTCAGGAAGAACGCGCCGAAGGCCATCGCGGCGACGAGCAGCACCGCGGCGGCGACCTCAAGGAGGTGCGCGCCCTTCCAGCGGCGTTTCCGGGACGCCGGCGCGTGTGTGATGCGCACAGGAGCCCGTTGCGCGGTGATCGGCGTTGGCGGCGTCATGGCAGGGCGCGAACGCTCCGCTGCGTGCACCTGTGACCGGAGCCGCTCCGCAAACGAGGGCGACGGGGCGATCGGGCGGTCGAAGGCGCCGGTGAGCTGGGCGAAGTCGCGATCGTCGTCGCGAGGTTGGGTGGGGGTCATGCGTCCTCTCCCGTCAGTGCGTGGTAGTGGTCCCGGAACGACACCCGGGCGCGGGCGAGCAGCGACTCCGCCGCGTGGATGGTGGTGTCCAGCAGCGCGGCGGTCGCCGGGACGTCGCAGCCGTCGATGTAGCGGAGGACGAGCGCGCCGCGCTGGCGCGGCGGCAGCTTGTCCAGCGTCGCGATGATCGCGTCCCGCACGTGCAGGGCGTCCAGGTCGAGATCGGGCAGCGCCGGTGCCGACGCCAGGATGTCCTCCGGGTCGCTTGGCGGGCCGAAGTGCCGCCGCTCGCGGTCGAGCCGCCGGTAGTGGTCCATCAGCTTGTGGCGGGCGATGCCGAAGAGCCACGGCAGGATGGCGTCCGCGTCGTCGGGTCCGGTCTCCGACCGTACAGCGGCGAGCATCGTCTCCTGCGTCAGGTCCTCGGCCACGGCGACGCGCCCGCCGACGCGAGAGATGAAGTACCCGAAGAGGCGCGGCAAGGCGTCGTCAAACCACGCCGCGGCGTCTGTTGGATCGCGGGAACCGGTTGTCTCCTGATCGGCGTCGATCTCCGACACGCTCATCGCTGCGCTCATGCCTCCGCCACCTCCTTGCCAAGTAGGTCGCGTGAGGGGAGGGGTTTCCGTCGCTCTCGGAATGGAAATTGTGGCATGAACGCAAGAGTGGTAAAGAACGACCCTGGTCTGACGGGTCGGCAGCAAAGGCCCGCCACCGCTTCTCGCCCCCCGGGCGCGGCCGGGGTCCGGGGCTACGACGCCGTGGAAGTTTGGCGGCATCGGAGCGCCACGATTGGGCACGCCGAGAGAAACCGGCGCTGCGACGCCGGGGGATTCCCACGCTGCGCACTGGACAGGCTCTTCGCGAGGCTCAGGATGACGAGTGTTTTGGGGCTGACGGGCTGTATCGCTCCCCGTAGGAGCGGCGGGCGGACACAAGGTCCGCCCCTACCGGGCGGGCGACTCCTCCGGGACGCGCAGCGGGTAGCGCTCGAGGACCTCGTAGCGCGCGCCCTCCTTGCCGAGATGGCTGCGGACAAGCAGCACCTCGCGCACCGGGACGGGCAGCGGCTTCTTGTTCGTCACCTCGCCGGACGCTGACGCCCGCTCGAAGCGGTCGCGGATGGCGCCGGGGAGGTCGCGGACGCGGACGGTGCGCGTGTCGCGGACGCGGCCGAGCGTGATGTGCGGGTGGAACGACTTGTCGTCCAGCGCGTAGTCGAAGCCCTCGAGCATTTCGCCGAGGTCGTTCCGGAGCGTCTCCAGGCGATGCGCCGGGCCCCAGAGGCCGAGCCAGAGCACACGCGGCCGCTTCATCGCCGGGAAGACGCCCAGATCGGCCGTCCGCAGATCGAAGGCGTCGTGGCGGGCGACGACGTCCCGCAGCGCCATCCGCAGCAGCGCGGCCCGCTCCGGCGGCGTGTCGCCGAGGAAGTGCAGCGTCAGGTGCGCGTTGCCGGGGTCGGCCCAGCGCACCGGCCAGGATTCCCGCTCCAGATCGCTGATGATGTCGCCGACGAACGCGGTGACCGGCTGCGGCAGCGGCACGGCGATGAAAAGCCGCCAGGGCGTGTCCTCCGATTCGCGCGGCGGGCGCTCCTTGACGAAGCGCTGGCGGCGCTGTTTTGGGGTGCGGCGTTTCTGGTCATCGGGGCGTCCGGCGTTGTCCATGCGGGCAGTATACGGGAGGGCCACGGGCGGCGCGCTCGGGTATGGTTACGCAGACGAAACGGCGTGTGGACGGAGGACGTGTGGCGATGAGGGTGGCATTTCTCGGACCGCGAGGGACGAACAGCGAAGAGGCGGCGCTGATGTATGGCGGCGCGGGGGCCGACCTGCGGGCGTTCTCCGGGTTCCCGGCGCTGGTCGAGGCGGTCGAGATGGGCAAGGCCGACGTGGCCGTGCTGCCGATCGAGAACTCGATCGAGGGGCCGGTCAGCGCCGCGCTCGACCTGCTGATCCACGAGACCGACCTGAAATTGTGCTCCGAGGTGGTCGTCCCCATCCGCCACATGCTCGTCGGCGCGCCGGGCGCGACGCTGGCGGGCATTCGCACGGTGATGTCGCACCCGCAGGCGCTGGCGCAGTGCCGCCGCTTCCTCGAGCGATCGCTTCCGGGGGCGGAGCAGGTGGCGTGGATGTCGACCGGTGGCGCGGTCGAGGAGGTCGCGAAGGGCGCCGACCCGTCCGTTGCGGCGATCGGGCCGGAGCGGGCGCAGCAACTCTACGGCGGCGAGATGATCGCGCGGGACATCCAGGACTCGCAGAGCAACCTGACGCGGTTCTTCGTGCTGGCGCACGAGGACGCCCCGCCGACCGGCGACGACAAGACGTTCGTCGCCTTCAAGTGCAACGCCAACGTGCCGGGGAGCCTCTACGAGGTGCTGGGGCCGTTCGCGAAGGCGGGGATCCAGCTGACGAACATCATCACCCGGCCGACCAAGGGCTGGCTGGGGGAGTACGTGTTCCTGCTGGATTTCGATGGGCACCGGAAGGACCCGGCGGTCGCGAAGGTGCTGGACGAGGTGCGGGCGATCGCGGACGAGCTGAAGGTGATGGGGTCGTGCCCGCGGTTCCCGATCGAGCAGTTCCGCGAGCTGGTGTCGACGCCGGCGGCGGTGTGACATGGCGTCGACCCGTACGGTCGGCCACCGCCCGCGGCTGCGAGGGCCGACCGTACGAGGAGGACTCCGCCCCGTTGCGGGCAGACATATGAGTCTGCCTCCACACATCTGTTTGCAAACGTAAGAGGGAATCAATCGCATGACGCTCTACATCGATGATTCGCTGATGACCGCGGCGGTGCGGGTGCCGTTGACGGAAGGCTGGATCGAGACGGACATCCCGTTCGCGATTCGCCAGGGGCTGACGGCGGCGGACGTCGGGCCGGGCGACGTGGCGCTGCTGCCGGGGCCGGAGGCGACGCTGCTGGGGCAGACGCACGTGATCGCGCCGGAGGTGGCGGTCGTCGCCGAGGCGATGAGCGCGATCGCGATGCGGACGCCGGTGCGCCCGGACGGGGTCGAGGAGACGCCGATTCGCCTGCTGGATGCTGGGCCGACCGCCGAGGTGCTGATCCGGGCGCTGCTGCGGCCGTTCTTCGGGATCACGGCGTCGTCGTTCGTGACGAGCGACGAGGACGAGGGCGCGGCGGACGCGCAGGTGGTGATCGTCGACGGTCCGCTCGGGCTGACCGAGCCGGAATTCGGGCATCAGGAGGACCTGGCGCGTGCCTGGTACGTGCTGACCGGGCAGGCGGTCGTGCATCACGTGCTGGCGGTCGGCGTCGAGGTCGAGGCGCGCGGGCCGGAGCCGGAGATCGAGCTGCTGCGGCGGGTGGTCGCGGCCGGCAAGGAGCGGCGACGGGACGTGCGCGGCGTGATCGCCGGGGCATTCGAGGTGGACCTCGATCGCGACCGGCTCGCGGAGCTGACGAACCGGATCCGGTACGAGCTGACGGACGCGGACCGGCAGTCGCTGCGGAACCTGCTGGCGCGTGGGACATGGGGATCGCGGTTCCAGCGGGCGCTGCCGGCGTTCCGGGACGAGGTGGAGGGGGCGACGTAGGGGCAGGCTCTCATGTCTATCCTTTGCCGCGCGAATCTCCGCCTTCGGCGAAGAGGGCGAAGGGCCCGCCTGGCCGAGCCCGCAGGCGAGAAGCGGAGCGGGCCTTTCCCTACGGAACACGTCGAGGGACGGACCCGATCTACTCCGCCGGGGCGTCGATGCGGCCGGTTTCGATCTGGTAGTCGAGCTCGGAGCCGATCCAGGAGGAGCCGTCGGCGTACCACTCCTTCTTCCAGATCGGCACGATCTCCTTGATCCGCGCGATGGCGAATGCGGAGGCGGCGTAGGCGTTCTCGCGGTGCGGGGAGGCGCAGGCGATGACGACGCTCGCCTCGCCGGGCAGGAGATGTCCGGTGCGATGGGCGATCGCGATCCTCACCTCGGGCCACCGGTCGGCGACCTCGGCGCCGACGCGGGCCAGCATCTTCTCCGCCGCTGACGGGTAGGCCTCGTAGTCGAGCGCGGTGACGGTGCGGCCGCGGGCGTTGTCGCGCACGGTGCCGGCGAAGGTGACGATCGCCCCGGCGTCCGGCCCGGCGACGAGCGCCTCGACGGCACGGGGGTCGAGCTCGTCCTCCGTGACGACGAAAAGGCGGGGCAGGTGCTCACCGCCGCTGACCGGCGGGATGAGCGCGACCTCATCGCCCTCGCGCAGCTCGTGGTCCGGCTCGACGTAGTCCTCGTTGACCATCACCATCACCGCGCGCCGGAGGCCGGCGAGGCGGGGCGTCTCCCGTGTGGCGATGGCGAAGATGTCGCCGGCCGTCGTGCCGGGGGCGATGTCCAGTGTCTCGACGGACCTGCCAAGCTGCTCGCGCATGATCGCGAAATACCGCACCGTGATGTTCATGGAACCCCTTGTCGATGGTGAGCGCTGAAACGAACGAACCGCGTCCCCGGGATCATACCGGGTGACGCGGTTCCGTGCCGTGTGGTGGCGGACGATGGGTCAGGAGCTCATGGACCGCTTCAGGGCCTCGCGAAGCCGGCTGGCGAACGAGTTGTTGCTCTGCTCCAGCTCGCGGAAGAGCTGCGCGACCTCGGTCTCGCCCGCCTGCTCGGCGTCCTTCGCGTAGCGGGTCAGGACGTCCTCGCCCTGGAGGAGATTGCTGAGCGTCGTGACGATGTTGTACTCGACGTCGCTCACGCCAAATCGCTGGCTGTCATGACTCATGGATGTCCTCCCTTGGTACTGGCGCGGAAACGTTGGGACGCATGATTACACGTAATGGGCGGTAGCGCATGTGGCTTGCCACGGCATGGCTGACCGTATGACGGCGCACACCCTTCGGAGTGCGCGGCTACGACGGCGGTGAGGGCGACCATCCCATGCTGGGCGACACGTGTCGCCCGCTCTGGACAGGCTCCGGGTCGCCCCTCCCGATCGCAACCCTTCCGGGACGCGCTACAGGTGCGTGTCGAACCAGCCGAGGGTGCGCTCCAGGCGCTCGACGCGGTGTTGCGGCTTGCCGTTGCGGCTGAGGCCGTGGCTCTCGTCGGGGAAGCGGACGAACTCGGTCGGCACGCCGCGCTGCTTCAGCGCCATGTACCACTGCTCGGCCTGCTCCATCGGGCAGCGGTAGTCGTGCTCACTGTGGATGATGAGGCAGGGCGCGGTGACGTTGGCGACGTACTTCAGCGGCGACATGTCCCAGTAGGCCTCGTGGTTCTCCCACGGCGTGCCGAGTTCCGGGTAGATGCTGACGAGCGCGATGTCGTCGGTCCCGGCCATCGAGACCATGTTGCAGATGCTGCGGTCGGTCACCGCGGCCTTGAAGCGGTCGGTGTGGCCGAGCAGCCAGTTCGTGCTGAAGCCGCCGTAGGAGCCGCCGGTGACGCCGACGCGGGCGGCGTCGAGGCCGCCGAGCGCGAGGACGTGGTCGACCGCGGCCATGAAGTCGGGCATGTCGGCCGTGCCCCACGCCGCGGCGACGGCCTTCGCGAAGGCGTCCGTCTGGCCGACGCTGCCGCGGGGGTTGATGTAGACGAGCGCGTAGCCACGGGCGACGTACATTTGCAGCTCGTGGAAGAAGGCCGGGCTGAACTGCGCGTGCGGGCCGCCGTGGATGTTCAGGATGAGCGGCACCGGCGCGCCATCCGGCGTGTTGCCGACCGGTCGGATCAGCCAGCCCTGGATCGCCTCGCCGTTCGACTCGATCCAGAACTCCTCCGGCGCCGGGATGCCGACCTGGGAGAGCCAGAAGCGATTGAAGTCGGTCAGCCGCGTCTCGGCCCCGGTCGACACGCGGCGCAGCTCGGCGGGGGTCGTCGGGTCGGTGACGGCGATGACGAGGTCGTCGCCGGCGTGGTCGAACGCGGTGATGTGGCGGTTCGAACCGGTGAGGCGGGTGACGTCGCCCGAGGCGAGGCCGATGCGGGCGACGACCGTCGCGCCACGGTCGGTGACGAGCGCGTCGATGGCGGACCCGTCGGAGAGCCACGCGAAGGGCGCGCCGGAGACGGGGCCGTTCGGGCCGCTCATCGAGCGGTCGCCGATGGCGCGGTCGAGGTCCTTGGCGAGGCGCTTCGGCGTGCCGCCGCCGGCCGGGATCGTCCACAGCCAGGCGTTGACCTCCATGTCGTCGACGTCGCGGTTGCCGGCGACGGCGATCGTCGTCCCGTCGGGCGAGAAGACCGGCGACGACCACGAACCCTTGCCGTCGGTGAGGCGGCGCGGCTCGCCGCCGTTGGCGTTGATCGTCCACAGGTCGTCGATGCGGCTCATGTCCCAGCCCTCGTCGCGGTTGGCGATGAAGGCGATCTCGTGACCGTTGGGCGACCAGGCCGGGGAGCCGTGGTCGAACTGGCCGTGCGTGAGCTGGACAGGGTCGGCGTCCGGGGTGGTGATGTCGGCGATGAAGAGGTGCCGGGCCTTGTCCTCGAGGAACCCCTGGGCGTCGAACTTGTAGCGGGCGGAGGTGATTACCCGGACGTCGCTGTCGGAGGTCTTCTCCGGGGCAACCTTGCTGGTGAAGACGAGCCGGTGGCTGTCCGGCGCCCAGGCGTGGTCACCGGCGCCGTTCTCGAGCTTGGTGAGCTGAAACGCCTCGCCGCCGGCGGTGGGAAGGATCCAGAGCTGCGGCTTCTTGTCGTCACGGTTGGAGATGAAGGCGATCCAGCGGCCGTCCGGTGACCAGCGCGGGGCGGTGTCCGACCAGCGGCCGGAGGTGAGACGGGCAGGGGCGCCGCCGTCGAGCGGAATGCTCCAGAGGGTCGAGCGGTATTCGTCCGTCTCGCGGTCGATCGTCTGGACTGGGGCGACGACGCGGGCGCCGTCCGGGGAGACGCGCGGCTCGCCGGCGAGCGAGAGGGCGTAGATGTCGTCGATCTGCAGCGGCCGACCGGCGCGCGCCGGCGCGGCTGGGGCGTCGCAGGCGGCCGGGGTGGCGGCCCAGCCGGGCTCGAGCGCGGTCATGAGCTTGTCGAGCGACTTTCCGGCCTTCTTGGACGTCTTCTTGTCGTCCTTCTTCGTGGTCTTGGGCATGGTGGGGTGGCCCTCCGGTTCGTTGGCTTTCATTCTGGAAACCAGTATCAAAACAAACCGTCATTCAGAGCGAAGCGAAGAACCCCCCGGCGAAGCCGCTGGCCCGTAGGGCCAGATGCCGCTCCCGGATATTCCATCCGCGCCTGCGGCGCGGTGCGCTTCGCGCGGGGATCCTTCGCTGACGCTCAGGATGACGAACCTCATTACGAGGCGTCCAAAGACGCATCAAGATGCGTACGGCGCGCCGAGCATCATCGCGTTGACGGTCTCGCCGGCGGCGTAGGGGTGCTCGCGCGGGGCGAGGATCAGGAACGCGTTCGCGCCGAGGAACGACGCCAGCCGCGACGAGCGCTGCATGCCGGTACTGCGGCCGAGCAGCGTGCGTGCCCTCCGGGCCGACGCGGACGATGCCGCGCTGGTACTCGATCCGGTCGGACGGCGCGGCGTCCTCCTCCAGCGTCACCTTCACGACCGGGCGGTCGACGGTCGCCGCGCCGATCATCTGGCGGATCGCGGTGCGGATGAAGAGCTCGCAGGTGACCAGCGACGACACCGGGTTGCCGGGGAGGCCGAAGATGAGCGTCGTGCCGGTGGTGGCGAAGTTCAGCGGCTTGCCCGGCTTCATGTAGAGGCGGCGGAAGTGCACGGTCACGTCCGGGGCGTCGAAGAGAATCGCCTTGACGAGGTCGAGCTCGCCCATCGAGACGCCACCGGAGGTGATGACGATGTCATCCTCCGCCATCCGCTGCCGGAGGAAGGTCTCCAACTGCTCGCGGTCGTCCGGGGCCTTGCCGGCGAAGGTAATCTCGACCGGTTCGGCGCGCAGCGCGGCCAGGAGGCTGAAGCGGTTGGAATCGCGGATCTGGCCGGGGCCGAGCGGCTCGCCGGGCTCGACCAGCTCGTCGCCGGTGGAGAGGACGCTGATTCTGGGCCGGCGCGTCACCGGCACCGGGTCGATGCCCATGCTGGCGACGAGGCCGACTTCGGCGGGGCCGAGCTGCGTGCCGGCGGGGAGGATGAGGTCGCCGCGCCGGACGTCGGAGCCGACCGGGCGGACGTTCTCGCCGGCGCTCACGTCCTCCTGATGGATGATGACGTGATCCTCGGCCAGCTCGGTCGCCTCGACCGGCACGACCGCGTCGGCGCCCGGCGGCAGGGGCGCGCCGGTCATGATCCGCACCGTGTAGCCGTCGGTGACCTCGGCGTCGATGACGTCGCCGGCCTTCTGCGTACCGATGATCTCGCGCCACGGCGAATGGTCGGCGGCGAGCACGGCGAAGCCGTCCATCGTTGACGCCGGGAAGGGCGGGTGGTCCTCCGGCGCGGTGATGTCCTCGGCGAGGATGCGGCCGATCGCGTCGGCCAGCGGCACAGCTTCCGGCTCCATCCGGGGCAGGCGCTCGGCGATGATCCGGCGGGCCTCGTCGGGGGGCCGCATGCGGTCCAGATTCTGGAGATCGATCGGGGAAGAGCTCATGGGCGCCTCGCGGGGGTGAAACGGACGATACTGGGCGGCATCCTACCATGTGGCCCGTACAATTCCTCCCAGCAGGGGCCGAAGGGGTCGAGGAACGAGGCGATGAAGTCCGATCTGACGCTTGTCCAACTGAAATGGATCACGATCCTCGCGCCGCTGGCGTTCCTGGGGGCGCTGGTGGTGCTCATCCGGGTGAGCGGGCCGGGTCTCTTCACGTCGTGGCCGGGGTATGTGCTCATCGCCGGCGTCGTGCTGCTCGGCGTGCTCTCGTTCTCACAGCTGATCTTCGCGGTGATCGAGCGCCTGCAGCTGCGGCTCCAGCAGCAGAATCACGAGCTGCTGGCGCTGCACCACGCGAGTCTTGCGATCGAGAGTCATCTCGATCTGGAGACGGTGCTGCAGGGCGTCGTCGACGAGGCGCGGAGGCTGCTCAATACCGGCTACGGCGCGTTGTCCTACTTCCGCGACGACGGGCAGATCGAGGCGTTCCTGACCTCCGGCATCACGCCCGCCGAGCGGGCGCTGATCGGGCCGCCGCCGAAGGGGCATGGCGTGCTCGGCGTCGTCATCGACGAGGGCACGGCGCTCCGGCTGCGCGACGTGCGGGAGCATCCGGCGTCGATCGGGTTTCCGCCCCATCATCCGCCGATGAAGCCGCTGCTGGCGGTGCCGATCCGCTCGCAGGGCAGGGTCCTCGGTAACCTCTACCTGTCGGACAAGGAGGACCTCGAGTTCGAGATGAGCGACGAGGAGACGCTGAACCGCTTCGCGGCGCTGGCGGCGGTCGCCATCGAGAACGCTCGCCTGCACCACCAGGTGCGGGCGCTGGCGATCACCGAGGAGCGCGAGCGGATCGCGCGGGAGATGCACGACAGCCTCGCCCAGGTGCTCGGCTACGTGAACACGAAGGTCCAGGCGACCGAGGTGCTGCTGGCGAACGGGCAGGTCGAGAAGGCGTCGGCCAATCTCGGGCAGATGGCGGACGCCGCGCGCTCGGCCTACGCCGACGTCCGGGAGGGCATCCTGAGCCTGCGGACGTCGCTGGACGGCGACCGCGGCTTCACGGACACGTTGCGGGACTACCTGCAGGTCTGGCAGGAGCAGAGCGGGGTCAAGGCCGAGCTGGAGGCGCCGGAGGCGGTCGAGAGCCGGCTGCCTGCGCTGGCCGAGGTGCAGCTGCTGCGGATCGTGCAGGAGGCGCTGTCGAACATCCGCAAGCACGCCGTGGCGTCGCATGTGCGCATCCGACTGGACCTCGAGGATGGGCGGATGGTGACGACGATCAGCGATGATGGCGCCGGGTTCGCGCCGGAGGACCGGACGCACCGGGGCCTGCCGCGCTTCGGGATGAGCACGATGCGCGAGCGCGCGGAGTCGCTCGGCGGATCGTTCGCGGTCGACTCGACGCCGGGAGATGGGACGACGGTAACGGTGCGGCTGCCGCTGGAGCGGCGGCGACCAATCATGACGGAGAGATAGGATGCGGGTACTCATTGCCGACGATCACGCGTTGTTCCGGGATGGCTTGCGCAGCCTGCTCGAGGCGCGGGGGATCGATGTGCTGGGCGAGGCGCGCGACGGCGGCGAGGCCGTTGAGCTGGCCCGCCTGCACCGGCCGGACGTCGTGCTGATGGACCTCAACATGCCGAACACCAACGGCCTGGCGGCGACCCGGCTGATCTCCGCCGAGATGCCGGAGGTGCGGGTGGTGGTGCTGACGGCGTCGGAGGACGACGCCGATCTCTTCGACGCCGTGAAGTCGGGCGCGCAGGGCTATCTGCCGAAGAACCTGGAGGCCGATCAGCTCTTCGCGTTCCTCGACGGTGTGCTGAAAGGCGAGCCGGCGCTGACGCCGACGCTGGCGCGCAAGGTGCTCGGCGAGTTCGCGCGCGGCAAGAGCGAGCCGGTGCAGCCGGCGCCGGCGTCGACGCTCACCGACCGCGAGCGGGACGTGCTGGAGCTGCTGGTGAGCGGGGTGACGTCGAACCGGGAGCTGGCGGACAAGCTGTACGTCAGCGAGAACACGGTGAAGTATCACCTGCGGAACATCCTCGACAAGCTGCACCTGAACAACCGGGCGCAGGTGATCGCGTATGCGGTGCGCCATGGGCTGGTGAACCCGGCGAAGGACGAGGGGCAAGGATAGGCCCGCCCACCCCGCTGCCCCGGACCTCGTGTCCGGGGTCCATTGCCGATCATGTCGTTCGATGCGGGATCGGCTTTTTGCCCCGGTAGCCCCGGGTCCTGTGCCCGGGGTCGTTCTTGTCCACCCAAGGCCGACCGTGCGGGGAAACCCGCGTTCCCAACCATCCGTCATCCTTCGCTGCACCCGCGTCGGCGGCTCGGGATGACACGGGCGGTGCGTTGTCCGACCGTAGCTGCGCACCCCGAAGGGTGTGCGCCTCATGGCCCCCTGAATCACATCGTATGCCGCAATCGCGGTCGATACGTCGGCCACAGGTGCGGCACAAGACCCGACGCTACAGGTCACGGTGCCCACACTGCCACGTTCCCCTATATACACGCGTTACTTGGCCATCTGGGCAGCCTTCCATAACGTCGGCCAGGTGGCCACGTTTTCGCAACGCTCCGCAACAAACGTGGCCATCTGGAAAACGCCCGGAGAATCAACGAAATCGACCGTGCGAGACCCTTAGGCTGCCCAGACTGCCTAGATGGCCAACATGGCCATCTGGAAACTGCGTTCCGGCGATGCGTATCCGCCGCGCTCCCACCCTTCCGGGTGGGGGGCAAACCATCCTCAAGACCATCGCAAGCTACCCTGCCATTCGTGGGTGGGCGTCAAGATTGCTCCTAAGCTTTTCCCAGTGAATGAAACGCATCTCGCCGGATGCGACATGCTCAGGGAGGAGCGATCATGGCCAACGAGAATTCCAACGGACACGATGTTTCCCGACGCCGCTTCATGGGCCTGGCCGGGCTGGCCGGCGTCGGGGCGATCGGCACCGCGCTGGCGCCGGATGGTGTCCGCATCGAGCGGCAGACGTCGACCAAGGCGCAGGCCGCCGACCACATGCACGAGGAAGGGACCGTCGCGCAGTCCAGCTCCAAGAAGGAGATGACCTCCGACGAGATGGACGCCATGCACGAGGCGGGCGTCAAGGCCTTCCCGGCGCCGACCAAGGGCAAGGGCGGCCAGCCGCTCGAGTACGAGATGGACGGCGACGTCAAGGTCTTCCGCCTCGTCAGCCAGGTCATCGAGTGGGAGTACGACCAGGGCAAGACCTGCGAGGCGTGGGCGTACAACGGCGCCGTGCCGGGCCCGGAGATCCGCGTCACCGAGGGCGACAAGATCCGCGTCATCTTCGAGAACCAGCTCAAGGAGAGCACCGCGATCCACTGGCACGGCCTGATCGTCCCGAACAGCCAGGATGGCGTGCCGTTCATCACCCAGCCGGCGATCAAGCCGGGCGAAACGTTCACGTACGAGTTCCAGGTCCGTGAGGGCAACACCGGCTCGCACATGTACCACTCGCACATGAACGCGGCCAAGCAGGTGACGATGGGGCAGCTGGGCGCGTTCATCGTCGAGCCGAAGGATCCGAAGAAGTACGGCGAGTATGACCGCGAGTACACGATGATCCTCAACGACGGCCCGATCGGCGGCTTCACGATCAATGGCAAGGGATTCCCGTCCACCGAGCCGGTCGTCTGCAAGAAGGGCGAGAAAATCCTCATCCGCTACATGAACGAGGGGCTGATGATCCACCCGATGCACCTCCACGGCATGCCGCAGCTGGTCGTCGCGGCGGATGGGTGGCCGGTGCCGCAGCCGTGGCTTTGCGACACCGTCAACATCGCGCCGGGCCAGCGCTGGGACGTGATCGTCGAGGCGACCGAGGTGGGCGTCTGGGCCTTCCACTGCCACATCCTGTCGCATGCAGAGAGCGAGCATGGCATGTTCGGCATGGTGACGGCGATGATCGTCGAGGAATGACACCGCGTGGCGGGCACCGGCTGGGGTGCCCGCCACGTTCCCGAAAGCAGGCGTCATCATGGTCATTCGCGTGAACACTGACTATCAGCACAAGGATCCCCGGATCATGGCGATGCTGTTCGGTGACACGCGAATGGCCGTTGTGTGGCTCGTCGTCCGCGTCTATGTGGGGTGGCAGTGGTTGGAGAGCGGGCGTCAGAAGATGACCGATCCCGGCTGGATGGACGGCGGGCGGGCGCTGCGGGCCTCGTGGGAAGGGGCGGTCGGAAGGTCCGGTGGCGGTGTGGCGCCGATCGACGGCTGGTATCGCGAGGCGGTCCGCTTCATGCTGGATCATCAGTGGTACGGCTGGTGCGGCAAGGTGATCGCCGTGAGCGAAGTCGTGGTTGGGCTGGCGCTCATTCTGGGTCTCCTGACGGGGGTCGCGGCGTTCATCGGGGCGCTGCTCTCGTTCAACGTTCTGCTGGCCGGCGCGACGGGCGCGAGTCCGCTCGTGTTCGTGGCCGCGCTCGGCCTGATCGCCGCCTGGAAGGTCGCGGGCTACGTCGGCCTGGACGCATTCGTCCTGCCGAAGCTCGGGGCGCCCTGGCGGTCAGGATTGTCCTGGAAGCGCATTCGGCCGGGCGCCCGGCCGCGCGCCGCGTGACGGGCACCCGGCAGTCGCCGGGATGCGTCGCCGCGCCACACTGGAGGTACCGCGATGCCTGCACATACTGACGTCTTCCCCACACTTCGCGTGATGGTCCTGGCCGATGCGGAAACGATGGTCGAGCCCGCCGCGGACTATGCGCGGTCCGTGGTCGGCGATGACGTGCATCTCATGTTCGTGCCGTTTGCCTGCGAGTGCCGGGTCTCCCGCCACGCGCTGGAGTTCCACGCGCGTGCGAGCGCGGAGAACGGCGTGTCGACGGAGGTGATCGCGCCCCGCGGCGGCGAGCCGCTCGACGCGCACGACTCGGTAGCGCTCGCGCAGCAGCGGAACGCCGACCTGATCGTGGTGGCGACGACGTGTCATCCGGAGGGGCGGCTGGACACCTCCTGCGGCGCCGCGCACCTCGCCCTGAACTCGCCGGTGCCGGTGATGCTCCTCCATGACAACGAGCAGGGGGCACCGGTCTTCCCGGAGCTGCGGCGGGCGGTGGTCCTGCTCGATGGCTCGCCACGCGCCGCGCAATCGCTGCCCTTCGCCTCCCGCCTCGCCAGGCGGCTGCGGCTTCCGGTGCAGTTCGTGATGGTCATCGACCCCACGCGCGTGCTGCCGCCGGCCTACGCGTACGACGCCGAGGCGCTGGACAACGTCATCACCGATCTGCGGGAGACGGCGCACTGGGCGTTGAAGCAGGCGGAGGGGCAGCTTGCGGCCGAGGGCGTGCAGGTGGAGTCCGTGCTGCTCTACGGGCCGGTCATGCGGTGCATCCAGTCGGCGATCGAGCCCGGGGACGTGGTCGTGATGACCACGCACGGCACGGGGCGGGCGCCGGCGGGCACGCTCGGCAGCATCGCCGCGCAGATGATCGCCAACATCACGGCTCCGCTCGTCATCATGCGCGGGCGGACGCAGGCGGACGCGGTGGTGGAGGGGTATGCGGCCTGCCCGTGGGTGGAGCCGCTGGGGCGGCCCACGATGGCGACGAGCGCGGGAGCGCACGCCGCGCGGGCATAGGGGCGTCGGGAGCACACAAGGTGCTCCCCTACCGGTGGTGATAAGCGCAAAGGAAAGCGACCGGCGTGGATCGACTGACGATCGTGATGGTGCGGTGCTCGCTGGTCTGGCTGCTGGGCGGGTTTGTCATCGGGGGGCTGATGCTGGTCGACCGGGCGGTGCCCGGCGACTGGCGCCTGTGGCTGCAGCCGAGCCACGGCCATATGCTCTTCGTCGGCTGGTTCGTGCAGTTCGTGATGGGGATCGCCTACTGGTTGCTGCCGCGCAAGCGCAGCCCGGAGCGCCCGCTCGGCTACCGTGAGGACCTCGCGCTCACCGGCGCGGCGGCGCTGAACCTCGGGCTCCTGCTGCGCGTCGTCGCCGAGCCGCTGGAGCGCACCGGCCACGCCAGCGACGGCACGCTCGCGCTGCTCGGCGCCTCGGCGGTGCTGCAGGTGGCCGCGGTCGTCATCTTCATTTCCCAGCTCTGGCCGCGCATCTATGGCCGCGGCAAGCTCGGCCGGCCGGCGACGGCCGGTTCCGCGTCAAGCACATCATAGGGAGCCTTCATGGAACGACGGCTGGTAGGCGGCACGATGGTCGCCGCGCCGGTGGCCCTGGCGGCCGCCGCGATCGCCGCCGGGATGAGCACGACGTCTCCCACGTGGTGGGCGGCGGCGGTGCATCTCGCCATCCTCGGCGGGATCACGCTGATGATCTACGCGGTGAACATCCGCATCGTGCCGGTCTTCGCCCGGCGCCCGTGGCCGTCGCTGCGGCTGCTCGTGGCGCAGGTGGTGGCCGGCGGGGCGGGAGCGTGGCTGACGTTCCTCGGCAAGGGGCTGCGGGAGGATGCGCTGGTCCGGGTGGGGCAGGCACTGGCGCTGGCGGGCGGACTGCTGTTTATGAGCAACGTCGTCCGCCTGTTCAAGCAGGAGCCGGCGTTCCGGCACACGCCGCCGGCGGCCGACCCGGCGCAGCCGGCGGTCGACCGGATCGCGACGAAGTTCACGCGGCTTTCCGGCATGCTGCTCGTGCTCGGGCTGGCGCTGGGCGTGGCGCTCTCGTGGTGGCGGCCGCAGACGGGCCGCTGGGATCTCGTCTGGGCGCACGCGCTGCTCGTCGGCTTCTTCCTGACGATGGCCTCGGGCGTCTGCTACCACGTCCTCGGGCGCTGGACCGGCGTGACGTGGCGCTCGGCGCGGGTGATCCGGCGGCACTACGAGCTGGTGGTACTCTCGCTGCCGCTGATGCTGCTGGCGCTTGCGACGGATGCCGAGAAGCTCTTCCTGGTCGCAGGGCCGGCGCAGGCGGCGGCGATCGCGCTCTTCCTCGTCAACATCCTGCCGCTGGTCTGGCGGCTCGACGGGCCGGTGCGCGCCGGGATCCTCGTCGCGATCGCGTTCCTGGTGGCCGGCGTCGGGCTCGGCGTCGCCTTCGCGGTCGATCCGGGGCTCGGGCCGCAGCTGCGGCAGACGCACGCGACGGCGAACGTCTTCGGCTTCGGCGGGCTGCTGATCTCCGGGTTCGGCTACGTGTTCGTGACCCATTTCGCCGGGCGCTCGCTGCGGTGGCCGCGGCTCGCATGGGCGCAGGTCGGGGTGCTGCTGCTCGGGGTGGCGGGCGGTGTCCTGGCGACGATCTGGCGCGCGCTGGGCGACGGGCCGGATGCGGCGGTGATGGCGGCGCAGGGCGTCGTGGCGGCCGGGATGCTGCTCTTCGCCGCGCAGGTGGCCGGGACGTTCGCCGGCCGGCCGCCGGCGCCGGTGGTGGTGCTGCGGTCGGCGGTCGACCGGGCGGCAACGCGCGGGGCGTAGAACGGGGGAGCATCGTACGCGTCCGACTTTGCCTCACGTGCTCCACAGCATGACATAATCTGGTATCATTGTGGGTACGGAGACGCGGCGGTGGCACCGCGGGCGGGGGCACGTTGACGTTTAGCCAACGCCTGCCTACACTTCGGCCTACGACGAGGCCCACGGAATCTCGCACCCCGCGCCCCCCGTTTTCCCGTTTCCAATGACTCTGGTGAGTCAATCTACGGCCCTCTTTTCGGCACGTTGGATGAGCGGAGTGATGACGCCGATGACGCTGACGACAGTTCCGAAGCGGGTGACGCTTCTGGAATGTCTTGCCCAAATCCTGATCGGTGACCAGGGTGCCGGGAATGGCGCCGGCCTTGTCGCGCTCCGCACCACCTACGAGCCGGAGGTGCTCGCGTCGCTGGAGCGGCTCGACGCCGTCGTGGCCGAGAACCACCACATCACCGACGTCGAGCTCCTGGCGCGGGCGTTCGTCACCGCCTACAAGGCGCACGACGGCGTGGCCCGCAAGTCGGGCGAGCCCTACATCGTCCACCCGCTCGAGGTGACGACGATCCTCGCGAAGATGCACCTCGACGGCGAGACGATTGCCGCCGGGCTGCTGCACGACGTCATCGAGGACACCTCCCTGACGCTGGGCGATCTCGAGGAGCAGTTCGGCCCGCGCGTGGCGCGGCTGGTGGACGGCGCGACCAAGCTGGGCCAGATCCCGTGGTCGGGCGATGCGGAGGACGGGCGCGAGCGGGCGGCGCGCGAGAAGGAGCAGCAGGCGGAGAGCCTGCGCAAGATGTTCCTGGCGATGGTCGATGACATCGGCGTCGTCCTCATCAAGCTCGCCGACCGCCTTCACAACATGCGCACGCTGGAGTCGATGCCTCGCGAGAAGCAGGTACGTATCTCCCAGCAGACCATGGAGATTTATGCTCCACTGGCCAATCGACTCGGCATCTGGCAGGTCAAGTCTGAGCTCGAAGACTTGGCCTTTCGCTTTCTCATGCCCGAGGAGTACGCGCGGATCACCGGCGAGCTCGAGCGCCGCGGCGAGGACAGCGCCGTCTACATCGAGCATGTGACGAACGAGCTTGGGAAGCTCCTCGGCCAGGCGGGCATCGCCGCCGAGATGTATGGCCGCAAGAAGCACATCTACTCCATCTACCGCAAGATGAACCGGAAGAGCCGGCCGTTCGAGGAGATCTACGATGTCATCGGCATCCGGATCCTCGTCGAGTCGGTGCAGGACTGTTACAGCGTGCTCGGCATCGTCCACGGCCGCTGGCACCCGGTTCCCGGGGAGATCGACGACTACATCGCGACGCCGAAGGAGAGCATGTACCAGAGCCTCCACACGGCGGTGATCGGCCCGGACGGGCATCCGGTCGAGATCCAGATCCGCACCCGCGAGATGCACCAGGTCGCGGAATACGGCATCGCGGCCCACTGGCGGTACAAGGAGGGCGGCAAGAGCGACCAGCGGCTGGAGGCCAAGATCACCTGGCTGCGGCAGCTGATGGACTGGCGCGACGAGGTCGCCGACGCCGAGGAGTTCGTCGAATCCCTCAAGTCGGACGTCTTCCAGGACCAGGTCTATTGCTTCACGCCGGCGGGCGACATCATCGAGCTGCCGAGCGGGGCGACGCCGGTCGACTTCGCGTATCGCATCCACACCCAGGTCGGCCACCACTGCGTCGGGGCGACGGTCAACGGCCAGATGGTGCCGCTGGACTACAAGCTGCAGAACGCGCAGGTCGTCAAGATCAAGACGAGCAAGACGGTGAACGGGCCGCGGCGCGACTGGCTGCAGGCGAGCTCCGGCTACGTGACGACCGCCTCGGCGCGTGAGAAGATCCGCCAGTGGTTCCGCAAGCAGGAGCGGGACGAGAACATCGCCCAGGGCAAGGACATCCTGGAGCGCGAGCTGCGGCGTCTCGGGCTGGACATGAAGGCCGAGGACGTCCTCAAGCGCTTCCCGCGCTACGCGAAGCTGGACGACTTCCTGGCGGCGATCGGCTACGGCGGCATCTCGGCGCAGGCGATCTTCTCCAAGCTCGACGAGACGCCGAAGGATGTCTTCCCGACCACCAACGTCGTCAAGGCGCCGAAGGCGCCGGCGCGCGTCGAGGTGATGGGCGCGGGCAACCTGCTCACGATCCAGGCGAACTGCTGCCGCCCGGTGCCAGGCGATCCGATCGTCGGCTACACCACGCGCGGACGCGGCGTCGTCTACCACCGGCGCGACTGCCCGAACGTGAGCAACCTCTCCGACCCGGAGCGGCTGGTGCCGGTCTCGTGGGGCGCCGAGGCGCACGAGACGCACCCCGTCCCGGTGCGCGTCACGGCGCTGGACCGCGTGGGGCTGCTCAAGGACGTCAGCACGCTGCTCTCCGATGAGCGCGTGAACATCCTCTCCGTGCTGACCCAGACGCACGACGACCGCAGCGTGACGCTGCTGCTGACCGTCGAGGTCGAGAGCGTCGGCCAGCTCAGCCGGATCATGCACCGGCTGGAGAGCCTGCGCGACGTCGTCGAGGTCCGCCGTGATGTCCCGATGTCGCAGCAGAACCAGGCGTGGGCGAGCTGAGCGTGCCCGAACCCGACTCCTCACGGCCGGTCATCGCGATCGGCGAGTGCCTCATTGATCTCATTGCCCCGAAAAGCCACGACCTGACCGTCGCCAGCGAGCTGCGCATTCGCGAGGGCGGCGCGCCGGCGAACGTGGCCGTCGGCCTGGCGCGCCTGGGCGTAACCGCCGCGCTGCGGGCCGTGGTCGGCGACGACCCGTTCGGCGAGCGGCTGCGAGATCGCCTCGCGCGCGAGGGGGTAGACGTCGCCGGCGTGCGCGTGGCCCCCGGGGAGCCGACGACGATCGCGCTGGCGTGGTCGGACGCGGACGGAGACGGGCACTTTCGCATCCATCGCCACGCCGACGCGCTGCTGTCGCCCTACGACGTCGCCGTCGAGGCGATCGCGGGGGCGGAGGCGATCGTCGTCGGCTCGGTGGCGATGTCGGCCGAATCCTCCCGCGCCGCCGTGCTCTCGGCGATCCGGGACGCGACGGTCGCGCGGGTGCCGGTGGTGGCCGATCTCAACATCCGGCCCGGGTTGGTGCCGGTCGACGAGCTGCGGTTCAACGCGGCGGCGCTGCTCTCGGCGGCGACGGTGATCAAGCTCAGCCTCGACGATGCGCACGCGCTGTGGGGCTCGACGACGTTCGACCAGGCCGCGCACGAGCTGGCGCGCTACGGCGCGCTGACGACCGTCATCACCGATGGCGGGCGCGGTGCGGCGCTGCTCGTGGACGGGCAGCTGACCGCGGCGGAGGCGTTCGCGGTGGAGGCAATCGAGCCGACCGGCGCCGGGGACGCCTTCACGGCGGCGCTGATCGCCCGGATGGTGGCGCGCGGCTGGACCGCCGCGGACGAGAGCGACCTGCGCTTCGCGATGGCGGCCGGGGCGTTCGCGACGACGCGGCCGGGGGCGATGGATGGGCTGCCGACGCGGCGGCAGGTCGAGGCGTTTCTCACGGAGCGCATCGCCCAGTAGCCCCGGCCCGGAGTGGTCGGGGACGGAGGGCCGCCACCGCCCGCAGCTGCGAGGGCGGCCCTGCCACACCGGCCACAGGTGCGGCACACGAGGCCCGGCGCTACCGGGGTCGGCGTCGCGTCCGGTAGCCTCGGCCCTGGGTGGCCGAGGGCCGCCCCGCACATGAGGTGCGGGGCTACGAAGGGCGGACGTGCGAGACGCCCCTGGCATTGTGGCCCGGGACTACTGGATGCGTCGCGTTCGGACGGGCGTGCTAGGCTATCTCCCGTCGGGCGTCCCGCCCGGCGTCGTTCCGTGTGGCACAGGACAGGTGCATGCCGACCCTTCACGACCCGATCGCCTTTTCGCTCGGCCCGCTCGAGATTCGCTGGTATGCCCTCTTCATCCTCTGCGGCATTCTCGGTGCGGTGGCGCTCAGCTACTGGCTGGCCGCGAAACGCGGGCTGGACCCCGAGTACATCTTCGACATGGCGCCGTGGGTCGTCTTCCTCGGCATCGCCGGGGCGCGGCTCTACTATGTCGCGCTCGAATGGCGGCATTTCCAGGGCGATCCTCTGGCGGCGCTGAACATCCGGAGCGGCGGCCTCTCCATCCATGGCTCGATCATCGTGGGGCTGATCGTCATCTGGGGGCTCTGCCGCCGGTCCCGTCAGCCGTTCTTTACCTGGATTGACATCATCGTGCCGGGCGTCGCGCTCGGGCAGGCGATCGGCCGCTGGGGCAACTGGGCGAACCAGGAGGCGTTCGGCACGCCGACCACCTTGCCGTGGGCGGTGACGATCGACCCGGCGCGACGACCCGCGGGCTACGAGCAATTCGCGACGTTCCACCCGACGTTCCTCTACGAGTCCCTGTTCAACCTGCTCAACGCCATCGTGCTCTCGTGGCTCGTGCTGCGCATGCCGCGCCTCGGCCGGCTGCGCTCCGGTGACGTCGCCGGGATCTATCTCATCAGCTACGGCGTCATCCGCTTCGTCATCGAGCGCATCCGCACCGACAGCCTCTACATCGGGCCGCTGCCGGCGGCGTACTGGCTGAGCTTCGGCCTCGTTGCGGCGGGGCTGCTGCTCATGGTGTCGCGGCGGACCATCTTTGCCACGGCCAACGAGGACGCGCCCGCGCCGTTCGGCGGGCACGGACAGATCACGAAGGGGGCCTCATGAGCGGATGGGCGCGCGGTGGCGTCGTGCTGATGCTCGTCGTCGCGGTGATGGCGAGCGCTCTCCCCGTGGCGGCGGGCGCGGCGCAGGACGAGGCGCCGCTGGTGGACCTCGCGGCCATGCCGCTCGCGCCGGCGGACCTGCCTGAGCAGGGGTTCCAGGTCATGACCGGCGGCTTCCTCGACCGCAATGCGACCGCGTCGTGGATCGCCGGGCCGCGGCGGGAGGAGCCGGCGTCGGTTGAGCAGATGCTGGAGAACGGCGCCTGGGAGGAGTCCTACGCGCTCGATCTCGTGCTGCTCGCGGATCGCGCGTTTGCCGAGAGTGACATCCTCGCGCTCGTCCAGACGAACCTCTACCGCTTCGCCGACGATGGCGCCGCCGAGGACGCCTTCGAGGAGCTGCGGGATTACGAGGCCAACCCGGACGCTGAGGAGGCCGACTCGCCGGTGGCGGACGGCGCGACCGTCCGCCTCGTCACCGAGAGCGGCGACTCGCTGCGCACGCTGGTGCGGGTGGACGACATCGTCGTCGAGGTGGTCTCGCTCGACCAATTCCAGCAGGTGGACGCGGCGACGCACGGGACGGTCGCCATCGACACGATGGACCGGGTGATCGGGCTGCGGGGTGAAGGCGCGGCGGGCGTCGCCACCCATGCCCTGCTGATCGCGGACGGCGCGGAGGTAGCCGACCTCTTCAACGCGCCGGCGACCGGCGTGCATCAGGTGTACCGCCTGCGCGACGAGGTCGTGCAGCCGGCGACGGGCGAGCTTCAGGTGCCCGAGCGCGACGTGATCGCGCCGGGCGTGCGGGAGCTCTTCCAGGGCAGCCAGGGGGTCCGCACCGGCGATGGGGCGGGGTTCTACTCCTCCTGGATCGGCACGTTCCAGGACGACGCGAGCGCGGCGGCGTTCGTCGCCTCGCTCCCCACAGCGTCCAGCGGGGCGCTGTTGCCGGATCCGTACTTCCCCCTCTGGGCGGACGAGGAGGTCACCGCGCAAGGCGTCGCCGGGGTCTACCGGGTGTCCGGGACGGCGGCGGCCGGGCGCTTCTCCGGGACGGTCGAGATCCGGCAGCATGGCCCGCACGTCGTCGGCATCGGCTGGCGGGCGATCGGTGATGTCCTGCCGTCGGTGGACGTCACGTCCCGCCTGATGGATGCCCAGCTGGCCTGTCTCGAAACGGGCCCGCACTGCGCGCCGATGCCGGTGGCGACGCTGATGGAGCCGGGGATGGCGACGCCCGTGGTGGCCATGCCGGGCGGGCAGGTCGTGAGCGTGGAGTTCGGCTGGACGCTCACGTTCGATCCCGGATCCTGGTCCGTTGGCGAGCAGTTCGCGGAGACGGGCTACGACTACGTCGAGCTGCAGTCCAGCAAGAGCCTGGTGACGCTCGAGAGCGTGATCGACCAGCATGGCGACCCGCCTCAGTGCGTCGTCGACCAGCTGCACGAGCTCCAGACGCTGGAGGAGCACGCGGTGATCGATCTGGGCAGCGATGTTGCGGAGGAGCGGCCAGCGGGCATGGAGGCGGGGCATGCCTGGGCGATCTATACCGTCGAGCCGCTGGCCGAGGAACGGGCGGATCAGGAGTATACGATTCGCATCGATTGTTATACCCTCGTAGAGGGCGCGGCATCGTTGGTGATGACGCAGACCGCCCCGCGCGACCGTTGGGCCGAGGAACAGCCCAAGGGCGATGTCCTTCGCCAGGGGATCGTGATCCCCGTCGGCGAGGCGACGGATGCGGCGCTCGCCGTCGAGCGCCCGACACATTGGAGGCACGGAGACGCCATGATCAACCGAATCTGGATCGGCCTCGCGGCCTGATCCCTCCCCACAGTGTCTGTTCGCGGCATGCCCATGCCGGCCGGTGCGCCGGTCGCGCAAGCGACCCACGGGCGCATACCGCACAATGATCATGACCTCCCATCATTCTCATTCCGTGCCCGGTGGGTGACATGCACCGCCCGAAAGGAACCACCATAGCTTTCGACATTGAACTCCATACCCAAACGACCGCCGATCAGCCCGAGTTGGCGCTGCTCGTCGCGGTCGAGACGCCGTCCCAGGCATGGGCGGCGCAGGACTCCCTCGAGGAGCTCGCGAGCCTGGCCGAGACCGTCGACGTCGAGGTCGTCGGCTTCGTGACCCAGAAGCTGGGCCATCCGCACGCCGCGACCTACGTCGGCAAGGGCAAGCTGGACGAGATCAAGACCCTCAAGGACGAGCTCGGCTACACGCTGGTGATGATCGACGGCGAGCTCTCGCCGGCGCAGCAGCGCAACCTCGAGCAGGCGCTCGAGGTGAAGATCATCGACCGCACGGCGCTGATCCTCGACGTCTTCGCCCGCCGGGCGCAGACGCACGAGGGCCGGCTGCAGGTCGAGCTGGCGCAGCTGGAGTACCGGCTGCCGCGCCTGACCCGGATGTGGACACACCTCTCCCGCCAGGGTGTCGGTGGCGTCGGCCTCCGCGGTCCCGGCGAGACCCAGCTGGAGGCCGACCGGCGGGATGCGCGCAAGCGCATCTCCTTCCTCAAGGAGCAGCTGGCGCAGGTGCACCGGCATCGCGAGCTCTACCGCAGCCGCCGCAAGGACACGCCGATCGCGGTCGTGTCGCTGGTCGGCTACACGAACGCGGGCAAGAGCACGCTGATGAACACGATCACCGGCGCCGGCGTGCTGGCCGAGGACAAGCTCTTCGCCACGCTGGACCCGACGACGCGGCGGATCGCGCTGCCGAGCGGGCGCGAGGTGCTCCTCACCGACACGGTGGGGTTCATCAACAACCTGCCGACGCAGCTGATCGCGGCCTTCCGCGCCACGCTCGAGGAGATCAGCGAGGCGACGATGCTGATCCACGTCGTCGACGTGACGCATCCGAACGCCACCGAGCAGGTCCAGACCGTCAACGAGACACTGGAGGATCTCGGCGTCGACGATCGGCCGGTCGTGTTCGCGATGAACAAGATCGACCGCCTGACGCCGGAGCAGCGCGCGGGCCTGGTCGAGGCCGCTCCCGCGATGGGGATCCCCGCGGACGCGATCGGCATCTCCGCGCAGGAGAGCATCAACATCGATGGCCTGCTGGCGGCGGTCGAGGCCGTGCTGGAGCGGGAGGAGGGCTTCCTGCCTGTCACCCTCCGCGTGCCCTTCGACCGGTCGGAGCTGGTGGAACGCTTCCATTCGGTGGGGCGCGTCGACGAGCGCGCGTTCGACGAGCACGGCACGACGCTGGTCGGCTGGCTGCCCGAGCGGGAACTGGGGCGTTTCGGGGAGTTCGTGACTCGGCGCGAGACCGCGCCGCCGGCCGCGCCCGAAGCTGAAACCGAGGCGCCGGTCACCGACGAGGCGACGGTGGCGGCGAATCCCGCTGCCTGACGGTCCCTCAAACCAGAGAGCATCGACAACGGCCCGCGAGTTCGCGGGTCGTTGTCGTTCTCGTGATCACGAAGCCGGGGTCGCGGCCGCTGGCGTCTCCACCACCGGCGGCGGCTCGACGGTCAAGCGGTGCGCGGGTTCCCCGGTGAAGGGGAAGCGGGCGACGACCGTGCCGTCGATCGCCCGCAGCTCGACGACGTCCTCCCTGGTATGGCTGTCCCCGCTTGCGTCCACCGTGAGCGACTCCCAGACCGTCACGGTGCCCGGCACGAAGTCGCCCGGTTTCCCAGCGATGTTCTGGTATTTGTTGATGGCCTCGCCGGTCCGCTCGCCAGTAGCCTGCCACATGCCGATCCCGGTGCCGGCGAAGGGATGCACGTCAGTGCACGTGCCGTCGGCGTGGAAGCTCGTGTAGACGAAGAGCGTCCCCGGGTGCTCGGGATCGAAGTCGACGTACCAGGAGCCCACGATCGGGTGGGTGGCCATCGCGGTCGGCGTCGCCTCCTGCGCGGACACCGCGAGCCGGGAGGCCGCAAGCACGAGTGTGCTGGTGCCAAGTCCGGTCACGGCGGCACGACGTGCAATGGCGTGGGTCTGGCGCGTGTTCATGACATGTGGCTCCTCTTTCCGTGCGGGTAGAGCGTCTGCACCACGAATCGGGCAGCTGCTCGTTGCCTACGCGCTGAACTGCAGCTGACGCTCCATGAAGGCGAGCGTCCACGGCGCGATGTCTGCCCATATCCATTCGCGATGGTCGATATTGGCGAGCTCGGCATACACGACCTCGACGTTGACGTGGTGGAGGGTCTCGCTCAGGCGTCGCGCGTGCTCGACCGGCACCGTGGTGTCCGCGGGGCTGTGGAGGATGAGGAAGGGCACCGTGCTTTCATCCACGAAGGTCACCGCGGAGAGGTCGCGATAGGCGTCCGGAACCTCCTCACGCGTGCCGCCGAGAACGGCGGCCCGGCGCGCGGCGTCATCGGGAGTGAGGGGCGGGATCGTCTGATCTGACTCGCCCACGACGTCGACGACGGACGTCACCCGGCTGGAGTAGCTCGCGAGCGCGGCGTCGGCGTTGTCGCGGGTCTCGCGCACCCCGAGCTGGGCGGCCAGCGTTGCCCCCGCCGAGAGACCGAATGCGGCAACCCGCTCGGGATCGACGCCATAGGTCGTGGCATTGGCGCGTACCCAGCGCAC
>DATLHE010000349.1:0-17680 GCA_035540335.1 Thermomicrobiales bacterium | reverse complement strand
CTGGTGAGCTCGGAGGCGGCGGCGGTGTCGAGGAGCACCTCGAGGCGGCTGCCGGCGAGGCGGAGCCACGAGCCGGGAACGTCAGCAGTCAGCGGCCCTTCGAGCGTTTCGCGGACGATGCCGGCCTTGGCCTTGCCGGAGACGATGAGCAGGATGCGACGCGCGCTGAGGATGGTGCCGAGGCCCATTGTGATCGCCTGCGCGGGGATCTCGGGTTGGCCCTCGTAGTAGGCGGCGTTCTGGTCGCGGCTCTCCTGCGTCAGGTCGACGACGCGCGTGGGCGCGTCCGGGTCGGAGCCCGGCTCGTTGAAAGCGACGTGCCCGTTCGGGCCGAGACCGACGACGGCGAGCTCGAGCCCGCCATGCTCGCGGATGTCCGCCTCGTACTGCGCGGCGGCGGCGTGGGGATCGTCGGCGGAGGTCGGGATGTAGTGGATGTTCGCGGCCGGGATCTCGCCCGGCGTGAGGAACTCGCGCACCAGCCATCCGGTCAGGCTCGCCGTATCGTCCGGCGTCTGCCCGAGGTAGTCGTCGAGGCAGAAGATGTGCACGCCGGAGAAGTCCGCAGTGCCGGCCTGGATGCGGCGGACGAGCTCCTGATACATGCCGAGCGGCGTCGAGCCGGTCGGCACCGTGATTGAGCCCGTGGGGTGGGCGGTGATGGTCTCCACGACCACATCCGCGGCGCGCTGGCTCATCTTCTCGTACGTCTCGACCACCGTGAGCGACGGCGAGCCGCTGATCTCGCGGCTGCCGGCCTGATCCACCGACGTCATGATTGTCCTTCCATGCTCCCGTATCGCCCGCGGCGATACGCCTCGATCATGGAGGGAATCTTACGCCACTTGGGGGCGTCCGGGGCGCGGGTCCGCCTTGCGGGAGCGGATGTGCACCCTGCATCCGCTGGGCGAGAAGCGAAGGACCCGCTCTGGATGTGGGCGCAGCGCGAGAAGCGAAGGGGTCGCCATGGCCGAGCCCGCAGGCCGAGCAGCGGAGCGAGCCCTTTCATTCGCTCGGAATGAGAGGGTGGACGGGGCGCTAAGCGTGCATCGCCGAGCCGGCGTCATGTCCGCACCGGGCCGACCGCAGGTGCGGCACAAGACCCGGCGCTACCGGGATGGAACGCGCCGCCAGCATCGTGCGCCGTTGTGGCGGACAACCCCGGGCACCCTGGCCCGGGGCTACCGGGGCGAAATGCCGTGCCAGCGTGACTGGGATGCGTGAATGGCTCATCCGGGTGACAATGCGGGCAACGATGGAGATGTGACACGGGGCGGGAGGATTGCGTTGTCGTTCGAGCAGGTGGTCAGAGAGATCGATCGCTGGGTTGATGAGGGCACCGTCCACGGCGCCGCCATCGCGGTCGAGCACCGCGGGGAGGTCGTCGCGACCCGCTGCGCGGGAGAGGCGCAACCCGGCGTGCCGGTCGATGACGACACGCTCTTCGCGCTGGCGTCCGTCTCCAAGCCGTTCACCGCCGCGGCCGTCCTGCGCGTCGTCGATCAGGGGCTGTTCGCGCTCGATGACGAGGTGGCCTCGATCCTCCCCGAGTTCGGCGCGCCGGACCGCGGGTTCGACCCCGACGCGCTGCCGCAGCTGGAGGGGCAACGGGAGACGATCACCTTCCGCCAGATGCTTGCCCATACCTCCGGGCTTCCGGAGAACGCGGGTGTGAAGCGGCTGCGAATGCGCGACCTGCCGTCACTGGAGCACATGTACGAGGTGATGAGCGCCGTGCCGCTGATCTCCGCGCCCGGCGAGGTCCTGCGCTACTCGAACCTCGGCCCGGCGCTCTCCGCGCACGCCGCCGAGCAGGCGACCGGCACGCCGTTCCACGACCTCCTGCAGCACACGATCCTCGACGCGATGGATCTCTCCGGGGTCGTGCTGCGCCCCGGGCCGGAGCTGGACGGCCACATCGCGCACGTCCAGGACCCGGCGCAGGAGGGCACGGCCGCCGAGAGCTACAACAGCCGCTACTGGCGCGACACGGGCATCCCGTGGGGCGGCTACTTCGGGACGGTGCGGGACGTGCTGCGCTTCGCGACGAGCTTCCTGCCGGGGCGCGACCTGCCGCTGAGCGATGACGCGATCGCGGCGATGACGACGGACCAGGTGCATGGCCTCTCGGGCGGCGTCGAATCGATGGGCGCGCTGTGGAAGCCCGGCTTCTGGGGGGCTGGCTGGGAGGTCAAGGGCACGAAGCGGCGGCACTGGACCGGGTCGACCACCTCGCCGGCGACCTTCTGCCACTGGGGGCAGTCCGGCACGCTGGTGTGGGTCGACCCGACGCGCGAGCTGGGCGTCGCCGTGTTCGGCAACCGGACGGTCCGTCAGCCGTGGCCGCTGCGCCCGCCGCGCTGGGCCGAGCTGAGCGACGCGATCGTCGCCGTCGCGGACAGGGTGACGACGTGAGCGAGCCAACCAGAATCCAGGCCGTCCACGCCGACGCGTACACGGGCGACGCACAGCCACGCATCGTCTGGACAGCGAACGGTGACGACCTGCACGTCAACCTGATCGCGCTCGGGCCCGGCGAGGAGATCGGCGAGCACGTCAACGCGCAGCTCGACGTGTTGCAAGCCTGCCTCGACGGCGACGGCACGCTGACCGTCGACGGCGAAGCGCTGCCGTTCGGCGCGGGCAGCGTCGTGCTCGTGCCGAAGGGCGTGGCACGGTCCACCCGCGCCGGGGAGGCCGGGCTGCGCTACGTGACCTGCCACCGGCGGCGGGGCGGCCTCATGCCGACGGTCCAGCGACGCTCCTGAGCGGCCTGACACACTTCTCGTGCCGCACACCCATCATTCCGATAACGAGCACAGTTTTCGACGCGGTGTTATTGCCGTGCGGCCACAGGTGCGGCCATTGAGCGCAGGCGGACACAAAGACCCGCGCCGCTTCTCGCTCCTGCGGAGCTCGGCCGGGGTCCGCCCCTACCGAGGAGCGCGCTTACGACGTGAGTTCCCGTCGGGGCTGACGGGAGACGTGCGCTCCGACCGCGACAGACCACTGATGACCCAGCGGCGGACGAACCCCGCCGTCTCCGCGGCCGATTCCGTCGACGTGTCGTGGAGCATCATGGGCGGCCACGTGGCGGCGGCGTTGTCGCGCAGCCACTGGTTGAACGTGAGCATCTCGCTGACAAACGCCTCGCCGCCGGATTTCCGCCAGGCGGGGCGTGCTTCCAGCCGCGCCCGCAGCACCTCCGGCGCGGAGGTCAGGGCGAGGTACGCGATGTCGCCGATGTAGCGGCGCTCGGGCAGATGCTCGAGTTGGTCCGGCAGCGCGGTACCGCAGAGCAGCACCGGTTTCCCTGCCTGGGCGATGGTCTTGACCATTCGCAGCCAGAGGTTGAGGTAGGTGCGATAGTCGCCCGGACCGTCCTCCGGGACGACGCCCCACAGGACGTCGCTCTCGATCACGACGCACTCGGGAAACGTGTGCATCAGCAGGTGCATCACGGTGGTCTTGCCCGCCCCGCTGGGCCCGGTGAGGATGAAGAGCGGCAGCCGGCGAAAGCGCTGCTCGTGAGCGCACACGGAGCAGACCGCGACGGCCCAGCCGTCCTCACGAGCATCCACGCGCTTCTCGACCTCCCACGCGCCGCAGGAGGGACAGACGTTCATCGGCATTTCCCGCTCCCGGTTGTATCGCGTATTCTGCAATGACGTTGTGATGAGTCAACCGCGATGTCGTGTCATGAACGTGCGATGCGCGGCATCGCAGGCAGGCGCAACCCTGTGTGGTCGCCCGGCGAAGGGAGGGCACAAAGGCCCGCTGCCGCTTCCCGGCCGAGCGCGGAGCGCGAGAAGCGGAGCGGGCCCTTGCCTGCGGCTCGGCCGGGGTCCTCCCCTACACCGAATGCTCTCAACCCTTCCGTTGGCCACCGTATGCGGGTCAATAGACGTCATGACGCAGGCATTGACAGCCCGGCCGTGACCCCGGGCATCGGCAGCCCGGGGCTACCGTGCGTGAGAGGATGAACCCGACATGGAAAATGAGTCGAGCCGACCGCCGCGACCGAGAAGCTCCCGCATGGGGCTCGTCGCGTTCGGGATCATCCTGCTCGTCGCGACGCTGGCCGTACCGCTGCTCGCCGGCGCGTCGGAGTACCGGACCGGGAACGAGCTGACGTTCGGTGCCGCCGAAACGTTCGACCAGAATCTCTACCTCGCCGCCAGCCGGATCACCTTCGACGCCCGGGCAACGAAAGACGTCAACCTCGTTGCCGCCAACGCGCACATCGGCGGCACCATTGGCGGCAGTCTCAACGTCCTCGCCGGGACGACGGAGATCACGTCCACCGTCGCCGGCTCGGCGCACGTCGCCGGCGGCAACGTGGAGGTGGGCGGCACGATCGAGGGCGACCTGCTCGTCGCGGGCGGCAACGTCCGGCTGACGCGCGGCAGCACGGTCCGCGGGGACCTGATCCTCGCCGGCGGCAACGTCAATCTGCGCGGCACGGTCGAAGGCAACGTCTACGGCAGCGCGCTGAGCTTCACCAACGCCGGCACGGTGGGGGGCGATCTCGAGGTGCAGGCCAGCGACGTCACGATCCAGTCCGGCGCGCAGATCGGCGGCGACCTGCGTTACCAGAGCTCACGAGACGCCAACATCGCCTCGTCCACGACGGTCACGGGCGCGATCGATCGCACCAACGCCTCGCCCTGGCAGGGCGTCGACGATGGCGCGCTGCGGCCCTTCGGCATCCTGCTGCGGACGGCGTGGGCGCTGATCCTGGGGGCGGCGATCATCGGCCTGATGCCGAGGCTGGCGACGCGCATCGCCGAGCACGCCGAGCCGTTCGTGCGGCCGGCGATCATCGGGCTGGTCGCCGTCATCGGCGTCCCGATGCTGGCGATCATCGCGCTCGTCACGATCGTCGGCATCCCGCTCGGCATGCTACTACTGCTCGGGCTGGGACTGGGGTTGTACCTGAGCCAGATCTTCGTTGGGCTGACGCTGGGCCGGTATGTGTTGCCCCGCTCGTGGCGGGATGGCAGCCGGGGCTTCAGCCTGCTGGCGATGACGCTGGGCGTGATCGCGATCGGCGCGCTGCGGATGGCGCCGTTCCCGTATGTCGGGGCGCTGGTGGCGCTGGTCGTCGCGCTGTGGGGGCTTGGGGCGAGCATCTCGCTGGTGGGCGACCTGACGTCGCGGAAGACGCGGATGAACGGGGGCATGGGGGCAGCGTAGAGCGGGATGGCCGGCGCGCCGCTACACGGGAGGACATCGAACGCGCCGACGGGGGTTTGCCTTGAAGGAATCCGCGCGCGTTCAAGGCCTCCCCTACGGGGTGGTATTGGCCACTCGGGCCGAGGGGCCGCTCCGCTTCTCGCGCTCATGCACTCGGCCACTGGCTCGCGGGGCGATACCTTCCGTGCGATGTACCGCGCTTCGCGTAGGGTTCATCGCTTCGCTCCGACTGAATGACGGTTGGGTGCACGGCGAAGGGCGGACATGGAGTCCGCCCGTACGAACAGGATCCCGTCTCTACGACAGTGCGAGGTGCTCGTCGGTGTAGCCGGCGCGGGCGATGGCGTTGAAGAGCACCTTGTAGGTGCCGCGCGATTGGGCCCGGAAGTAGGGCCGGAAGCCGACCAGCACGACGGTCCCATCGCCGTAGGGCACGTCTACGATCGCGCCCTTGCGCTCGAGTTGCTCGGCGCCCAGGATCCAGCCGCTCAGATTCGGGTTCGACGACGGATAGCGGGCGACGGTCGTGGCCTCCGTCGCGGCCGCCTCGAACGCCATGCTCTCGATGAAGAGCACCGCCGTCTCGCGCGGCAGCCCGTAGCCGAGCGGGTGCGCGGTGTCGACGACGACCCGCAGCAGCGATCCGGGGCAGTAGAACTCGGTCTGCTCCTTGCCGCGCAGCGGGTTCGCCACCGGCAGCGCGAGCCCCTCGATGATGGCCTGCGAGACTTGGTCGATGGCGATCAGCGTGCCGCCCTGCTCGACGAACTCACGCAGCGCCTCGACGCCGAGCCCGCTCAGGCCGCCGACGTACTCGGGCGGGTTGGGATCCTTGTAGCGCGTCTTCTCCGGCAGTCCGTCGCGGAACTGCTCGGGGGTCATCTGCGGGATCAGGATCACGTCGAAACGCTCGCGGAGGCCGCCCTGGCGGATGTCGGGGGTCTCCAGCGTCGCGTAATCCACGGCGAACTCCTCGAGCACCCAGCGCGCCCAGCCCTCGTCCATCGACGCCGTCCACGGCTTGTAGACGCCGAGGCGGACCTTCGCCTGCCGCCAGGCGGGGAGGTCGAGCGGCGCGTCGAGCGCCGTCACGTTGGCGCCGGTGCCGTGGGCGATCTCCTGCACGAGGGCGCCACGGCCGTCACCGGCGGGGACGATGATCGACCCCGGCCGGATGCCGAGCGCGGCGTTCGCCTCCTTCGCGCGATAGACGGGCACATCCTCGGCCAGCAGGTCGATGACCGCCGCGACGGACGCGTTCGAGCGCTCGTCGATCACCCACGCGGTGATCTTCTCCTCCGGCCCGCTGACGACGCCCTGGTAGTCGACCGGCGCCTCGAGCCGCGTCAGCGGCAGATCGGCGGCGAGCGGCTGGTCGATCGGGACCGCGCGGACGCCCATCTGGATCGGCAGCGTGTGGCCGACGACGTCGTAGGGGTGCGCCGGCGGGCCGTCCGGCCACTGGCGCAGGTCGGGGTACTGCTGGACCTCGAGCAGGGTCTTGGCGAAGTTGCCGGCGGGCTGGTTGAGCGAGATGACGCGCGTGCCGGCGGGCCAGGTGACGCCGTCGATGACGACGTCGGCGGTCGCCTCCTGCACCTCGACCAGCCCGCGCTGGAGGATCTCCAGCAGCTCGGCGGCCGTGCCGGGGTCGCGCTGCGCCGCCGGAATCACGAAGCCGTAGGGCTTCGCCGTGCGGGCGCTGGAGCGGGTGTTGATGCCGAGATAGTCAACGAGCCACTGGCGGCGGTTGCGCGCGAGGTGCTCGATGAACGCCCGGGCGGCGATGCGGTTGTAGTCGACGATCTCCTCGAGCGTCCACTCGCCGCCCTTCCACGGCAGCGGCTGGTTCCAGCGCCGGGGCCGGGGGTCGAAGCCGTGCTCGCCGATCAGCTCGTCCTCCGGGATGGTGACGGGCGTGGCGAGGCGGGTGCTCGCCGCCTCGCTGAGCAGGTCGACGCTGCCGTGGTAGTTGCCATAGGCCAGCGAGGGCGAGTAGTTGTCGAAGATGGCGTGCGTGACGACGCCGGCCTTGCCCTCGGCGGTGAGGCGCTGGGCGATGTGCGTGCCGAGCGCGGCGAACCCGTTCTGGATGACAGGATCCTGGTTCGGGTCGAGCGGATCGATGAACGGCGGCACCATGTAGCGCGGGCCGAGCCGGCCCATCTGGTGCATGTCGAAGACCGCCTGGGGGTGCTCGCGGTTGTGGAGGTCGACGTAGAGCCGCGTCTCGTCCTGGGTCATCATGAACCAGTCGCGGTTGTTATCGTGCCCGGTGAACGGGTGGTAGAGGAAGGGGAGGTCGGCCCCCTCGAAGCCGGTGCCGACCCAGCGGCGGTACCATTCGGCGATCATCTGGATGCCGTCCGGGTTGTGGCTCGGGATCATCAGCGTGATCGTGCTGGCGAGAGCCTCGAGCGTCTCCGGATCCTCGGCGGTCGCCAGCTCGTAGGCGAGCTGCAGGGTCATCAGCGCCGCCCCGATCTCCGTCGAGTGCTGCGTGGCGAGGATGACGCCGACCGTGCGTGCCTCGGCCAGGATGAGCTCCGTCTCCTCGGGTCCGAGCGTGCGGGGATCCCAGAGCTTGCCGAGCAGCTGGCGGTTGCGCTCGCGCGCGCTCGGCTGGAGGTTCTCCGGCGCCGAAACCGCGACGACGATGTAGGGCTTGCCATCCGTCGACTCGCCGAGCACCTCGACGCTGACGCGGCTCGACGCCGCGTCGAGCTCGCGGAAGTAGCGGACGATATCGTCCCACTCCGGGAGCCAGCCCGCCTCGCCCATCCGGTGCCCGAGCACGCGCTCCGGAGCCGGGATGCGCGAGGAGGTCCGCACCTCGCGCCGGCGGCGTCGTTGCGGCTGGGTGGCGAGGACATCGCGCGCGGCGGCCATCCACTCATCGTCGAAGAGCAGGACGCCCGCGTCGGACGTCTTGCTGGCGGGCGGCAGGGTGCCGTCCGCGATGCGGGCCTTGATCAGGTAGGCGGACAGGCCCAGCGCATCGGCGACCGAAGAGGTCGTCAGGTAGCCTTTGAGCTCCTCCAGCTTCGCTCTCGGCACGATCACTCCTTCATGTCATGAGATCGCCATTTGCGCGACGGCACCGCGTGCACCAGCACGTTCCCGGACGCCGGGACGGGCACACCCCGCCCGGGGACGGGGCCGGAACGCCTGGAATGCAATGGCAGGAATCATGATCCGCCAGGCGGCGGATCGACAGATGCACTTTTCGCGCAAAACGGCGTGCGCGTCAAGGACCGGGACCTCATTCACATCATGGATGATCGCGCGGTGGGAGGAACAGCCGACGACCGGCCCTGTTTCATGAACCGTGTGGGGGTATTCCGGGGAATCGATAGGCAATGACGGAACGGAAGCGACTTACCACTCGCCAAACCAGTGCCGCCGGGCGTTGGGGGTCACTTCGAGGTCGCATCACGCGTGGCGGTGCGGTGGAGCAGCGCGTGCATACCGGTGTAGGTATACGTCACGCCGTAGGTGTCCTGGACCCATGCGACGGCGTCCCAGATGGTGCGGAAGTCGCCGCGCTGGGCGCGGACCTGGAGCGCGGCGAGGGCGTCGGCGTCGAGCCGCAGGGGGCGACCCGGCGCGGCGTGGCCGGGGGTGCGGTCGAGCACGTCGTCGATGCCGTTCGTGCGGTACCACGCCACCCAGCGCTGGATGGTGCGGTAGTCGACGCCGACGACGTGGCCGGCCTCGCCGATCGTGTGGCCCTGCCGCAGCATCCACAGCGCGTGCAGGCGGGCCCGGCGATGCCCGTTGCGCTCGGCCTCATAGCGCCGGCGCAGCTCGTCGGCCGATTCCTTCCACTCGATGACTAACGGGCGACCTCGCATGACCGGACCTTCCCACTGCGTGCCAACGTCTCTCGGCGATCTGCCTCTTGCGCCACGGGCCGATGTGGTGGCCCTGTCGCCCGGTCGTGACCCACGGATACTGACCAACGACGTGGACCCTATTCGCCAGACGCTTGCCATCGCACGGTGGAAGGTTCTGCGAGGGAGTGCACGGTTACGGAAAACGCCCCTGATCGTCTCGCCCCCATAGTACTCCGGTGCGCGAGAGATCACTGCTCGAGATCGCGGGGGCCGAAGGCGTTGGGCAGGAGGTCGCGGAGCGGGATCTGGAGCGGACCATCCGCACCGTCCAGAACGACAACGAGGTCGCCATCGGCCGGCTTGAACTCGTTCATCACCTGGCGGCAGGCGCCGCAGGGGGTGGCGCCTGCCGCGCGGGGGGCGCTGACGGCGACGGCGCGAATGACGCGGTGGCCCGCGGCGGCGGCAGTGAAGATGGCGACGCGCTCGCCGCAGACGGTGAGGCCGTAGCTGGCGTTCTCGATGTTGACGCCGCCGACGATCGAGCCATCATCGGTGAGGACGGCGGAGCCGACGGGAAACGACGAATAGGGCACGTAGGCGCGCTCCGCGTAGGTCCGCGCCGTCGTCAGCAGATCCTGGACCACATCCGCGGAGAGCGGCCGCGCGGCGCTGCCGGTGGTATCGGATTCGGTGTGCATGGCTCTCCCCTGACAATGTCTCGGGACGAACGATACTGGTATCCTCGTTGCGTGAACGATGCCACGGAACCACCCGTTTTGGCCGGGAGTCCTGGCTGCCGCCCCGCCATGTACCAGGATGCACCGATGACCGACGTGAGAGACGATCAATCTGACGCCATGGACGCCCGCGGCGACGATCTGGCGATCGCGGCCGCCTTGTTCCTGGCCCAGGTGCTGGAACTGGAGGACGACCCCGCCGTGCTGACCGACGACCTGTCGGTGATAAAGCGCGACCAGAACGCGTCGATCTTCACCATCCAGCTCGAGTCGAGCGTCGGCCCCGCGGCCTTCCTGGTCTACACCTACCTGCTCGACGTCACCGGCGGAGATGGCCACACGGGCAAGGAGCTCTTCGACGCCGGGCTGGCGACGCTCCAACAGGCCGCCGCCCGCAACACGCCGGGGCCGCGCGCCGTCGCCCACGCCGAGACGGACCTCCACGGGTTCATTCTTGCCACGACGCCCGGCACCTACCGCGCGCTGGCGGGCGAAACCCCGATGACGACGCTGGAGCCGTCGCCGGCGGACCTGCCCGCGACGGCGGATACGGATCGCCTGCGCAGCGAGACGGCAGAGGAGCTGCTCAAGCTGCTGCAGGATGCCAACGCGCGGGCGAAGACGTGGATGGCGGCGATCCAGTCCGCCAGCGCCCGGGACGACGATGGCGATGACGAGGACACGATCGACTTCACCGAGGCGGAGACGGAGCTGGCGCTCTTTCTGCTGGACGACGCGAGCATCGGGGACCTGTTACGGGCGCTGAACATGCTGGTGGCGACCGCGCAGCAGCGCGCGGCGGACGCGCTCGGGTACGAGCCCGACCCGGGGGCGTCGTGGCCGGAGGCTGAGGCGTAGCACGGGCCGTCACTCTTCCCTGCCTCAGCGACGTGGCCGCGCACCCCGGAGGGAGTAGGCCCACCGAACGCGATGCCGGCCACAGGTGCGGCACAAGACGCGGCGCTACCGGGGCCGAGCGGCGTTTCCCATGAATCACGCCATCGATGCGAGCGCCCCCGGGCACGTCGGCCCGGCGCTACCAGTGTTGGGCGGCGATCTCGGCGAGGCAGGCGATGAGGGCGTCCTCGTCGTAGACGACGCCGAGAGAGCGCTGCATGCCGCCGACGATGAACGGATTGACGTAGAACGCCTGGTTGTCGACGCCGGAGCGGGACGGGTCGGGCTGTTGCTGGAGGCGGATGTCCGTGGCGAGGCCGATCACGCCCCAGTAGCGAGAGGGATCGACGTGGCGGCTGAGGCAGTCCATGTAGCCCGCCTCCCAGTTCGTGCCGGAGTCCTCGCTGACCTGGCAGATGTAGACGTTGCTGGCCTCGAGCGCCTCGATGTCAGCGTCGTAGATCTTGCGGGCGGTGATGTCCGTCCGCGTCTTGTCGTTGATCGGCTCGCTCTCGTTCGGACAGTAGACCTCGTGGCCGTGCTCGCGCAGGACGCCGGCCAGCCAGAGGTTGTAGCGGACCTCGGCCGCGACGAACATCGGGCCGCCCAGGTAGACCTTCATTCGGCCTCTCCCCCGCCCGCGCCGCTGCCCAGGTAGCGCTCGTTCCAGGTAGTGGCCTGCGCCTCCGGCACCCGGAAGAAGGTCGCCGTCGCCTCGGCCAGCAGCGCGCCATCGGCCGCGTGCCGGATCTCGCCGCGCGTCTCGATGACGCGGCCGCGGTCACGCAGGATCATGCCGATCGCCCGCAGTGGCTCGCCGACGAGGACCGGCTTGCGGAAGCGCGTGTTGAGCTGCCCGGTGACCGCCCAGGTCTCCTCGCGGTAGAGCGACCACGCCATCACCTCGTCGAGGATGGTGCAGACGATGCCACCGTGGACGACGCCGTCGTAGCCCTCGACGGCGTCGGTCGGCGTGAAGGGCGCCCAGACGCCGGGGCCGTCCGCGTTGGCGTAGAAGCTGAGCTGCAGGCCGTGCAGGTTCAGCCGTCCGCAGCCGAAGCAATGATGATCGTTGAGCACGTTGATCTGCGACGCGTGCTCCGTCGCGGGCGTCGTCATCGAGTCCCCTTCCGTTATGTCATGCATCCTCGAGCACCCGGTCGGCGAGCGCCCGCAGGGTCGGCCCGGCCTCCGCGGCGACACGGACGTCCGCCTTGGCATCCAGCGGCGTCGGCGTGCGGTTGATGATAACCAGCCCGGCGCCCTGGCGCTGGGCGATCACCGGCAGTCGCGCGGCGGGGTTCACGACCAGCGAGCTGCCGACGACGAGCATCAGGTCCGTCGCCTTCGCGACCGCGTGGGCCATGTTCAGCGCCTCTTTCGGCAGCGGCTCGCCGAAGAGGACCGTCGCCGAGCGCAGGGCGCCGCCGCAGACCTCGCAGCGGGGGTCGATCTCGCCGGACTCGAGGCGGGCCTGGATGGCGGCGCCGTCGTAGACGCGGCCGCAGGAGAGGCAGCGAATGCGGTGGCTGGAACCATGCAGCTCGATCACCCGATCCGGCTGGTTGCCGGCCTTCTGGTGGAGGCCGTCGATGTTCTGGGTGATGACGGCAAGCAGCTTGCCCGCCCGCTCGAAGCGGGCGAGGGCGCGATGGCCATCATTCGGCTCGCGCGCGAGCATGGTCGGATACGTCGTGCGGCGCTGCTGCCAGAACTCGCGGCGCGCCTCGTCGTCGGTGCGGATGGTGTCGATGTGCGGGATCTTGCCGGTCGTCCAGACGCCATTCGGACCGCGGTAATCCGGGATGCCGGACTCCGTGCTGATGCCGGCGCCGGTGAAGGCGGCCATCCGGCTGCTCCGGCGGATCATCTCCGCGAGACGGTCGAGGACGGCGGGCTCCGGCAGCGCCTGCACGATGTCGTTGTCGTGTTGATGGGTCATGAAGCGATGGGTTCTCTTTCCTGGGTCGAGAGCGGCGTGGAATGAGGCTGGGAACGGCGCGCGCCACTCCTCCATTGAGTCTACAAAGCCCGGCAAGCCCTCCGCGGCTGCCTTGTGTACGTACAGGCCCCGTGGTACCATCCAGCCACCAAGATCTGTGACAGGACGTCACAGTCGACATGCCCCGCAACGCTCGCCGACCCCGCACCGGCTGGGAACCGTGCGGCCCGCGAAAGGGGATTCGCAGGCCGCACCGCGATGGTGTGAACGAGATGGGGATCGGGTGCGGGGAGAGGCCGGGATGCTGATGTCACACATGGCGATGATGGACCTGGGAGCTCGACAGGACACGCTGCTGGCCCGCATCCGGGGGGCCGTTGCCCGCTTCTTCGGCTTCGGGGACCTGCCGCCGGAACTGGCGGAGGTCCTTCGGCCGGAGCCCCGGGCGGTCGCGCTGGCGTCGCCGGCCGCGAGGCCAGTGCGGGTCCATGTCGTCTCCGACGTGGCCGCGCCGGACAGCGGCGAGGCGCTGCGCTGGCGGCGGCACCCGCAGCTGCGGGACCGGCCGACGAGCGCGCTGCCGACCAACGAGCGCGAGGCCCGCGGCCAGGCGGTACGGGGGCTCTATGCGGCGCGCGAAGGCGATCTGGAGTCGGCTCGGCACTTCTTCACGCTCGCGGCGACCGAGCGCGCGGTCGACCTCTGCCGGATCCCTGGCTTCTGGAACCTGTCGAGGGCGGCGATGCTGACCGCCGTGGCCGCGTACGAGGACGCGGGCCGGGTGCGCGAGGCGTCCGCGCTGAGCGCGCGGATCCGGACGATGTTCCGCCCTCGGGCGCTGACGCCGGTGCCGGGGAACGTCACCGAGCTGCCCGCGCGCAAGCTCTCGGTCTCCAACGGCTCCTGAAACGTGGCGTGAACACCCCGGCCCATTCGGGCCGGGTTTTTTCTTTGCCGCGGCTCGTCGTCATGCGGCGAGTCTTCGGGCCCGCCCAGGCGATGCCCGGCCGGTCATCGCCTGTCGCGCCGCCGCTTGGCACAAAGCGCACACTCTTCGAGGTGCGCGGCTACGACAGTTGGCATCTACCGCGCTCTCCAACACCGTCATCCTGAGCGAATGCGAAGGATCCCCCGGCGCCGCAGCGCCGGTCTCTTCCGACGTCTCCGCGGCGAGCGTCCCAGCCAGGAATCATGTCTCGCGTAGGATCCTGCGCTCCACCCAGTGGACTGTCGGAGCTCGCCTGTTCCCTTCTCGTCATCCCGAGCCGAGGAGCCGGCGCAGCCGGCGAGACGTGTCAATGACTCGCCCGGCCGAGCCCTCGGGGCGAGAAGCGAAAGGCCCGCTCCGCTTCTCGGCTTCGCCTCGGCCATGGCGAGCCCTTGGGATGACGAAGGTCGGGACACCGAGGCATTGACGTCCTACCGAGTGGTGCGCGACATCCGGGCATGGAAAATCGCCCCTATCGCATTCTCGCGATACGGGATATCTCGCATTCGTTTGTTGGAATGGACTGCGAAGGATAGGGAAGCTCATGAGGACCAACAAAAAGCAGCGCCCGGTGCGTTGCGCACCGGGCGTTAACTTCTGTCGACCGCTGCCGGGGAATACCAGCTCGACCGCGATCGAAGGTCAAGCGTCGGAGAGGAAAGTTGTGAAGTGGTACCGACATCTTCGTTTCCTTCAGATATCAGCACACTAAAGGAGGAAGAAGAGGTTGTATTGTGCCAGGCGACCGGCTAACGTCGCCCGAGGCGGCAAAAGGATCAACGGTTCGCGACGGATTTTGTGAGATGGATCGGGATGGTCGTCGCGTCCCGGCTTGGCCCAGCGGCGTCCATCGTTACTACGACGGCGGCGAGCCACACGAAAAAAAGTCCCTTGTCAACGTGCTGCGCGCTTCGTTGCGCTCGCGCTCTCTCATTGAGTGATCTGGTCCTATCTTATCATCGCGATATCGCGTTGTCCAGACCCGGACCCCATCTTCGGAAGAGATGCACAAAACCCGATTACCGCCCTATCGCATTTATCGTGCCCGCTCGCGAATCGACTCCGCGAGCATCTGCATGCGACCACGATCGATGGCGTAATACTTCATCCCTCGCCGCGGCTCGACGCGGACCAGGCCGGCCCGCTCCAGCTGCGACAGGTGCCGGGAGACCGCCGACTGGGCGATCCCGAGCCGGCCCACGATCTCCTGCGCGTACAGCTCCCCGGTGCCGAGCAGGTCGAGAATCCGCAGCCGGTTCGCATCGCCCATCGCGCGGATGCTCTCCAGCAGATCCTCACCCGACAGCGGGTCGACGTCGCGCCCCTCGTAGACCTCGTCCTGCCCGCCGTCCAGCTCGCTCGGATCGAGGTCGTGGACGATCTCGGTGCCCGTGACGTGCTGCGCCGAGAAGAAGACGACGAGCTCCGGCGGATAGGTGATGTAGCTGACGAACTCACCGAGGTGAGCCGACGGGCAAAACGTCACGCTCGCGACGTTGTTCAGCCCGGCCGCCAGCGTTGCCGGGAGCCGGTTGCCGGTCAGATCGGCAAACGCCATGCCAAAGCCACGGCCGGCCACGACACGCGCCGCGCGCTCGGCTTCGGCTAACGAATCGCGCCGGGAAAGGAATTCATCCTTATAAACAGAGCTCCAGACGCCCTGGATGAGGCGAGCGGTTCGTGTTTTTAACGTTTCCGGCTCGAGCATCAACGCCACGACCTCGTCGGCGTCGGCCGTCGTGAGGCCCGGCTCGATGTAGCGCCGCCAGGCGACCTCGTCGCCGTTGGCAGGGGCCACCAGGCCGGTGCCGAGGTCCCTGTGGACCCGGTCGATGGCGTGCACCGCCATGTCGCGGAAGGTCACCGGCTCCAGCCCGTCGAGGTAGGCCAGGAGGTCGTCGATGCTGGCGTCGCGGCGATCCTCGCGCAGCGGCTCGAACCACATCACCGGTTCCTCCATGTAGTAGAGGAGCCGTCCCGAGAAGCCGTGCAGCAGGTCCAGGTCTTCCTGGAGCTGGCGCGGCAGCGACCTCCGGGTCGCGATCAGCCAAGGATCCAGCCCGCTTCCCGGTACCGCCCGGTAGAGCAGGGACATGATCGAGACCACGTCCAGCGGGATGGAGAGCGCCGTCTTCACTTGGAGCGCAGGCCGCCCGACTACGAGTTCGCCCATGCGTCACTCCGGTATTGAGTACGGCGATCAGGCCGTCGAAAACGTGGAGGACCGGCAGGTGATTGGCTGCGGCGCCGTTGCCGCCCGCGCGCCCTGGCACCCGGTCTCCGTTGGGTGGCGATGTGGTAATCACGATATCAGCATATGACGGCTGGCGTCAAGCCGACCCGGTTTCTCTGCCCTCTTCTGGTGACATATACGCGCGCCCGCCAGGCGCGTATCCCTCCACCGCGCCTCGCCATCCCCCGTCCGGGTTGACAATACGACGGCTCCCCCGATAGTCTGGGGATATGTCGCTCGCGTCCGGACGCACCGTGCAACCCCCGGAGGTCTCCATGACCGACGATCCACGCCAGCCCTCCGACATCCAGCCCACCAGGCCCCACCGCTCCCGCTTCGCCGGCCGCGACGGCGTCACCGCCGAGGAGCGCGACCAGCCGCCCGCCGACCACCCCGCCAGCCGCGCCGAGGAGGCCGCCGCCCATCGCGCCATCCCCGACCAGCTCGCGCTCTTCACCCAGCTCCCCGGTGACGACCGCGAGACCGTCCTCACCGACCTCGCGCCGCTCGGCGCCGGCTCCAGCCTCACGCTGGCACGCAACTGGTATCGCCACACGCTGGAGCGCGCCCGCCGCCCGGCGAACACGATCGCCTCCTACAGCTACGACCTGCTGGTGCTCGAGAACCTGATCGGCCCCAAGCCGCTCAACAAGATCACCGGCAGCGACATTGCCCGCTATCTCGGCGAGGCGTCGAGCAAGACGACGCGCAAGCGGCGGTTGACGTCGGCGCGCCGCTTCTTCCACTACCTGATCGATGAGGAGAAGGTGCTCCGGTTCGATCCGACCGAGGGCTACTTCCCGCACACGATCCAGCTCCGCCTGCCGGTGCCACTCTTCGCCAACGAGCAGGCGGCGCTGATGGACGCGGCCCGCCACGACGAGCCGTGGAGCGCGACGGCGATCTGGCTGATGATGCGGCTCGGGCTCACCCGCTCCGAGCTGCTGGCGCTCAAGCGCGACCACATCGACCGGACCGTGCCGGAGACGCCGGTCGTCTACATCTTCTACGACGATCTCACCAAGCAGTCGAAGGATCGCAAGCTGGCGGCGGACGAGGAGTTCTCGGCGCTCTACGATGCCTTCCTGGAGGATCGCGACCCGCAGGGCGTGCTCTTCCCGATCGGCAAGCAGGCCGTGAATGGGATGGTGGAGCGCGTACGCCGCGCGGCGGGCATCACCAAGGAGGTCACGCCGCAGACGCTGCGGCACACCTACGCGGTGGATCAGGCGCGGGCCGGCGCCGATGCGTCGCAGTTGCTGACGCTGCTGGGGCTGGCGGACGATCCACGCAACCGGGCCTCGGTCGCCCGCTACATCCGCCTCGCCGAGCCGCCGCTGATGGCGGAGACGTCCGGGGGTGGAGAGGAGCGGGCCTAGAGCGCAGTCGGGATGGCTGTTCCCGTGGTGCATGCCCCGGCCGGGCACATCGTATCGATGCCGCGCAACGTTGGGAACGCCGGCCGAACACGTAGGCGAGAAACGAAAGGCTCGCTCTGCTTCTCGGCTTTGCCTCGGCCCTGGCGGGCCCTCGACTGCGCGCGGGATGGCAGGGAGCGGGGATGCCGGGTGGATACGGCCCGGTGGCACGCATCGCTTCGCGTAGGGTCCCTCGCTTCGCTCGGGATGAGGGTGGTTTGGAGCGCGGATTTCTCCGTACGGTCGGCCCTGCCCCTGCGGGCGCCCCTGCGGGCCGCAGCTGCGGGCGGTGGCCGCCCCACGCCGGCCAAAGGTGCGGTACAAGACCCGGCGCTACCGGGATGAACGACCGTTCCGGCATCGATGCGCCGCGGTTGCACGCGGACGCCGGCCGCAGGCGCGGTGCACGGGACCCGGGGCTAGCGGGGTG
>DATLHE010000348.1:0-7557 GCA_035540335.1 Thermomicrobiales bacterium | reverse complement strand
CCGAGCCCGTAGGCGGGGGCGGTGTCGATCAGCGTCACGCCGGCGTCGATCGAGGCGCGGATCGCGGCAATGGAGGCGGCCTCGTCGGTGCCGCCCCACATCCAGCCCCCGATCGCCCAGGTGCCGAGGCCGACGGCCGAGGCCTCGATGCCGGAGGTTCCGATCTCGCGCATCTGCATCGCCGTCATCCCCGCTCGGGCGTCATCATGTCGAGGATGCCCTGCGCGGTCGCCTCGTCCAGCATCATCGCCTTGACGTGCCTGCCGCGCAGCGCAGCGCAGATCGGCGCGACCTTGTTGGGGCCGGCGGCGACGCCGAGGGTGAGACGCCCTCGTCGACAGCGGCATGGATGGCGCGGATCGAGCGCGCCGCATCGGTCCCGCCCCACATCCAGCCGCCGATCGCCCAGGTGCCGAGCCCGACGGCCGAAGCCTCGATGCCCGACCGCCCGACTTGCGTGCGAGTTTGCTCGTGTTCCGGCGCCTCAGGCATCCCAGCCCCTCCTTTCCAGAACCAGCCGCGCGGTGTTCTCGTCGGTGACGAGCGAGTTGAAGTAGCACCCGTTCATCGCGGCGACGATCGGCTCGACCTTCTCCGCGCCCGAAGCGACAGCGATCGCGACCGGAATAGAGGCGACCTCACGCGGGGGAAGCGCCACCAGCCGCGAGTTCAGGTCATTGTCCGAGAGCGCCCCGTCGTGGTCGATCAGATGGCCGAGAAACTCGCTTCTGACCCCTGACCCGTACAGCCCCCGCCGCTCGTCCTTCGAGACCGGATGGGCCTGGTAATAGGTCGAATCCGGGCCGACGACCGCGCCGATCCCGACCAGCGCAACCGCCGCCTCGCGGGCCGCGTCCATCACGTCGCGCACGGTCTTGAGCTTCATCAGGACGTCGCGCTCTTCCTTCGAGGCCGCGTGCAGCGGCGCGTGGATGAGCATCGCCGTCCCGCCAAGCTTGCGGGCCAGTTCGGTCGCCAAGTGGTTGACGTCGGTATAGTGCTGCCCCTGGACGCCTCCCGTCATGGGAACCACCGTCACGTCGAACCTGCGCGGCGGCGAAAGGCTCTCGATCAGCGTGCTGAGCGTCTTGCCTCCCGAGATCGCGATCGTGTCGCCGTCCCGAAGTCTGTCGGTGAAGAAGCTCGCCGCGGCCCGTCCGACCTCTTTCAGCGTCGCCTCCGCGCTGCCCGTCACGGCGGGCACCACGATGCAGTTCTTGAGCCGCCACCTGTCGACGAGCGCGCGTTCGAGATCGAAGAGCCGGAGCAAGGGGCTCTTGATGGTGATCTGCACCATCCCCAGTTCGCGGCCCTGCTTGATCAGGCGGTTGACCTTGGCCGCCGAAAGCCCGAGTTCCTTAGCGATCTCCGATTGCGGGCGCCCCTCCTCGAAATGGAGAGCCAACACCCGCGTGATCAGGCGCATCTGCTCCGGATTGGGTGCGACTGAATTCACTGGGATCTGCCTTTGCGGCTGACAAGGTGGTTTGATGCGGCGGCGGCCAGCAGCGCCGCGCCGATGACCAGCGTTTGGTAGTAGGCCGGCACGATCGTCAACATTCCGACGGTCAGCGCCATGACGATAAGCGCGCCGACGAAGGAGCGCAGCACCCGGCCTTCGCCGCCGCTGAAGGCGGTGCCGCCAAGGAGCACGACCAGGATTGCGGTGAGCTCCATGCCGTCGCCCGACAGCGGGTCGCCGAGCGACATGAAGCTGGCGCGCGCGACACCTGCGAGCGCGGCGGTCGCGCCGACGATCACGTAGAGGACGAACACGATCCGGCCGGTGTTGATGCCCGCCAGTCGCGCCGCGGTCGGATTGCCGCCGGTCGCCACGGCGTACTTGCCCAGCAGGCTCCGGTCCTGCGCGATCATCAGGACAATCGTGACGCCGACCGCGACCCAGAACGCGGCGGGCAGGCTCAGGAACGCGCCGTCGCGGCCGTAGTCGTTGATCCATCCGGGCATGCTCTGGCCGCCGCCCGACTTGATGGCCGACACGCCGTCCTCGACCAGCAAGAGCGCGACGCCCTTGTAGAGGCTCAGGGTGATCAGCGTGGCGATCACCGGCGTGATCCTCAGCCTGACCACGAGGAAGCCGTTGATGGCGCCGAGAGCGACACCGAGGACCACCGTGATCGCGAAGGCCGCAAGAAACGGCGCGCCGTTGATGGCCAGCAGCGCATAGACCACCGCGCTGAGGCTCATGGCGCTGCCGACCGACAGGTCGATGTGACCGGACACCATCAGCAGCGTGAAGGCCGCGGAGATCGTCAGGATCGGCGCGGACACCCTCAGGAAGTTGATAATGTTGTACTGATTGAGAAAATTTCCGCGCTCAAACAGGCCGAACTTGTCGAGGTTGGCCGTGCTCAACAGCGCCACGACCGCGATCAGCACGAAGTAGATGTAGTAGTTGCGCAGGAACTCGGCAGTGCGGCCGCCGCGGGCCTTGGCGTGCGGAGTGAGGTTGCTTGCGTCCGCCATCGCGATCACCGGTTCCGGCGGGCGAGCGCCCAGGTTTGCGTCATGATCGCGAGAAACACGGCGATGGCCTTGAGCGTGTACTGCCAGTCCGGCGACAGCACGAGGCCGGTGGCCGCCGATGTCACGATCGCCAGGATAATGGCTCCGAAGAACATGCCCAAGACCGATCCGAAGCCGCCCGCGATCGCCACCCCGCCCAGCAGGGCGATCACGAGGGCGTCGAACTCCATGAGCGTCCCGCGGTTCGAGTAGCCCGACTTGAACTCCGAGGCGAGGAGGACGCCGACCACGCCGGCGATCGTCGCGCTGAAGAGGTAGAGCCGGGCGACGTGGCGCGCACGGTCGATGCCCGACAGCGTCGCCGCCACCGGGTTGGAGCCCACCCAGTAGGTGATGCGGCCGAAGACCGTCTTCTTCTCGATGAAGACGGCCGCGATCAGAAGCGCCGCCATCAGCACCACAGGCAGCTTGATCGAGGCGCCGAACACGGTCAGGTTGCCCAGAACCCCGAATTCCACCGGCAGGTTGGTGTTGCGCTGCGATCCGTGCGTGATGACCTGCGCCACGCCGCGGGCGAGCATCATCGTCCCTAGCGTCACGATGATGGACGGGACGCGGAACTGCACCACGAACAGCGCGTTGAGCGCCCCGATCGCCAGCGCGCCGCCCAGCGCGCCGGCGACGGCTAGCGGGTACGGCAATCCAAGCCCCGTCGACAGCGGGTTGGCGCCGCCGGCCGCCTGGGCCAACCAGACCGACAGGACGCCCGAGAGCGCGACGACGCCGCCGACGCTCAGGTCGAAGTTCCCCGACACCAGCAGGAACGTCACGCCGACGCCGAGGGAGATGACGGCCCAGTTGTTGGTGACGAGGTTCACCATGTTCTGGAACTGGAAGAAGTTGGGCACCAGCAGCGAGGCGACAAGGAACAGCCCGACCGCAACCGCGCCCACCAGAATGGTGATGAAAGCTTCGTCGCTCAGGCGTCGGTCCCTGTTCTTGGCCGCCGGCGGGAAACCCTCTGCGATCGAGCTCATTCGACCGTACCTTCCGTGCCACCGGTGACAACGTGCAGGACATGCGCGACGTCGACGTCCGGGCCGTTCACGACAACCGCCTGAAGCCTGCCGGAGAACAGCAGGAAGATGCGGTCGCAGAGACCCAGCGCCTCGTCCAGTTCGGAGGAGAACACCGCGATCGAGTTCCCGGCGTCCGCCAGGTCCCGAATGATGTCGTAGATCTCGGACTTGGCGCCCACATCGACCCCACGCGTCGGCTCATCGAGGAGCAGGAGTTCGGCCTCCGAGAACAGGCATTTGGCCAGGACGACCTTCTGCTGGTTGCCGCCGGAAAGCTTCTCGGCGCGCTTGTTGATGGAGTCGGTCGAGATGCGCAGCCTGCGCACGAAATCCGTGGCCGCGGCGATCTCTTCAGCCTTCCGGTAGATGCCCGCCCTCGACATCCGGCGCAAGTTCATGACCGGGATGTTCTCGCGGATGGTAAGCGAGGTGAACAGGCCCTGTGTCCGCCGCTCCTCCGGCACGAGCGCGACGCCCGAGGCGATGGCGCCTTTCGGCGAGTTTCCGACCGGGCGGCCCTTGAAGGTGACCGAGCCGGCGAAGCGGTCGACCCCGAACAGCGCCCGGGCGATCTCGGTCTTTCCCGCGCCGACGAGCCCGTAGAACCCGACAATCTCGCCCTGCCTGATGTCGAAGGAGACGTCGCGGAGGACGCCGTTCGTCAGGCCGCGGGCGGTCAGGATGATCTCGTCGCCGACGCCGTCGCGCGGCGTGTAGCTCTGGAAGACGGTGCGACCGATCATCATCTCGATCAGCGCCGCGCGTCCCGCCACCTCCGCCAGCGGCCTGGTCGCGATGTGCTTGCCGTCGCGGAGGACGGTGACGAAGCCGCCCAACGCGAAGATCTCGTCGAGCTTGTGCGAGATGTAGATGACCGTGACCGCGGCTGCGCGCAGCCGACGGATCACGGCGAAGAGCCGATCCACCTCGCGTTCGGACAGCGCCGCCGTGGGTTCATCCATGATGATGACGCTGGCCCCGGAGGAAGCGGCGCGCGAAATCTCGACAATCTGCTTCTGCGCCACGCTCAGCGACGACACCCGCGCCGCGGGATCGATCGACGGTTCGATCGCCTTCAACGTCGAGACGACGCGATCCTCCAGATCGGATCTGACCAGAAATCCGAAGCGGCTGCGCTCCATGCCCAGCGTGAGGTTCTCCAGGACCGTGAGCTCGTCGACCACATGCAGTTCCTGAAAGAGCGTCGCGATCCCGCATTGCCGCGCATCCTGCGGGTTGGTCGGGTCGTACTCCGCGCCGTTGATCCGCATTGCGCCGCTCGTCGGACGCAGCGCCCCGGTCAGCATCTTGACGAGGGTCGATTTCCCGGCCCCGTTCTCCCCGACCAGGCAATGGACGGTCCCGCGGCGCACCGAGAACGAGACCGCGTCGACCGCGCGCACGCCGGGGAACGTCCTGGTGAGGTCGCTGACCGATAGCACGACTTCGGTCTGTTGGGCCTTGTCGTCAATAAGGTCGAGCATGAGTCCTGGTCCGGTCTGACGGGGTTCCGGGTTGGTCGGGGCGGATCACCGGACGCTTCTTCCCGGTGTCGCGTGGCGGCGCTAGATCCGGGCCTGGCGGCGTCGGAGGAGCGGGGTCGCACCCGCCTCGGGGAGGGCCGCCAGGCCCAGCGTCGGCGGGCTCAGCCGCCGAACTGCGCGTCCAGCCAGGCCTTGGCCTCGCCAGCCTCCATGCCCCAGAAGGAGATCGTGTAGGCCTTGTAGAAGATCTCCTGCGCCGGATTGGCCGTGCGCGGGATCTTGTCGCCGAACACGTCCATGATCAGGTCGATTCGGCCCCTCGCGGTCTCGACCGGCGGCAGGCCCATCGACGCCTTCAGGCTCGAGTTCGGGTCGAAGACCTGCTCGAACTCGACCGCGTCGAAGTCGACGCTCGCGACGATCTCGGTCAGCGGGACGCCGTTGTCGAACTTGCCGCGCCCAAGCTGGGAGAGGCCGGCCATGGTGCCGACGGTCAGGTTGGAGGCCTCTGAGTAGATCAGATTGACCTCGGGACGCTGGGTCAGCAGGTCGACGATGATCTGCTTGGCCGCCTCCTGCCCGGCGCTGGCGTCGAGCGCGCCGAGGTTCTCGGCGGTCGGATCGACCGACAGAACGCCCTCGACGAAGGGCTGGGTCCGGCCCGAATTCACCTCGGTGTGGTTCGGCCATCCCAGCTGGACCGTCACGATCGGCTTGTCGGGATGCGCTTCCTTCCAGGCGCGCGCCATCTGGGCGCCCATCTCGAATGAGACCGCCGCCTCGTCGCTGCGCGCCGTGGGGATGCCGGTGTCCGCGATCGGGCTGAAGAACGAGGTCATGACGACCCCCTGGTCGAGCGCGTCGTTGACCCCGGGCGTGGCCGCCTCAGCGTCCCAGATGTGCAGCGTCGCCGCGTCGAAGCCGCCGGCGACCACCTGGTCGATGTTCTGCGTCATCACGGCCGAGTCGGCCTGGCCGTCGAAGACGACGACCTCGGCCCCGTAGTTCTCAGCGGCGTAGCGCTCCGCCTCGGCCGCCTGCGACTGGTGGAAGACGTTCGACAGATCGGACACGAAGAACGCGATTCGCTTCCCTTCGCTTTCTTGGCCGAACCCGACTCCGGCCACCGCCGTCACCGACGACGTCACGAGCGCCGCCAGCAGCAGTTTCTTTCCAATGGTCCCCATGGTGCATTCCTCCGTTGTTGTGGACCGGCCGGGTATGGCTCCCCCGCCTTTCGCGCCGCGGTCCATTGCCAAAAGGAATGCAATTTCTTGCGGCGTATGCAAACAATCTCCGCATTCTGATGGTTATGTCAAGGCGCGGAACAAAATTCAACTGCGGAAGCGGAAGAGCTGCATCGAGCGCTCGGAAACCCTGGCGCTTCCCTTGGAAACGGCGGTGCAAAAGTCGGCCACGGTAGCGGCGGGATAGGCTCGCTGCGGGCGGCGTAAAAGCCGGCCGCTTTGGCCCTTTCCGGCTGCGGGGAGGGCGGGGGCATATTCAGCGTGGAGCTTTATCGGAAGGTTCGTCTGGCCTGTGGGGACGGGATGAGCGAGCGCGCGACGGCGCGCCATTTCGGGATCCTCGCGTGAGAGCGTGAGGAAGATGCTGAGCTTCGCGGTGCCGCCGGGGTATCGGCGACGCGCCGAGATCAAGCGGCCAAAGCTGGACGGTTTCACCGAGGTCATCGACCAATGTCTTCGGTATGATCTGGGCCAGCGCGCCAAGCAGCGCCATACGGCGAAGCGGGTGTTCGAGCGGTTGCGCGACGAGCACGGTTTGTCGGCGGCTCCACCATCGTGAAGGACTACATCCGCGAGCATCGCCGCCGCGGGCGAAAGATGTCCGTGCCGCTGCAGCATCCACCTGGGCACGCCCAGGCAGACTTCGGCGAGGCGAGCGTGGTGAGCGGCGGCGTCGAGCAGACGGCGCATTTCTTCGCCTTCGACCTGCCGCACAGCGACGCCAGCTTCCTCAGTGCCTATCCGGCGGCGCCTGGGTGGGCGGTCATGTCCACGCCTTCGCGTCGTTCGGGCGTGTACCGCAGTCGGTGCTCTACGACAACGACCGATGCCTGGTGGCGCGCATCCTGCGCGATGGGACCCGCAAGCGGGCCACGCTGGCCAGCGGTTTCCTGTCGCACTACCTGATCCGCGACCGCTACGGCCGCCCGGACAAGGGCAATGACAAGGGGAACGTCGAGAGGCTGGACGGCTGGGCGCGGCGCACCTTCATGGTGCCGCTGACGCGCTTTGCGCCCATTGCCGGGCGCTCTGGAAGTCGCCCGACAGCAGCCGTTCGTAGTTGCGCACCACGGCCAGCCAGGCCTGGACCGGGGTCTCGCCCTGCACCTCCAGCAGGCGTTCCGCCCGGGTGATCCACCCGCGAACCGGAGACATCATCGCCGTATCGAAGAGCAGGTGAAGCGCGACACGGACCGCCGCGCCTGCCGCCGCAAGGTCATCTCCCGCGCGCATGTTTTCCGCGTAGGCGCGCTCCCAAGC
>DATLHE010000347.1:0-17423 GCA_035540335.1 Thermomicrobiales bacterium | reverse complement strand
GCTTCTCGCGCTCCGCGCTCGGCCGGGAAGCGGAGCGAGCCTTCGACAAGCTCAGAATGACGGTTGAGTGGGGACACGGCTGCCATCGCCACCGTCGTAGCCGCGCACCCCCGAGGGTGTGCGCCGTTCGGCCGTCCAACGCCGTCCTGTGGGCCATGCCCCGGCGCAGCGGCCCGATGGGACATGAACAACAAAGGGCGAGCATGTGCTCGCCCTTTGTCCGTCGTTATGTCAGGTCCACTAGCGCCGGTCGAGATCGATGGCGACCGAGTTCATGCAGAACCGCTGCCCGTTGTACGTGCGTGGCCCATCGTTGAAGACGTGGCCGAGATGCGAGTGGCAGCGCGCGCAGCGGACCTCGGTGCGGATCATCCCGTGCGAGCGATCCTCGATGTAATCCACCGCGCCGGGCAGCGCCTCGCCGAAGCTCGGCCAGCCACAGCCGTGATCGTACTTCGTGCTGCTGTCGAAGAGCTGGTTGCCGCAGGCCGCGCAGCGGTAGACGCCGTCGTCCCAGACCGCGTTGTAGTGGCCGGTGAACGGGCGCTCGGTGCCGGCCTGCCGCAGCACGGCGTACTGCTCCGGCCCGAGGACCTGCCGCCACTCATCTTCCGACGCCGGCAGCGCGCGCAGCTTCGGATCGGTCGCCGTGTCGTCGCCACCGCTCACCTGGGCGACGTCCACCGCGTCCAGCGACACCGGGCTGCGGTGCGGCATGGCGCAGGTGACGCCGGTGCCGGCCAGCCCGCAGTAGCCACCGGGCACCTTGTGCAGGTACTGCTGGTGATAGTCCTCGGCGTAGTAGAACGGCCCGGCCGCCGCGACCTCGGTCGTGATCGGGTCGTAGCCCGCCTTGCGCAGCGCCTGGTCATACGACGCGCGGGCGGTCTCCGCGATCTGCTTCTGCTCGTCGGAGTGGACGTAGATCGCCGAGCGGTACTGCGTGCCGATGTCGCCGCCCTGGCGCATGCCCTGCGTCGGGTCATGGGCCTCGAAGAAGGCCTTCACCAGCGCGCCGAAGGTCACCTTGCGCGGGTCGAAGAGGACGTTGACGACCTCGGCGTGGCCGGTCTGCCCGGTGCAGACCTCCTTGTAGGTCGGGTTCGGGGTGTAGCCGCCGCTGTAGCCGACGAAGGTGCTGTAGACGCCGTCCATCTGCCAGAAGAGCCGCTCCGCGCCCCAGAAGCAGCCGACCGCGAAGGTGGCGAGCTCGAGCCCCTCCGGGAAGGGCGGCTGGATGCGGGTGCCGAGGACCTCGTGCGTCTCGGGGATGTCGAAGGCGGGAGTGTCGCGCCCCGGCAACGCCTCCCCGGGCGTGGGCATCTGCTGTTTCTTGCCAAAGAGCCTGTCAAGGACCATGTCGTTGTTCTCCGTGGATAGTGCCCGGTCGGGCCTGACCGGCACCCCTCAAGTATACCGGAACCGATCAACCTCCCGGCGCGGAAACCGGCCCCCTACCGCGATGCTACCGAATCGGAAGCGCCCGCGCGGGCACCGGTCGCGGGCTGATTCACCGCGCGGGATGCGATATCCTCCAGACAACGCACCGCGATCCTCCGAGGCGCGATTCCGGCAAGGAGCGATCATCATGTTGACGTTGGACGCCGCCCGGCATGCGACGATCCGGGACCTCGACGCCACCCTCTCCCGCATGCGCGGCCTGCATATGTCCGACTGGTCGCGGCCGACACCCTGCGCCGACTGGCGGATCGCGGACCTCGCGGCGCACCTCGCCGAGTCGGCATTCTCCCTCAGCGTGCAGGCCGCGCGCGCCGTGGAGGTCCGCGCCGGCACCGTGCTCCAGCTGGAGGACAGCGCGACGCCGAACCCGCGCGCCTCGCCCGACCGCATCCTCGAGCGGCTGACGCACGCCCGCAACCAGCTCTACCATGTCGTGCAGCTCCTCCAGCCGGAGGATGAGACGTTCGAGGTCGCGCAGGACGCCGGCGACGGTCCGCCCTACAGCATCGAGCGGTTGCTCGCCGTCTGCGCCGCCGAGTTCGGCATCCACCGCTTCGACCTCGAGTACGCGATGGGCGAGCACGACGCCGGCGTCAGCCAGGAGACGATCCTCGCCGCCAGCCAGATCTACGGCCCGTGGCTCGACAGCTTCGCGAAACGGCACGACCATGTGCCGGACCGGCCGCTGAGCGTGCATCTGGAGGGTGAGCTGATCGACGCCACGCTGAGCTGGAACGGCAAGAGCTGGCAGAATAGGAAGGTGCCGACGGTGCCGGTGACGCACATCCGCGGGGACGACTCCACGATCACGCTCTTCCTGTACGGGCGGATCCCCGCCGACGATCACCGGCTCGACATCGAGGGCGATCTCACCGTCGCCGCGAGCTTCAAGACCTGGGTGCCGGGGCCATAGCACGCCCCTTTGGGGGATCTGGTGTCCTTGACCACCGTCCCGTAGGGGAGGAACTTGTCTCCTCCCGGATGAGGCAAAACACGCATGTCCACATTCCGTCAACTGCTCGATGAGGTAAAGGCCGGCATCCGCGAGGTCGACGTCGCCGGCGCGCGATCGCTGATCGACCAGCGCCACGCCGCGATCGTCGACGTCCGCGAGGCCGACGAGGTCGAGCAGGGCATCGTGCCCGGCGCGATCGCGATCCCCCGCGGCTACCTGGAGCAGCGCATCGAGGACGCCGTGCCGGACAAGAGCGCGCCGGTCGTCCTCTACTGCGCGGGCGGCACCCGCTCGGCGTTCGCCGCCAAAACGCTCCATGAGCTCGGCTACTCCGACGTCGTCTCGCTCGCCGGCGGCTTCAACGCCTGGAAGGACGCCGGCGAGCCATGGGCGCAGCCGCGCACGCTCACCGCCGACCAGAAGCGCCGCTACAGCCGCCATCTCCTGATCCCCGAGATCGGCGAGGCCGGACAGCAGAAGCTGCTCGACGCCAGGGTGCTCCTCATCGGCGCCGGCGGGCTCGGCTCACCTGCGGCGCTCTACCTCAGCGCGGCCGGCGTCGGCACGATCGGCGTCATCGATGCCGACGACGTCGACGACAGCAACCTGCAGCGGCAGGTCATCCACACCACCGACCGGATCGGCATGCCGAAGGTCGAATCCGCGAGGATCGCGATGGAGGCGATCAACCCCGACGTGACAGTGATCACTTACAACCAGCGGCTGACCAAGGAGAATGTGCTGGACATCTTTGCCGGGTACGACGTGATCGTCGACGGCTCCGACAACTTCTCCACGCGCTACCTCGTCAACGACGCCTGCGTGCTGCTGAACAAACCGCAGGTGCACGGCAGCATCTTCCGCTTTGATGGGCAGGTGACGACCTTCGATCCGCGCGACACGGAGAGCCCGTGCTACCGCTGTCTCTTCCCGGAGCCCCCGCCGCCGGAGCTGGCCCCCAGCTGCGCCGAGGCCGGCGTGCTCGGCATCCTGCCGGGCACCGTCGGGATGATCCAGGCGACCGAGGCGGCGAAGGTGATCCTCGGCATCGGCGAGCCACTCGTCGGCCGCCTGCTGATGTACGACGCGCTGGGGATGACCTTCCGCACGCTCAACCTGAAGCGCGACCCCGAGTGCCCAATGTGCGGCCCCCATGGCGCGACGTCGATCGACGACATCACCTACACCGACGTCTCCTGCGCCATCCCCCAACCCGTGTCGTAACCGCTTTCGTAGCCCCGGACCCCGGCCGAGCCCTTGGGGCGAGAAGCGAAGCGAGCCCTTGATGTCGCACCTGCGGCTGGGGTCGTTGGCCGACCGCCAGTAGCCCCGGGCTGAAATGCCCGGGGCCGTCCGCCACCCCGACGCACCACTACCTGCGCGGCCGTCCGCCCCGGTAGCGCCGGGTCTCGTGCCCGGCGTTGCGCGCCCTTCACCAACACTTCCTTCATTCTGAGCGAAGCGAAGAACCCTACGCGAAGCGGTGTTCCCGGCCAACGCGGCCCGAGCCACTCGCGGCGCCCCCGAAGCCGGTCCTCCGGCCACGACGGTATGGCCCTGCGGGCCACCGGCCGAGCGCCTCGGCGCGAGAAGCGGAGCGGGCCCTTGGGCCGACACCCTTCGGGTTACGTCCCCTACGGCGGCGGGCGCACGTCCCGTACGGTCGGCCCTGCCCCTGCGGGCGCCCCTGCGGGCCGCAGCTGCGGACGGTGGCCGACCTCGCCCGCAAACAGGAGGTCGGCCACAAGGGCCGACCGTACGTGCTATCTCAAGCAATCCGAGAATCGCATTAATCCACCGGCGCGGCAGCCCCCGCCCGGTTCGTCACGTTCGCGGCGGTCACCACCTTCGGCGGGCTCTCCAGCGTCTGTCCGATCACGCAGTAGCGCTCGGTCGACTGCAAGAGTCGCTCGATGCGGTCCGGCGCGCCCTCCGTCTCCAGATCGATCAGCACGCGCAGGTCGGTGAACCCGATCGGCGACTCCTTGCTGACCCCCAGCGTGCCGCGCGCGTCCCAATCGCCCTCCACGCGCACGCTCAGGCGGTGGATCGGCAGGCCCAGCGCCGAGGCGACGAGCCGCAGGGTGACCTCCTGGCAGGCGGCGAGCGAGGCCAGGAAGATGTCGCCCGAGCAGGGCAGCTCCTCCGGACCGCCGACGGCCGGATGCGCGGCGATGTCCAGCACGACGCCGCTCGGCCCCTCGACGGCGATGCGGACCCGGCGCGGGTCGCCGCCCTCCTCCGTCACGCTCTCGACCGCGCTCGTGATCAGCGCCGTCTCCGGCTGCTCGCGGTACTGCTTCTTCAGCGCGCTCTGCCGCTCGCGCAGCGTCGGCGTCTCAGCGATGTCTGTCTGTCCCAAGATGTGTGCTCCGATCGGTTTCCGCATTTGCGACCATATTTTCGGTAGGGGCGGCCCTTGTGTCCGCCCGGCGGCGGGAGCACAAAAGATGCTCCTCTCCACAGCGCAGGTGCCGCCATGTCGAGCTTCAAATCAACGAAACGCATCCGACCAGCGAAGCAGCCACCGCTCGCCCCACTGCAGCAGCAGATCGGTCAGCTTCCCGATCAGCGCCAGGATGATGATGCTCAGCAAGATGATGTCCGCCCGGCCCGAGTTTTGTCCATCCGTGAGCAGGAACCCGAGCCCGGTCGACGCCCCGATCAGCTCAGCGGCGACGAGGAAGAGCCACCCCTGGGCGAGGCCGATCCGAAGACCGGTCAGCAGCGACGGCAGCGCCGCCGGCAGCACGATCCCGCGCGCAAGTCGCGGGCCGCGCAGGCCATAGGCGTAGCCGACTTCGATCAGCTTGCGGTCGATCTGGCGGATGCCCCCCACCAGCGCGGTGAAGACCGGGAAGAAGACCCCGATCGCGATCAGCGTCAGCTTCGGCTCTTCGCCGATCCCCATCCAGAGGATCAGCAGCGGCACCCACGCCAGCGACGGGATCGCCCGCATCGCCTGGATCGTCGGCGAGAGCAGCGCGTCCGCCAGCGACGAGAGGCCGACGAGCAGCCCGAGGCCGATCGCGATGGCCGCGCCGAACGCGAACCCCCAGCCGACGCGCACGATGCTGACCTGGATGTTCTCCCAGAGCAGCCCGGCCGTCTTCAGCTGCTCGCCGGCGCGCCAGACATCCAGGGGCGCCGGGAGCTGGCCGCGCGTGTAGACCTCGCGCTCGACCAGAAGCTGCCACAGGCCGAGCAGCAAGACCGGGACGATGAGGCCGACCGCCCCGCGCGGCAGGGCGATCCGGCGCGCCGCCCGCGTCCCGGATTCCGCCCGCGCGGCGGCCGTAACGACGCTTGTTGAGCTCATGCGATGATTCTCCTCGCTCGTGGCGCAAAAGGCGACGCCTGCCACCACCACGTCATCCTGAGCGAAGCGAAGGTTCCCCCGGCGCCGTAGCGCCGGTCTCTCCTGCGTCCGAAAGGTGGGCGCTTCGCGCCATTGGATCCCCCGAGACCAAAGGTCCCGGCGGATCCTCCGGCCAAGCCGCAGGCAAGGGCCCGCTCCGCTTCTCGCGCTCCGCGCTCGGCCGGGAAGCGGCAGCGGGCCCTTGCCTGCGGCCTCAGGATGACGGTTGGATGCTGGCGAGCCCGCGAGTTTCATGCGACCCGCCTACTGCCCCACCACCGCCGTCGCGAACTGCGGCGCGAAGAGCTCGTCCAGTGCCTCGTCCGCGTCCGCGCCGGGCTGCAGCTGCGCCTCCGACTCGAAGATCTGGATCACTGGCTCCAGCGCCGCGCGCTGGATGTCGCCCGGAACGACGTCGATCTCCAGGTTCGTCCGCTCGACAAGCTCCTTCTTCGCCACGTCCAGCGACAGCTTCGCCTCCTCGCTCAGGATCTGCGCCGCCTCCTCCGGGTTCTCCAGGATCCACGCCCTCGCCCGCTCGTACTGCGTCAGGACACGCTCGACATACGCCGGGTACGTCTCGAGAAACTCGCTCCGGGCATTGAGAAAACCGTAGGTGTTGAAGTCGATGTTGCGGTAGATCAGCTTCGAGCCCTGCTCGATCTCCGTCTGCGCCATGTGCGGGTCCAGCCCCGACCAGGCATCGACGTCGCCACGCTCCAGCGCCGTCTTGCCGTCGGCGTGCTGGACGTTGACGACCTCGACATCCGATTGCTTCAGGCCGTGCGCGTGCAGCGACTGCAGCAGGAAGAAGTACGGATCGGTGCCCTTCGTGGCGGCGATCTTCTTGCCCTTCAGCTGGTCGACGGCGGTGATGTCGGAATCCTTGCCGACCACCAGCGCCGTCCACTCCGGCTGCGAGTAGATGTAGACCGCCTGGATCTCGGACCCATTCGCCTTCGCCAGCAGGGCCGCCGAGCCGGCGGTCGAGCCGAAGTCGACCGCGTCCGAGCGCAGGAACTCGTTCGCCTTGTTGCTCCCGGCGCTCAGCGTCCACTCGACACCGACGCCGTCGGCCTTGAGGTCCTCCTCCAGCCACCCCTGACGGCGCAGGACGAGGCTGCTCGGGTTGTAGTAGGCGTAGTCGACGCGGATCTTCTCCGGCGTCTCGCCGTCCTGCGCCCGCGCGGCGCGAGCAACGCCGGGCAGCGTCGCCGCGGCGGCCGCGCCGAGCATCAGCCCGACGAAGCGGCGGCGATCGACGGCCGGGGTGGCGAGGGAGCGGGCGAGTGCGGGGGTCGTGCGTGCCATGGGTGTGTATCTCCTCTCGTGAGTCAGACGGCGACAGGAACCTGCTGGGCGTCGGCGCGGTGGCCGAGCCCAAGGTGGTCGAGAATCCGGGCGCGGATCGCGAAAAACGCGGGGTCCGCATGGTCGCGCGGGCGCGCGATGGTGACGGGGATCTGGGCGACGACCGACGCCGGGCGCGTGCCGCCGAGGACGACGATCCGGTCCGCGAGGTAGATCGCCTCGTCGACGTCGTGCGTGACGAGCAGCACGGTCGGCTTGCGGTCGCTCCACGCCTCGATCAGCAGGTCCTGCATCCGCAGCCGCGTCAGCGCGTCGAGCGCGGCAAAGGGCTCGTCGAGCAGCAGCACCTCCGGCTCGGCGGCAAGCCCGCGGGCCAGGGCGACGCGCTGCGCCATGCCGCCGGAGAGCTGGTGCGGGTGCGAACGCGCCGAATCGCTCAGCCCGACCCGGGCCAGCAGGCGATCGATCAGCGCCGGGGCCGGCTCCGACCCCCTGTCCCGCCGGCGATCGGCGCCGAGAGCGACGTTGGCCGCGACGGTGCGCCACGGCAGCAGCCGCGGCTCCTGGAAGACGACCGCGCAGCGCTCGTCGGTGGTCGTGACCGGCCGCTCACCGATCTCGATGCGCCCGGCGGAGGGCGTCTCCAGCCCGGCGACGAGGCGGAGGATGGTCGACTTGCCGCAGCCGCTGGGACCGAGCAGGGCGACGATCTCGCCCGGCTGCGCGGTGAGCGAGAGCCCGTCGAGCACGGGTACGCGGGCCCGACCCGCGGGAAAGGTTTTGGACACGTGAGTGATGGAGACCGCTTGTGCCATGCGCTTGCCTTGTGGCCGCCTTCACCGCCCGCGCTGGCCAGGCGCGGGCAACGAAAAACGCCCCCGATCGTTGCTGGACGATACGGGGACGTGGGCAGCGCGCGACACGGCGGTCGCGGGGCCACATCACCTCATCGTCCAGCACGTGTGCTGTCGGCATTAGCACCTGCCCGGCATCTTCGCCCGGGTGGTTGCTGGAGCTTCACAGGGCCGTTCCCTCTGCTCCTCTGGATGAGTGATGGTTCTCGTATTCTATTGTTGCGGCGTACCCTACCGGAAGCAGCTATCCCCCGTCAAGTGGTGCGGCGTCTCCGCCAATGCCCAAGCCTCAGGCGGCGGGCACAAGCCGCAGGACGATGGGTTGGTTGGGGCGGACCCCGTGTCCGCCCCAACCAACCCATTCAGAGCGAAGCAAGGGCTCGCTCCGCTTCTCGCCTTCGGCTCGGCCGGTGAACCCTACGCGAAGCGCCGTTCACCACCGACGCGGCCCCTACCGCCACCCAAGCATCCCTGTCATCCCGAGCCGATGCGCCTCATTCCACTCGGCCCATCGTGTCGAGGGATCCCCATCGATGCGCAGCATCGATATGGCGTGACCGGGCGCGGGCATGCGCCACAGGGACCGCTTTTCCGGTCAGCCCTGGAGAGACCGGCGCTGCGGCGCCGGGTGATCCTTCGACAAGCTCAGGATGACGGGCCCGATTGGCGCACAGCGCCCACCGCGCCCTATGCCGGCTCGATCTCGAAGATCGTCTCGACCTCGACCGCCACCTCGCTCGGCAACGCCTGCAGCCCGACCGCCGACCTCGCGTGCTGCCCCTTCTCGCCAAACACCGCGTAGTACAGCTCCGATGCGCCGTGGATCACCGCCGGGGTGTCGCCGAAGCCAGGCGCGGCGTTGACCATCCCGAGCACCTTGACCACCCGCTTGATGCGCGAGAGGTCGCCCAGCACGGACTTCGCGATCGCCAGCTGCGCGACGGCGCACTCCTTGGCGGCGGCGTACCCCTGCTCGACCGTCAGCGCGTCGCCGACGCGGCCCTTGAACTCCGCGCTTTTCGGCGTCGAGCCCGAGCAATAGAGCATGTTGCCGTCCGTGATCACGCCGAGCGCCACCGCCGGGTGAAACACCTTCGCCTCCGGCAGCTCGATCCCCAACTCCTGCAATCGCTGTTCTGGTGTCGCCATGATTCCCCTTTCGCGCACAGGTAGGGGCGGACCCTGTGTCGACCCTTCAGGCCGCCCGCCGCGAGCGACCGGTCGACACGAGGTCGACCCCTACCGACTGATGCGCTACAACTTTCGCTTGAAGCCGACGTGCGTCGGCTCGAACCCGAGTTTCGCATAGAACCGGTGCGCGTCGGTGCGCGCGGCGTTCGTCGTCAGCTGCACCATCCCGCATCCCCGCGTGCGCGCCTCCTCGACCGCCCATTCGATGAGCCGCGAGCCGATGCCCCCGCCCCGCGCCGCGCTCGACACCCGCACCGCCTCGATCAGCGCCCGCGTCATCCCCTTGTGCGAGAGTCCGGGGATGAATGTCAGCTGCAAGGTGCCGACGATCTCGCCCTCCTGCTCCGCGATCGCCAGGTACTGCCGCGGGTCGCCGTCGATCTCGCGAAAGGCGGCCGCGTACGGCGTCAGGTCATCCGGCGACTCGCGTGTCGCGCCCAGCGCGTCGTCGGCGAGCATCGCGACGATCGCCGTTATGTCATCCGCCGTCGCCCGCCGCACGTTCAGGTCACTCACGCGTCCGCTCCCCGCGCCAGACGGTGCCCCGGCGCTCGTATTCGAGATTGCTCTCCACCCGGACCGCGACCTCCGGCCCGGCGAACCGCTCGATCAGCCACAGCGCGAGGTCGATACCGGAGGTGACGCCGCCGCTGGAGACCAGGTCGCCATCGTCGACGACGCGGGCGGAGACGACCTCCGCCCCGGAGGCAAGCAGGTCCTCGATCGCGGCATGGTGGGTAATCGCCGGCCGCCCGGAGGTGATGCCGGCCTTCGCGGCGAGCATGCCGCCGGTGCAGACCGTCGCCACGACCGCCCCCGCGCCGTGTAGCCGCGCGATGGCGTCCGGAATGGCGCCACGCTCGTACTCCGCCCACGCCCCTTGCGGGGCACGGGTGGCCCAGCCGCCACCGGGCACGACGAGGACGTCGACACGCTCGCCGAGAACGCCGTCCGGCCGCACGCGCAGCCCGCTGGAGGCCGTCACCTCATCCGCCGGCGCCAGCGTCACGAGCGCGACGTCGAACGGCGCGCCCTGGGCGGCCGCGCCGCGCAGCACACGCAGCGGCGCGAGACCGTCCAGGTCGTCGAAGCCGTCGAAGATCAGGATCTCGACCCGCATCACGCCCCCGTCAGCGCCCGGCGGACCGCATTGAGCACGATCTCCGCCTCCTCGACGGTGACCGTCTGCGGGTTGAGCGCGATCGCGTCCGGCCCCGGCTCGCCGACCGCGATCGACGGCTCGCCGCTCCAGAGCGTTGCGACGAGACGGTCGCGGTCCATCGCGGCGTCGGGGCCGAGGGTGACGATCGCGCGGCCGTGCGGCTGCCCGGCCTCGCTCGGGTAGCCGCGCTCGACGGTGACGCCGGGGATGCCCTGCAACCCGTCGACCCACATCTGGACGATCCCCTCCCAGGCGGCGAGCGCGGCCGGCTCGTCCTGCGCCAGCGACCACTCGACGGCGGCGAGGATGCCGAAGAGCTCCTCCTTGCCCACCTTCATCGGCCGGCCGATGGAGTAGTTCGGCGAGCCGTTGGCGATGCAGCCCTCGATCAGATCGGCGCGCCCCAGCACGAGCCCGCTCGACTGTGGCCCGCGCAGCCCCTTGCCGCCGCTGAAGACGGCGATGTCGGCCCCGAGGTCGCGCGTGAAGCGCCAGAGGTTCTCGATCATCGGCACCTGCGCGGCGGCATCGACGATGACCGGCACGCCATGCCGATGGGCGATCTCGACGACCTCCTCGATCGTCAGCGCGTCCTTGGCGAAGTGCGCCCCGGCGAACCAGAGGACCGCGCCGGTGCGCTCGGTGATCGCGCCCGCGAGCGCCTCCGGTGTGCCCGCGATCTCGACGAAGCGGGCGCCGGTCATCCGCGCGGCGTAGTCGTAGCCATTCCGCTGCGACGTATGGATGATGATCTCGGTCTTGTCGAAGCCGTCCAGGTGCGGAAAGCTGCCGATCCTGTCCGGGTCCGTCCCGGCCAGCACCGACGCCATCGCGACGGTGATCCCCGCCGCCGCGCCGGAGGAGATGTAGCACGCCTCGTTCTGCGTCAGCTCGGCGATGCGCCGCCCGACCGCGCGCTGCAGCGCCGGGACGTCGACGAACGTCCGCGCGCCGGCGACCATCGCCTCGACCACCGGCGGCGGCATCAGCGAGCCGCCGAGCTTGGTCAGCGTGGCGGCGGCATTGATGACCGGCCGCAGCTCGAGCTCCGCAAGCCATTCACGCGCGGCGGCCCCCGGCGTGGTATCTGTCACGACCATGATCCAATCTCCTGCGCTTCCCAGATGCGCGGCTTCGGCTCGGCGCCGAGCTGCCCCGCCAGCCATGCGTCGATCGCGTCCCGATCGGTCTGACCCTCATACGTAAGATCGTAGAACGCCGCCTCGCCCGCGAGCCCCTCCTTCAGGGGCGCCAGCCATTCCTGGTCGCCGAGCGATCCGGGCCCTTGCGCGGCGAGCAGCACCTTTGCCCCCACGGCCCCCGCCTGGGACCGCGGATCGACCAGCGCGAGCGTTTCGTGCACCGCCTCGGTGTCCTCCGGGTAGGTGCGCAGCCAGTCGTTGATCTCCTCGATCGGGTAGGCGGACGTCCGCGCCGCCGCCTCCGTGAGACGCGTGAAGAACGTCGCCGTGACGGCCACCGCGGTCACGCTCGGCCGCCGCGCGGCGACCAGTAGCCCGCCGTCGTGGCCGAACACGCCGATACGGTCCGGGTCGACCTCCGGCCGGCTGGTCAGGTAGTCGAACCCGCGCAGGACGTCGGCCAGGATGCCGCGGAAGATCCACGCTTCCGGATCGGCGATGCCGTCCGTCAGCAGCCCCGGGAACTTGGCGGCGTAGGGCCAGTCGGCGTGGCGCAACCCACGATGCATGAGCGACATCACGACGTAGCGCTGGCGATCCTCATACGTCGGCGGCGTGACGACGCTGCCGTAGCCGGGGACGAGAAAGAGCGCCGGGAAGGGCCCCTCGCCCTTCGGAATGCTGAGCCAGGCGGCGATCCGGTAGGGACCGACGCTCGTCAGGCGCACCTTGTAGGTGTCGGAGAACTCGGTGGAGTAAAGCGGCACGTGCTCGGCTTCGGCCGCCGTCGGGACCGCCGCCAGGTCGCGGTCGATCCCCTCCCACCACGTGGACACGGATGCAGTCATCGGGAAACGTCTCCTGAGAGCGATCAGCGAACGTTAGCCGACGGTGAGGTCGGCGTGGGCGTTCACCGTGGCGGGCCGCAGGTGCTCGGCGAGGAAGGCCTCGATCGCCGGCATCTCCCAGTGGGCGCCGGCGTCGTGGCCGCAGCGCTCGTGGACGTGCAGATCGACCTCGCCCGGCAGCGCGCGGGCCAGCGCGTAGGCGGTCTCCGGCGGGCAGACGTCGTCGTTGAGCCCGGCGTAGATCAGCATCGGCGCCGTCACCTTGTCGGCGAGGTTGATGCAGTCGAAGTAGGCGACCGTCTCCCGCATCTGCGCCTCGCGCTCCGGGTAGAGCCGCAGGTACTCGTTCATCTCCTCGTAAGGGTAGGAGTGCGTCAGCTTCGCCGAGTCCATGAACCCGGTGAGGTACGGCGCCCCGGCCGCGCCGCAGGCGACGTTGTCCGGCCGCAGCGCGGCGGAAACGATCGTCAGCGCGCCGCCCTGGCTGCTGCCGTGGACGCCGATCCGGCTCCCGTCGACTTCGGGCCGGGTGAGCAGGAAGTCGATCGCCCGCAGCGCGTCGGCGTAGAAGCCGCGATAGCTGTAGGTGTTGCGATCGACGATGTTGTGCGTCAGCAGGCCCGGATACCCCGGGTTAAACTGCCGGTTGGAGCGAAGCTTGCCGCGCGGGGCGACACCGATCGCCGCGTAGCCCATCCTCGCCCACGACTTCGGCAGCGTCGGCTCCGAGACGTACCCCGGCACGATGCTCAGCCCCGGATACGGCCCGGCAATGAACGACTCGCGCGGCCGGCAGTACCACCCGGCGATGCGGACGCCGCCGAGGCTGGTGTACGCAATTTCATAGACCTCGACCTCATCGGTCGAGCGCAGCGGCACCGCGGTCAGCTCGGGATCGAGCGGGATCGCGTCCAGCTCGGCCTCCACCTGTGCCCAGAACTCGTCAAAATCCGGCGGCCGGGTAACCGACGTCTGGTGGTCCTCGGCGCGCCCGCGAATCGTCACGATGCCCTCCCGTTCCTGCGTAACGCCTGGCCGGAGGTCGTGCTCCGGCATCATCGATCGGGTCCCGGAAATCTGACGTCACCATAGCCGAGCCGCGGTGATGCGCAAGTGGTCCTGCTCCTTACCGGCGCATCCCCCGGGAGCACCGGGGCTCGGGCCGCCCCTAGAACTGCTGTGATCGCACGTGCAGCGGCAGCGGATTGTCCCGCGCATCCTGCTCCCAGGTCGGCAGCCCGCGACCGTTCGGGTTGTAGACGATCTCGCCGCCGTAGACGGTCATCTCACAGCGCAGGCGCTGAGGGCCGGTCATGGTCGTCCGCTCGCAGTCGACGTATGTGAACGAGCCCTCGTCCAGCGCCAGGACGGCGACGTCCGCCGGCCCACCGGGCGAGAGTGTGCCCAGCTCCGGACGGTTGATCTCCCGGGCAGGCGCGACGGTCGACTTCGCGATGACGTCGTTGAGCGGCACGCCGATGGTGAGCACCTTGTTCATCGTCGTCAGCATGTCGATCACCACGCCCGCGACATTGCCGGTGTGGAGGTCGGTGCTGATGGAGTCCGGCACAAAGCCGTTCTGGATCGCGGGGACCGCGTGCCGGAACCAGAAGCTCCCCGCGCCGTGTCCAACGTCGAAGATGATGCCGCGCTCCCGCGCCTCATGCATGTACGGCAGCACCGTGCCCGCGTCGTCGACCACGGGAAACTGCTGCGCGAAGACATGGGTGTGGATATCGCCCGGGCGCATCTTCTTCAGGATCAGGTCCTCATACGGCCGCTCGGGCAGCGCCGGGAAGAAGTCGACCATCAGCGGCATGCCGCATCGCTCGGCGGCCTCGACCGCGCGGTCGACCGCCAGCCACGCCGGGTGTGCGTCATCGAAGCGGCGCCGGGCCCAGTAGTGGGCCGTCTTGATGCCGACCACGACGTCGGCGTGCATCGTCGCCGTGTCCGCGGCCAGCTTCGGGTCCATCTCGCACGCCTCGTGCTCCCACTCGCCACCCATGCCGGACCCGACGATGTTGACGTAGCTGAGCACGCGCAGCTTCGAGCGCGGGGCGTCGATCACGTCGTGCCGAAACTGGGCGAAGTCCCGCCAGCCGGTCGTGCCGGCATCGACGACGGTGGTCACGCCCGACGAAAGGGTGTTGACCAGCGGGTGAAGCGAGAGCGTTGAGCGGCTGTGGGTGTGCGCCACGTGGGCGTGCATGTCGATGATGCCGGGGGTGACCAGGAGCCCGGTCAGGTCGATCTCCCGATCGCCCGGGCGCGCCGGCAGGTCGCGCTGGACCGCCTCGATCACACCACCGGCAATGCGGACATCGGCGATGGCATCCACCCCGTTCGCCGGGTCGATCACATGACCATGTCGCAGGACGATCTCGCTCAAGGTGCTTCCTCTCCAGCATCGGTCGCGCCCGGGGTCGTTCCCGGGCGCGACGCGCGATCTATCGACACGCCGTTGGCGGACACGCCGCGCCTGTCGCCCTCCGGGCGCTACAGGGTTTCTGCGGCCTGGCCGACGAGCTGCCCCAGGAGGTCGTAGTCGAACTCCTGTCCTTCCTTGATCTTGACCGTTCGCCGCTCCGGCGGGCCCTGCTTCTCGAAGAACCCGTCCGGCGGCTGGAGCTCCGTCGCATTGAACACGGCAAACGCGACGTACCCCTTCGCGGGCGACAGCACGCCAAGGTAATGCCCATTCTTCAGGAAGTGCGGCTTCTTGTACTGGATCCGCTCGGCCGCGTCCGGAACCGCCTGGTGCACGCGCTGCCTGATCGCGCTCATGATCTCCGCCTGCCACGGCGCGGCGTTCTCGATGAACTCGGTAACCTCGGGATTCACGTGTGTGCGTTCCTTTCCTATCTGCAAATATGCCGACCACCATCATGCGGACCGATGGGCGTTCTGCCAACTTCCCGATTGCGCTGTGCCATCCGGGATCCAGGGGCGACCGGCAACCGTCGCCGCTAGCGCCGGGCGCGGGGATCGAGCGCGTCCCGCAGGCCATCCCCCACGAAGTTGATCGACAGCACCGCCAGCGCGATCATCACCCCCGGCGGGATCCACAGCCACGGCATCCCCTCAAGGATCGTGATCGACTGCGCCTCGTTCAGCATGTTCCCCCAACTCGCCGTCGGCGGCTGCACGCCGAGCCCGAGAAAGCTCAGCCCCGCCTCCAGCAAGATCGCCTGCGCCATCCCGAACGTCGCGTTCACGATCACCGGCGTCATCGCGTTCGGCAGCACGTGCCGGAAGATGATCCGCCCGCTGCCGGCGCCCACCGAGCGCGAGGCGACGACGAAGTCGCGCTCCCGCAAGGTCAGGAACTCCGCCCGCACCAGCCGCGAGATCGGCGGCCACCCGAGCAGGCCGATCACCAGCATCACGTTCATCAGGTTCGGCCCGAGGATCGACACCAGCGTGATGATGACGATGATCGCCGGGAACGAGAGGACCATGTCCGCCAGGCGCATCACCGTGGCGTCGACCACGCCGCCGAAGAATCCGGCGAGGCCGCCGAGCACGATGCCGATCGCGACGTAGATGCTCACCGCGACCACGCCGACCGAGAGCGAGACGCGACCGGCGTACAGCAGCCGCGCCAGCACGTCCCGCCCCGCGGAGTCCGTGCCCAGCGGGTGCGAGCCGCCCGGCGGCTTGCGGTAGGCGGAGAGATCGACCGCATACGGCCCATGCTCGGTCAGCAGCGGCGCGGCGATGGAGACGAACGTCAGCAGGACGAGGATCGCGAGGCCGAACAGCGCCAGCTTGTGCCGGCGGAAGCGGCTCCAGACCGAGACGTGGCTGCGCTTGGTCGCGCTGGAAAGGACGGTCGTGGCGAGCGGGCTCGCCTCTGTCACGGCGCTCATGCGTACTTGATCCGTGGGTCGACGAGCGCGTAGATCACGTCCGCCAGCAGGTTGCTGATGAGGATCATCACCGCCGCGATCAGGTTGATGCCCATCAGCACGTTGTAGTCGCGCCCCTGCACCGAGGCGATCGCCAGGCTGCCCATCCCCGGCCAGGCGAACACCTGCTCGATGATCACCGTGCCGCCGAGCAGGCGCGGAATATCGAGCGCGATGATCGTGATGATCGGGATCAGCGCGTTCCGCAGCGCGTGGCGGCTGATCACCAGGCCCTCATTCAACCCCTTGGCGCGGGCCACGGTCACGTAGTCCTGCTTCACCGTCTCCAGCAGGCTGGCGCGCGTGTAGCGGATGATCGGCGCCGCCTGCGCCAGCCCGAGCACCGACGCTGGCAGGATGATGTGCTGCAGCGAGTCGAGGAACGTCCGCTCCTGGCCCACCGTGTACATCCCCGTCGCCGGCAGCCAGTTCAGCCGCACGGAGAAGACATAGATCAGCACCAGCGCGAGGAAGAACGACGGGATGGAGACGGTGAGGAACCCCGCGATGGTCAGCAGGTAATCGATGAACGAGTACTGCTTCAGCGCCGAGAGGATGCCCAGCGGCACGCCGACGAGGATCGAGATCACCATCACGATAAGCATCAACTGGAGCGTTGGCCAGATCCGCTCGCCGATCTTCTCGCTCACCGGCAGCCGGTCGACGAACGAGTAGCCGAGGTTGCCCTGCAGGGTCTGGCCAAGCCATTTGACGTAGCGGATGGGCAGGGGATCGTTGAGCCCGAGCGACTCCTTCTGCTGCTGGACCCACTCCGGGCCCATGTTCGCCATCTGCTCCGGGTTCATGAGCGCCGTCACCGGGTCGCCCGGGGCCAGGTTCGCGATGAGATACATCGCGACCGTGATCCCGAGCAGCACGGGGATGCTCACGAAGATGCGTCGTAGGAGATACCGTCCCATCAATCGCCTTTTCTGTCCGGTCGCTCACGACGTTGTCAGACGCGGACCATTCCGCCATTCCGTAGCCCCGGACCTCGTGTCGACCCTTCAGGCCGGGATCCATCCGAGATCCCACCCGCTCCCGCCGGAACGGTCACCCGCCCGGGCATCCGCCCAGTAGCCCCGGCCCGCAGTGGCCGGGGAGACGTTTTCGTTCGGGCGGACTCCACGTCCGCCCCGGCACCACCGACCACCGCCGGTAGCCCCGGTCCTGGGTGCCCGGGAGAGTGGGCGACCACCCGGGCCCGAAGCCGGCCCCCATCTCCGCCCC
>DATLHE010000346.1:0-3047 GCA_035540335.1 Thermomicrobiales bacterium | reverse complement strand
ACTTCTCAGACATGTCCGAGTTGTTGTTGCGCGCGTTCGGGCGCCGGAGGTTCGTCCGGAAAGAAATTGCCCTGATGACGGCTGCCCTGATGACGGCTGCCCTGGATGACGGATGATTCCCTCGGCGCGAAACGATCTGGTCGGGCCACCGTCGACCGTCGTCCCGACCGCGCCCAGATCCGGTCGACTGCCAGTCATGGGCCTTGGCTGCCTCCAGAACGGCAGCCAAGGGCCTCGACTGGCAGTCGAGGCCCCGGTGGAGGTGACTCGAAAGCCCGATCGCGGCGTACGACGGAGGTCAAGGCTCGGTCAGGGTTGGCCGCCGTCGACCGTGAGGATTGAGCCGGTCGTGTAGCTGGACAGGTCGCTGGCGAGGTAGAGCGCCGCGCCGACGATCTCGTACGGCTCGCCGCCCCGCTCCAGCGCGAACCCCTTGGCCCGCTCGGCGAACGCCTCCATGTCCCACGCCTTGCTGACGTCGGTGAGGAACGTGCCGGCCATGATCGCGTTCACCCGCACCGACGGTCCGAAGGTGCGCGCCAGCCCCTCGGTGAGGGCGTTGAGACCGGCCTTGGCCGCCGCATACGGGAGGATGTTCGGCCGCGGGTGCACGGCCCCGACGCTGGAGATGTTGATGATCGAGCCACCGGCACCGGCCGCCATCCGGGTGCCGATGAGCGCACTGAGCCGGAACGGCCCCTTGAGGTTGACGGCCAGCACCTTGTCGAACAGCTCTTCGCTCACCGAGTCCACCGAGTCGTAGAGCGGCGACATGCCCGCGTTGTTGACGAGGACGTCGACCGACCCCATCTCGCCGTAGACCCGCTCCACGAACGCGTCCAGCGTGTCCCAGCGGCCCACGTGCACGCCGACCCCGATCGCCCGCACGCCGAGCTCGTCCCGCAGCGCCGCAGCGAACTCCGCGCAGGCGTCCTCGTGCCGGCTGGCCACCACGATGTCGGCGCCGGCTCGCGCGAAACCGAGCGCCATCTCCCGGCCCAGCCCGCGGTTGCCGCCCGTGACGAGCGCCACCTTCCCGTCGAGGCGGAACGTCGGCCGAGGGGCATCGCTCATCGGATCTCCCGAATCTGGGCGGTCATTGGACTTGTGACGTACCGTAATCTATCACTATGGTGATCATAGATAGGGCACCATCACACTCTCGCGAACGGGGGACCCCTTGAGCGGTTTCGAACTGACACCGGAGCAGGTGTCGCTGCGCGAGCTCGCGGCCGAGGTCGCCCGCGAGGTGTATGCGCCGAAGGCCGCCGAGTGGGACCGAGACCGCACCCCGCTGCCGGACGACGAGGTCCAGCGGCTGGCCAAGCTCGGTTTCCTGGGCATGGTCCTGCCGGAGGAGTACGGCGGCCACGGCGGCACCCTGCTCGACGCGCTCATCGTCCAGGAGGAGCTGGCCAAGGAGTGCCGGCCAGCGGCGTTCCAGGTGTTCGAGACCAACGTCGGCCCGTGCCGCGTCATCGAGTTCTTCGGCACCGAGCAGCAGAAGAAGGACGTCCTGCCCAAGACGGCAAGTGGCGAGATCACCATGGCCATCGGCATCTCCGAGCCGGACGCCGGGTCGGCCGCGACGGACATGCGCACCAAGGCCCGCCTCGAGGGCGACGAGTACGTCCTCAACGGCAGCAAGCGCTGGATCTCCAACGGCGGCCACGCGAACGAGTACCTCGTCTACTGCCGGCTCAGCGACGCGCCAGGCGCGAAGGGCATCGGCGCGATCCGCGTCGCCAAGGGCACGCCGGGCTTCAGCTTCGGCGCCCCCGAGAAGCTCATGGGCTTCCGCGGCATCCCCAGCGCGGACCTCTACTTCGACGACGTGCGCGTCCCGTGCGACAACCTCGTCATCCCGGCCGGCGGGTTCAAGCAGCTGTTCGGGGTGTTCTCCATCGAGCGCCTCGGCAACGCGACGATGAGCCTCGCGATCGGTCAGGCGTCCCTGGACCGCACCAAGGCCTACGTTCAGGAGCGTAAGCAGTTCGGTCGCGCGCTCATCGAGTTCCAGAACGTGCAGATGGTCCTCGCCGACATGGCCACCCAGGTGGAGGCGGCCCGGCTGCTCATCTACCGCGCGGCGATGAACGCCGGCAACGGGCTTCCCGTGCCGTTCGAGGTGTCGGTCGCCAAGGTGTTCGCCAACGAGATGGCCAAGAAGGTCAGCGACCAGGCCATGCAGCTGCACGGCGGCAACGGCTACAGCGAGGAGTTCGGCATCGAGCGCCTCCATCGCGACGCGCACGGCTGGGCCATCGCCGGCGGCACGCCCGCGATCCAGCGCACCCGCATCGCCGCCGAGCTGCTCGGCCGGACCTTCAGCCAGAGGGTGCCCGAGGTCATGCAGTGACCGACGCGCCGTCCTTCGAGCTGACCCCGCCGTACCTGGCGCTGCAGTCCGAGGCCCGTGCTCTCGCCGCCTCGTGCGCCGACATCGCCGCCCGCGCCGACGAGGCGGATCGGTTCGACCCGGACATCCGCCAACGGCTCGCCGCGTCCGGACTCGTCGACGTGGTCGTCGCGGCGCGCTACGGCGGCCGGTACGAGACGGTCGACTCGCTGGCGGTCACCGTCGTCCGAGAGGCGTTCGCGTTCGAGAGCGCCCACCTGGACTCGATGTTCGCCATGCAAGGGATCGGCAGCTTCGTCGTCTCCCACCACGGGTCCGACGCGGTCCGCGACACCTGGCTGCCCAAGGTCGCCAGCCTCGACGCCATCGGCGCCCTCGCACTCACCGAGCCGGACGTCGGCTCCGACCTGCGCGCGATCACGACCAGCGCGGCGGTCGACGGCGACGAGATCGTCGTCAACGGTCACAAGTCGTTCATCACCAACGCCGGTGACGCCGACTTCTACAGCGTCCTGTGCCGCGAGGGCGACGCCTACTCGCTCGTGCTCGTGCCCGCGTCGACGCCCGGGGTGAGCATCACCGCCCCGCACCAGATCATCGCGCCCCACGTGCTCGGGGACGTCGTGTTCGAGGACGTTCGCGTCCCGCTCGACCACCGGCTCGGCGACCAGGGCAACGGCTTCAAGCT
>DATLHE010000345.1:0-34367 GCA_035540335.1 Thermomicrobiales bacterium | reverse complement strand
CGCGAGGACGGCCCGCGCGAGGGCGACTGGGTCGCCGGAGGGAACGCCGTCGTCGGCCAGCGGCAGGCGGACGAGCGCGGGATGGTCCTCGTTGCGGAAAAGCCAGCGGTTGAGGATGTTCGCCTCGTCGACCGCCTGGTGGTCGCGCTCCGGCATCACCGCCCCGCGGCTGCGCTCCAGCGACGCGGCCAGGCGACGCGCGAAGTCCATCACGGGGTCTATGGCAGCACCCACGGGCGTCTCGGAAACGACGCGGTCGGCATCCGTATCCGTCTCGACCGGCCGCCCCTCGCGCTCCGGCACGCGCGTCGCCCGGAGCTGCGCCCAGATGCGCCCGCGGAGGACGACCAGCACCTCGCGACAGGCCGGATCGGCCGACGGCAGCACGAGCAGCAGGCTATGAAGCGTCTCGGCGTCGCGCAGGCGCTTCTGCTCGTCCAGGATCGTCGAGACGGAGCGGATGTCCCGGCGCAGGCGGGCCGCGCGCTCGAAGTCGAGCGACTCCGCCGCCGACTCCAGCTCGCTGAGCAGGCGCTCGTGGAGGACGGTGTCCTTGCCGTCGAGGAAATGGACGACGTCGTTGACGATCTGCCGGTACTCGTCGCCGATCGCGTGGCCGGTGCATGGACCGAGGCACTTGCCGAGGTCGAGCGCGATGCACGGCTTGCCGTAGCTGCGGGCGTTCTTGAACGACCGCGTGCAAGTACGCAATGGCAGCACGGCGTTGATGACCTCGACCGTCTTGCGGGCGCTCGTGGCGTTGCGGTACGGCCCGAAGTAGCGCGCGCCGTCATTCTTGCGCTGCCGTGCGACGAGCACGCGTGGCCACGGGTTCACCGTGTCGACCTTGATGTAGGGGTAGTGCTCCGAGCGGCGCATCGCGGTGTTGTAGCGCGGCTGCATGCGCTGGATGAGCTGCGACTCGAGCAGCAGCGCCTCCAGCTCGCTGCCGACGACGCGCGTCTCGATGCGCGTGACGGACTCGATCAGCCCGTCCATCTTGCGCGTGTACCCGATCGGCTGCGAGTAGTACGAGGAGACACGGTCGCGGAGGTTCTTTGCCTTGCCGACGTAGATCACCTCGTCGTGCGGGCCGTGCATGAGGTAGACGCCCGGCTTCTTCGGGATGCCCGCCAGCATGCCGCGGTCCATCACCGAGCGCGCCCGCCCGACGTCGTCGCGCGGCTTCGGCTCGACGATCGTGGCCGTCGCCTTGAGCTGGTCGATCGAGGTCACGCCCTGCCGCATCCCCTCCTCCACCAGCCGCAGCGCGACCTCGGCGGTGAGGCGGGCGTCATCACCGGCGCGGTGGATCTTGCGCGGCGAGAGGCCGACGGCGTCCGCGACGCGGTCCAGGCTCGGCTTGCGGATACTCCGCAGGAGCTTCACGGCCAGGCCCATCGTGTCCAGCCGCTCGTTGATCAGCGGCGGCAGGTCGAGCCGGGCGAGCTCGGCGTTCATGAAGTTGATGTCGAACCGAACGTTATGTCCAACAATCAGCGAGTCGCCGATGAACTCCGTCATCTGCTGGGCGACGGCCGCGAAGCGCGGCGCATCCTCGACCAGCTCGTTGGTGATCGTCGTCAGCTTCGTGATGAACTCGGGGATCGCGCGGTCGGGATGCAGCAGCGTCTCGAACGACTCCGCCGGCACGCCGTCGCGGTAGCGGACGATGGCGACCTCGATGATGCGCTGGCGGCTCGGCTTGAGGCCGGTCGTCTCGACGTCGAGTGCAACGAACTCGTCGAGCAGCAGCGACGCGGCGCCCTCGGTCTGGTTGTGCGACGGGATGCCCCAGTTGCCGTCCGCGCGGAACACGAGCCGGTCGTCGTTGCCGAGCACGCTCCGCAGCAGCGGTCGCCAGAGCGCCAGCGAGCCCGTGTTACCGAAGACATGGGCGATCAGCAGGTCCTCGGGCACCACCCCGCCCCGCGCGAGGACGAACTCGAGCGCGCGCTGGCAGAGCGTGCCGTAGCGATCTTCGGGCTGGGCGGTCGGGACGGACTGGTCTGGCATCATGGCGGGCAACCGGTGGATCGCAGCACGGCGATGGGGAGATACGAACTCTTGTGCTAGAGTAACAGACCGTGATCTGAACGTACACGGTGCCACCGGTGCGTCGATCCACCTGACCCAGCAACGACAGTCCAAGGAGCGGCGCCTCGATGGTCGACGAAGCTTTGCAGCGGCATGTGAGCGATCTTCGCCAGCGACTCGATCGATACTCCTATGAGTATCACGTGCTCGATGCGCCCACCGTGACCGACGCCGAGTACGACGCGCTGATGAACGAGCTCCGGGCGATCGAGGCGGAGCATCCGGAGCTGATCACCCCGGAGTCGCCGACGCAGACGGTCGGCGCGTTCGAGCCGTCCACCTTTGGCGAGGTCCAGCATCCCCGCCCGATGCTCTCGCTCAGCAACGTCTACAACGAGGAGGAGCTCCGGGCCTGGTCGGCCCGCGCCGAGCGCTTCGCCGGGACAAGCGAGTTCCAGTTCGTCACCGAGCCGAAGATCGACGGCCTCGCCGTCGCCATCACCTACGTCAACGGCCGGCTCGACCGGGCCGCGACGCGCGGGAACGGCTTCGTCGGCGACGACATCACACCGAACGTCCGCGCGCTGCGCACCATCCCCCACCGGCTGCATATGCCCACGAGCTTCCCGATGCCCGGAACGATCGAGGTTCGCGGCGAGATCTACATGCGCAAGTCGGATTTCGAGGCGCTCAACCGGCGGATGGAGGAGCAGGGCGGCAAGACGTTCATGAACCCACGTAACGGCGCTGCGGGGTCGATTCGCCAGAAAGACACCAGCATCACCGCGCAGCGCCCGCTGCGGCTCTTCGCCTACCAGATCGGCTACATCCTCAACGGCGAGACGCCGGCGACGCACTGGGACTCGCTGCGGCTGCTCCAGGAGCTCGGCTTCGTCACCTCGCTCGACGCGCAGCGGCACGACACCGTCGACGAGGTCTGGGAGCGATGCCAGTACTGGCTCGAGCGCCGCGAGGCGCTGGACTTCGAAATCGACGGCACGGTGATCAAGGTCGACGACCTCCACATGCAGGAGGAGATCGGCTACGTCGCCCGAGAGCCGCGCTGGGCGACGGCCTACAAGTTCCCGGCGATCCAGCAGACGACCAGGGTGCTCGACATCGAGATCAACGTGGGCCGCACCGGCTCGCTCAACCCGCTGGCCGTGCTGGAGCCGGTGAACATCGGCGGCGTCAGCGTCAGCCGGGCGACGCTGCACAACGAGGACGAGATCGCCCGCAAGGACATCCGCATCGGCGACACGGTCGTCGTCCAGCGCGCGGGCGACGTCATCCCGCAGATCGTCAAGGTGCTTGAGGAACGCCGCAGCGGCGCCGAGGTGCCGTTCCAGATGCCGGAGGCGTGCCCCTCGTGCGGCGCGCCGACGCACCGGGAGCCGGGCGTGGCGATGCGCTACTGCACCAACGCCGCCTGCCCGGCGCAGCTGAGGGAGCGCATCCACCACTTCGTCAGCCGGGCTGCGATGGACATCGCCGGCCTCGGGGAGAAGCTGGCCGACCGCTTCGTCGACCTCGGCTGGATCCACGACGCAAGCGACATCTACCACCTGGACTGGGATCAGGTCAGCAAGCTGGAAGGGTTCGGCGAGAAGAGCGCCGAGAACCTGCGCGAGGCGATCGAGAAGAGCAAGCAACAGCCGTTGTGGCGGCTCATCCACGGGCTCGGCATCCGCCACGTCGGCGAGCGCACGGCGGCGCTGCTGGCGTCGCGGTTCGGCTCGCTGGACGCGCTTGTGGCGGCGTCGCAGGAGGACATCGCGCGCATCGCGGGCATCGGCGACATCGTGGCGCTGAGCGTCTACGACTTCGCGCAGGAGCCGCGCAACCAGGAGCTGCTCAAGCGGTTCGAGGCGGCGGGCCTGCGGACGAGCGAGGAGCGCGAGAACGGCAGCAACCACCGGCCGCTGGAGGGTCTGACGCTGGTGCTGACCGGTCGGCTGGACACGATGACGCGGCCGCAGGCGGAGGAGCGGCTGCGCCAGGCGGGGGCAAACGTTACCTCGTCGGTGTCGAAGAAGACGTCCGCCGTGATCGCCGGAGCGGACGCCGGCAGCAAGGCCGAGAAGGCGGCACAGCTGGGCGTGCCGATCCTCGAGGAGAGCGCGATCGCGGGGTTGCTGGACGGCAGCGTACCCGAAGAGGTCGAGGAGCGGCGGGGGAAGTAGGGCGCCATGCGGGACGATACCGGGCAGCCACACAGGGCTGCCCCTACCACCCTTCCTCGCGCCAACCAACCACCGTCAGCCTGACCCAGAGCGAAGCGTGGGGGAAGGATTCCCCGGCGAAGCCGGTTATCCAATCGCACGTCGCATGTTGGCCAGTACGCTTCGCGTGGGGTTCTCCGGCCGAGGCGAAGCCGAGGGTTCACTTCGCTTCTCGCCTGCGGCTCGGCCGGGCGACCCTTTGCTTCGCTCAGCATGAGGATGTTTGTCGCGCTTTGGCCCGCCAAACGCGTGCGAAAGAGCGAAAAATCGTGCTACGCTTCCCCCGCGAATCGTGTCAGCAGTGACCGTACGACTCATACGCCGCTCCGGCGAGCAACGACCGGGTGCGAGGAGGCAACGATGACCGGTTTTTCCCTGTCCTCACACGGAGATGATCCGGTCCAGATCGTGCGGACCATCGCCCGCATTGCCCAGATGCTGATCGAGCTGCGCGACGAGTACGTCGACCGCCAGCGAGACGACGCCCTCGACCAGATCGAGCGTCGTCTCGACGAGTTGCATGCCCTGCGCGAGCAGCTGAAGGCCAGCCGCGAGGCGGACACGGACGACGAGGGCTAGCTCGCGGCCGGCTGCGCGGTCGTGCCCGGCTTGACCAGCGGCACGCCGTCCGCGCAGAGCGGGCAGGTCTCCGCCGGCCAGGCGTCGAACTTCTTCGACGCGATCGGGACCAGTGGGACGTCGCCGAAGGTCGTCGCACCCGCGCTGCGGTCCACCAGCACGCCGACCGCGACCACCTCGACCGGGTGGTACTGCAGCGCCGCCAGCGTCTCCCGGACGGATCCCCCGGTCGTCAGGATGTCATCCACCACCAGCACCCGCGCGCCCGGCTGGAAGGTCGTTCCGCGCCGGATCTCGCGTCCGGACGTGCCCTCGCTGCTGCGCTCGGCGTAGGCGGCAGCCACCCCGAGCTGGCGCGCCGTCTCGAACGCGAGGAGGATGCCGCCGGTGGTCGGGCCGACGACGACGTCGATGCGCTCGTCGCGGAAGCGCTCCGCGAAGTGCTCGCAGACCTTCGAGGTCGCGACAGGGTTGCGCAGCAGGTCGAACTTCTCCAGGTAGATGTCGCCATGCATGCCCGAGGCATAGAGAAAGTGCCCGCGCTTGAGCGCGCCGCTGGCCTCGAGCTGTTCCAGAAGATCCGGCTGTGTCACTTATGTGTTACTCCCTGATTGACTGATTTCCGTACGGTCGGCCACAAGGGCCGACCGTACGGGATGAACGTGCCTCAGTCGCGTCACGGAACGAACCAGAACGCGATACCAATGATGAGATAGAGCGCGATCAATTGCGCGCCCTCCAGCCAGTTCGTGCGGCCATCGACCGAGACCAGCACCGTGATGAACACCGCCGCGATGAGCGCCACGAGCTCGAACTGGTTGAAGACGAGCGACATCGGCTCCGGGCCGACGAACTGGCTGACCAACACGAGCACCGGCGCGACGAAGAGCGCGATCTGCAAGCCTGACCCGACCGCGATGCCGATCGAGAGGTCCATCTGGTTCTTCAGCGCCACCTGCACGGCCACCAGATGCTCGGCGATGTTGCCGACCAGCGGCACGAGCATGACACCGACGAAGAGCTCGGACATCCCCCACGACTCGGCCGTCGGCTCGAGCGCGCCGACGAGGATCTCACTCATGAAGACGATCGCGATCGTCGAGCCCGTCAGCAGGCCAAGCGCGATCCAGAGGCCCTTGCGATCCGGCGCTTCCTCGTCGGAGTGTCCGACGCTCGTGCCCGCGCCGCCGCCGGTGAAGATCGTGTAGACGAGGTAGAGCGCGTAGAGCACGATCAGGACGACCGCCGTGCCGTCGCTCAGGTTGACGATGTCGGCGTCGCTCGGGCGGTGCTCCGGGCTTCCCAGGGCGAAGATCGCCGGGATGATGAGCGCCATGACCGCCAGCGACATCGCCGCCGCATTGACGCCCGCGATGTGCGAATTGAACCGCTGCGTTCCGTGCTTGAGGCCGCCGAGCAGGACCGCCGCGCCCAGCACGATGAGCATGTTGCCGATGATGCTGCCGGCGATGCTGGCCTTGACGACGGTAACCAGCCCCTCGCGGAGCGCGACGATCGTGATGATCAGCTCCGCCGCGTTGCCGAGCGTCGCGTTCAGGAGGCCACCGATCTTTGGACCGGTGAAGACGGCGACCTCCTCGGTCGCGTTCCCCAGCACGGCCGCCAGCGGGATGAGCGCCAGCGCCGAGAGGACGAACATGGTGGAATGCCCACCGATGTCCAGCAGCTCCATGGCGAGCACGACCGGCACAAGGATGAGCAGCCCGTACAGTACCTTCATCAACCCCTGACCCCTCAGGTGAGAGCCGGCTCGCCCGACTCCTTCCTGCGGCGATACGCTGGATTCGCCGCCCCCACGATCTCGTCCAGCCGCGTCAGGCCCTGACCCGCGAGCCAGGCGGCAAGATCGTCGATGAGGCTCATGAGCATGGACGGTGCCGAGAAGACCGCGGTGCCGACCTGGATGGCCGCGGCGCCGGCCATGAAGAACTCCAGCGCGTCGTTCAGGTTCGTGATGCCGCCGATGCCGACGACGGGGATGTGGACCACCGAGGCGACCTGGTAGACCATCCGTACGGCGACCGGCTTCACCGCCGGGCCGGAAAGGCCGCCGGTGACGTTGGCGATCTTCGCGCGGCGCGTGCGGGTGTCGATCGCCATGCCGACGAGCGTGTTGATGAGGGAGACGGCGTCGGCGCCCGCACCCTCGACCGCTTCGGCGATGCCCATGATGTCGACCGCGCCGGGGCTGAGCTTGACGATCACCGGCAGCGTCGTCGCCTCGCGTACGGCGCGGGTGACCTCGGCCGACATGTCCGGGTCCCAGCCGAAGCAGTAGCCGCCGGCGTGGATGTTCGGGCAGGAGATGTTGACCTCGATCGCCGCGACGCCCGGCTGCTCGTCGAGCTTGCGGGCCATCATCGCGAAGTCCTCGACCGTCTCGGCCGAGATGTTGACGATCGCCGGGACCTCCCACCTCTCCCACGTCTTCGGGTACTTGCGGATGAAGCCGTCGATGCCTGGGTTCTGGAGGCCGATCGCGTTCAGCATCCCCGCCGGCGTCTCGGTGATGCGCGGCATCGGGTTGCCGGAGCGGGGCAGCGGAGTGATCCCCTTGCTGACAAACGCGCCGAGCCGCTGGATGTCGATGACGGAGCTGTATTCCAGCCCGTAGCCGAAGCAGCCGGACGCCGGGATGACCGGGTTGCGAAGGACGAGCTCGCGCGGGTTGTGCGGGGCCAGGTCGACCGAGAGGTCGACCGGCGGATGCTGGTTGTCCGTCATGACCACTCCAGGACGTCCATATCGAACACCGGGCCCTCGACGCAGGAGGTCCGCATGCCGGCTCGGGTCTCCACCACGCAGCCGAGGCAGGCGCCGACGCCGCAGGCCATCGTGCGCTCGACGGAGACCTGCACGGCGGGACGCTTGCCCATCCGGTGCGTCAGCACGACGTTGCGCAGCGAGCCGAACATCGGGCCCGGGCCACAGGCGAAGATTTGATCGGCCCACTGCATGTAGCCCGCCGCGAGGTCCGTCACGAACCCGTGGTGGCCGGCGCTGCCGTCGTCGGTGGCGACGACATACTCGACCTCGCTGGGCAGCTCGGACGCCGGCAGCAGGCCGTCGGCGTTCATCGCGCCGAGCAGGTAGGTTACGGTGAGCCCCTTCGCGACCGCCTCACGCGAGAGCATGATCAGCGGCGCGGCGCCGACGCCGCCCCCGACCATCAGCAGCCGCGTGCTGCGGGGCGAGATCTCGAACGTGTTGCCGAGAAGGCCGAGCACGTCGATCGGCGCGCCGATCGGCTGCTCGCAGAGGCGGGCGGTGCCACGCCCGTAGGGCCGGACGAGGATCGTCATCAGCGCCGCATCGATATCGACGCCGTAGACCGAGAACGGGCGGCGCAGGAGCGGGTCGTAGGCGTCCTCATCGCGGACGAGGATGTTCACGAACTGCCCGGCCCGGGCGGCACGCACGATCTCCACCGGGGCGGTGAAGGTGATCAGCCACGAATCGCCCATCACGGGGCGCCGGTCGACCACCTCGCCCCGGAACTCTCGCGCCCGCACGCCGCCGGCGTGGTCCACCCATGTTGCCGCCATCGCCGCTCCTCCCTGCATCGTCACTAGTAGCCGAAGTTGCGGACGCGGTACGACTGGATCGGCTCGACGGTGTAGGTCGCCGCCGCCTTCTCCATCGCCTCGACGACCGTCCGCGCGGTATCGACCGACGTGATGCACGGGATGCCGCGCTCGACCGCCGCGCGGCGGATCTCGAGGCCGTCGAGCATCTCCTTGTCGGCCGGGCCGGGCGTGTTGATCACGCCGTCGACCGTGCCGTCGAGGATGACGTCGAGCATGTCCGGCGAGCCGCGCCCGATGCGCTTGGTCACCATCTGCACCGGCACGCCGAAGCGCTCGATCATCGAGGCCGTGCCCTCGGTTGCGTAGAGCTTGTAGCCCATGGACGCGAGCCGGCCGATCATCTCCAGCGCGTCGACCTTGTCCTCGTCGGCGAGCGAGATCAGGATCGACCCCTTCTCCGGCAGCGCCAGCCCGGAGGCGATCAGCGCCTTGAAGAAGGCCGAGGCGAACGAGCGGTCGATGCCCATCACCTCGCCGGTCGACTTCATCTCCGGCCCGAGGTGGACTTCCACGCCACGCAGCTTCGCCATCGAGAAGACGGGCGCCTTCACCGCCGTCAGCGGCTGCCGCGGCCAGAGGCCGCCGTCGAAGCCCTGCTCCGCGAGCGTCGTGCCGAGCATGATGTTGGTCGCCAGCTTGACCATCGGCACGCCGGTCGCCTTGCTCAGGAACGGCACCGTGCGCGATGAGCGCGGGTTGACCTCCAGCACGTAGATGTGCCCGGCGTGGATGACGTACTGGATGTTGATCAGGCCGCGGGCGTTGAGGCCCAGGGCGATCCGCGTCGTGAAGTCGACGATCGTCTCGACCTCGGCTGGATAGAGGTTGATCGCCGGGTAGACCGCGAACGAGTCGCCGGAGTGCACGCCGGCGCGCTCGATGTGCTCCATGATGCCGGGGATGAGGACCGAATCACCGTCGCAGATGGCGTCGACCTCGACCTCCTTGCCGACGAGGTATTTGTCGACGAGGATCGGGTGCTCAGGCGTCAGGGTCGAGTGGTTACGGATGTAGCGCGCAAGATGATCCGAGCCGTGGACAACCTCCATCGCCCGGCCGCCGAGCACGTATGACGGCCGCACGAGCACCGGGTAGCCGATGCGCTCCGCCACCGCCTCGGCGTCGTGGAGCGACGTCACCGCCGCGCCAGGCGGCTGCGGGATGTCGAGCCGGCGAAGGAACGCCTCGAAGCGCTCGCGGTCCTCGGCGAGGTCGATCGAGTCCAGCGAGCTGCCGAGGATGTCGGCGCCCGCCTCGCTCAGCGGCTTGGCGAGGTTGATCGCCGTCTGCCCGCCGAACTGGACGATCATCGGCGGCAGGTTGTCGCCGTCCCCGCACGCCTCGTGGCGCATGATCTCCTCGACGCTCTCGGCGTCGAGCGGCTCGAAGTAGAGCCGGTCGGAGGCGTCGAAGTCGGTGGAGACCGTCTCCGGGTTCGAGTTGACCATGATCGACTTGAGGCCGGCGTCCTGCAGCGCTCGCGCCGCCTGCACCGAGCAGTAGTCGAACTCGATGCCCTGGCCGATGCGGATCGGCCCGGAGCCGACGACGACCGCGCGCTCGCCCTGCATCGGCTCCGCCTCGTCCTCCTCCTCGTAGGTCGAGTAGAAGTAGGGTGTGGCGGCGGCGAACTCACCGGCACAGGTGTCGACCATCTTGTAGACCGGCGCCATCCCCAGCTCGCGGCGCAGGTTGCGGATGTCCGCCGCGTCCTTGCCCGCGAGGACGCCGATCTGCCGGTCGGAGAAGCCGGCCCGCTTGGCCTTCCAGAGCAGCTCCGGCGAGATCTCGCCCTGCGCCAGCTCGCGCTCGGTGGCGACGAGCCCCTCCAGCTTCCAGAGGAACCAGCGGTCGATCGCGCTCAGCTCGTGAAGCTCCTCGACCGTCACGTCGCGTCGCAGCGCGGCCATCACTGCCCAGAGGCGGATGTCGGTCGGACGCTTGACGAACGCCTTGATGATCTCAAGGTTGTCGCCCCACGTCGGATCCTCCCAAAGCAGGTCCTTCGCGGTCGTCTCCAGCGAGCGGACGGCCTTCTGGATCGCGCCCTCGAACGACCGGTCGATCGCCATCACCTCGCCTGTGGCCTTCATCTGCGTCGAGATCGTGCGGTCGGCGCGCGGGAACTTGTCGAACGGCCAGCGCGGGATCTTGGCGACGACGTAGTCGAGCGCCGGCTCGAAGGCGGCGGTCGTCTTGCCCGTCACGACGTTCGTCAGCTCGTCGAGGCGCTTGCCGATTGCGATCTTGGCGGAGATGCGGGCGATCGGGTAGCCGGTCGCCTTCGACGCGAGCGCCGACGAGCGGCTGACGCGCGGGTTGACCTCGATGACGCCGTACTCCATCGAGTGCGGGTTCAGCGCGTACTGGACGTTGCAGCCGCCCTCGATCCCCAGCGCTCGGATGATGTTCAGCGCCGACGTGCGGAGCATCTGGTATTCGCGGTCGGAGAGTGTCTGCGAGGGCGCGACGACGATGCTGTCGCCGGTATGCACGCCCATCGGGTCGATGTTCTCCATGTTGCAGATCGTGATGCAGGTGTCCGCGCCGTCGCGCATGACCTCGTACTCGATCTCCTTCCAGCCCATCAGCGAGCGCTCGAGGAGCACCTGATTGATCGGGCTGGCGTTGAGACCGGAGGTCACGATGCGGTCGAGCTCCTCCTCGGTGTGCGCGACACCGCCACCCGTGCCGCCGAGCGTATACGCGGGGCGAATGACGAGCGGCAGAGGCACCTGCTTGGCGAACTCGTGCGCTTCGGCCAGCGAGTGGATGACCGCGCTCTCGATGGCCGGCTCGCCGATCTCGTTGAGCAGGTCCTTGAAGAGCTCGCGGTCCTCGGCCTTCTGGATCGCCGACAGCGGCGTCCCCAGCAGGCGAACGCCGTAGTGGTCGAGGATGCCGAGCTCCGAGACTTTGACGGCGAGGTTGAGGCCCGTCTGCCCGCCCAGTGTCGGCAGCAGGCCCTCGGGCCGCTCGCGCTGGATGACGCGCCGGATGACATCCGGCGTTAGCGGCTCGATGTAGACCGCATCGGCGATGTCCTCATCCGTCATGATCGTCGCCGGGTTGGAGTTGACGAGGATCGTGCGAATCCCCTCCTCCCGCAGCGACTGGCACGCCTGCGTGCCCGCGTAGTCGAACTCGGCGGCCTGACCGATCACGATCGGACCCGAGCCGATGACCAGCACGCTCTCCGGCTTTTTGCGCTGTTGCCCCATTGCTCCCTCTGCCACGCTGTCTACCGTCCCTTAATGTCATCCTGAGCTTGTCGAAGGATCTCCCGGCGCCACAGCGCCGGTCATTTCTGGCGATTCATAGAGCCAGCGGCCAGGAGACCGGCCATTGAGCGCACACCCTGCGGGGTGCGCGGCTACGACGGCTGTCATGCGAGTGCCCGCATCATAAGGGCCCTGCGGGCCGACACCCTTCGGGGTACGGCCCCTACGACGGCGAGACGCCCCGCCTTCGTACGGGCGGACTCCATGTCCGCCCCCCATGTGCGCCATCAGGGCCGCCAATGTGTGGGCCCCTGCGCGGGCGACCACGCAGGGCCGCTCCTACCGTGCAGGGTCGCTCCTACCGTGCCGCAATCAGGCTGAGAAACTCGTCGAACAGGACACCGTTGTCCGCCGGGCCGGGCGCGGCCTCCGGGTGGAACTGCACCGAGAGCACCGGCAAATCCTTGTGCGAGAGGCCCTCCACGGAGCCATCGTTCAGGTTCCGCAGCGCCACCTGCCAGCCGCCATCGGTCGGCACGGACGCGTCGACCACCTGGAAGCTGTGATTCTGCGACGTCATCGTCACGCGCCCATTGCGCTCGTCCTTGACCGGCTGGTTGCCGCCGCGATGCCCGAACTTGAGCTTGTCGGTCTCCGCGCCGATCGCCCGCGCCAGCAGCTGGTGGCCGAGGCAGATCCCGAAGTAGGGGCGCCGGTCGTCCAGCAGCGAGCGGACGACGTCCAGCCCCTCGTCGAGGTTGGCAGGATCGCCCGGGCCCGGCGAGACGATCACGCCGTCCGGGTCGAGCTCCGCGATCCGCGCGTAGGGCGTGCCGTAGGGCAGCACCATGACACGGGCGCCACGGCTGACCAACGAGTTGACGATGTTCTGCTTGACACCGCAGTCGAGCACGACCACTCGCGGGCCGTCGTTGCCGTCGCCGAAGGTCGTCTCCTCCGGCGTCATCACCTCGCCGACGACATCGTGCTCACCCGGCAGCGGAGCGTTTCGGGCCCGCTTGACGAGCTCCTCGTCGGAGAGGTCGCTCGCGTGGTGGACGAGCACCGCGCGGGCGTCGCCCACCGAGCGGATGTGGCGAGTGAGCGCGCGCGTGTCGACGCCAGCAATGCCCGGGATGCCCCACGTCTTCAGATAGGCGTCGAGCGTCCCCTGCGAACGCCAGTTCGACGGCTGCACCGACTCCTCGCGCACGATCAGGCCGCTGATCCACGGCTGGCGCGACTGGTCGTCGTCGTTGGTGACGCCGTAGTTGCCGATCAGCGGGTAGGTCATGCAGACGATCTGGCCCCGGAATGAGGGATCCGTGCAGACCTCCTGGTAGCCGGTCATGGACGTCGTGAAGACGACCTCGCCGGCGCCGTCGGTGTCCGCGCCGAAACCCCGGCCACGAAAGATCTTGCCATCGGCGAGCGCCACGGCGGCGTCCCACCGGGGTACATAGCGGCCGTTGTTCTCAGGCACGGTGCTGAACCTCCCCGTCCACGATCGTGAGCACCGCCTGCCCGCGCAGGGTCATGCCGAGCAGCGGCGTGTTCTTGCTTTTCGTCTGAAGTGACTCCGGCGTCACGGTCCATTCCCTGTCGGGGTCGAAGATGGTGACATTGGCGTCGCTGCCGACCGCCAGCGTCCCGGCGTCGATGCGCAGGATGCGGGCCGGCTCGACCGTCCAGAGGCGGACGAGGTCGGTGACATCGAGGTGGCCGGCGCGGACCAGCGCGTAAGTCAGCGGGAAGGCAAACTCCAGCCCGCTGAGCCCCATTGCGGCCTGCTCGTAGGGCACGGACTTCTCCGGCGCCGCGTGTGGCGCGTGGTCCGTCCCGAAGCAGTCGAACCAGCCGCTCTGGAGGGCCGCCAGGAGCTTCGTCGTGTCCTCGACGGGCCGCAGCGGCGGGTTGACCTTCGTGTTCGGGTCGGCGGGCGTGCCCGGCCGCCCCTCCGGCTCAGCCGTATTGTGCAACGTCCGGCAGCCGGAGACCCACTCGTCGCTCATCACCAGGTGGTGCGGCATCACCTCGGCCGTGACGCGAACACCGCGCTGCTTCGCCTCGTGGATGAGCTCGATGCCGCGCCCGGTGCTGACGTGGCAGACGTGGAGCCAGCCGCCGGTCAGCTCGGCGAGCATCAGGTCGCGGGCGATGATGATCTCCTCGGCCGCGGAGGGGATGCCCCCGATGCCGAGCTTCCGCGAGACCTCGCCCTCGTGCATGGCGCCGTGGGCGAGCGGCTTGTCCTCGCAGTGGACGATCACCGGGCGGTCCAGCCGCGCCGAGGCCTCCAGCGCCCGGCGCATGATCGCGCTGTCGGCGGTCGTGTCGCCATCGTCCGACCAGCCGATCGCCCCGGCGTCGATGACGGCCTCGAAATCGACCGCCTCGCCACCGGCGCGGCCGAGCGTGATCGTCGCGATCGGGTAGACACGGGCGCGGCCGGTCGCCCTGACGTCATCCAGCAGCGCCGCGATGACCTCCGGCGCATCGAGCGCGGGCTTCGTGTTCGGCATGCAGGCCACCGCCATGAAACCGCCCGCCGCCGCGGCGGCAGTACCGGTGGCAACCGTCTCCTTCTCGGAGAAGCCCGGCTGGCGAAGATGGACATGCACGTCGATCCACGCCGGCGACACCAGCTTTCCCGCCGCGTCGACGATCTCGGCGCCCTCCGGCGCCTCAACCTGCCCGACCGCGGCGATCCTGCCGTCCTCGATCAGGACATCGGTCACCGCATCGACGCCCGACACCGGGTCGACGACGCGTCCCCCCCGAATGACCATCGCTTGTATACTCATGCCCACGCTTTCGTTGTCCCGCTGGCCCCGCGCATCCCGGCACATAAAAAAGAACCCCCGAAGTCCGTCGCCGGACCCGAGGGCGTGGTGTCTTGAATTATCGTGCTCGGGTGCGTGAGCGCCATGAAGGTTCGATTGCCTCTCGTCTACCGCCTAAACCGCAGAAGTATACCATGCGTGTGAACGTTCGCACAGAGCAGCCCATGACATCCCCGGAAAGCGTCGTCGAGGACGCCATCGCCGAGAAGTTCGAGCACGTCGAGCGCCTGCTGGACATGGTGTACGGCCCGCGCGTGCTTCGCGCGAACGGCGACCCGATCGCGGAGCTCATCGGCACGATCCTCTCCCAAAACACCTCCGACACCAACACCGCCCGCTCGCTGGCCAGCCTGCGCGCGGCCTTCCCGGCGTGGGAGGACGTGATGGAGGCCGACACCGGCGACGTGGTCGACGCGATCCGCAGCGGCGGGCTCGCCAACCGCAAGGCGCCGCGCATCCAGGCCGTCATCCGCGAGGTGATCGCCTGGCGCGGCGACACGGACCTGACCTTCCTGCGCGAAATGCCGATCGACGAGGCGAAGGCGTGGCTGACGAGCATGCACGGCATCGGCCCCAAGACGGCCGCCTGCGTGCTGCTGTTCAGCCTCGGCCGCCCGGCGATGCCGGTCGACACGCACGTCCATCGCGTCTCGCGCCGGCTCGGTCTCGTGCCGCCGAAGACGTCGCCGGAGCGGACGCAACTAGCCCTTGAGGCACTTCTTGGCGATGATCCGGACCGGACCTATGCTGTACATGTCGAGATGATCTCGCACGGCCGCCAGGTGTGCCGTGCGCTCCGCCCGCAGTGCGACAGCTGCCCACTCAGGGAGCATTGTGACTACTTCCACCACCTTCATCCGGCGCCATGACCGGCCGGTCCAGGCCTCCGAGATCCTCAAGCACCCGCGCCAGGGAACGACCGACCTCTTCCTCGTCCGCCACGGCCAGACCGCGGCCAACGTCAACCACCAGCTCGTCGGCTCCACCGACATCCCGCTCGATCCGCTCGGCGAGCGCCAGGCGGCGCGGGTCGGCGACCGCTTCGCGGGCATCCATATCGACGGCATCGTCACCAGCCCGCTGCAACGCGCCCGCCGCACGGCGCAGGAGATCGCCCGCACGACGAGACGTGATCCCGTGATCGTGCCCGGGCTGTCGGAGATCGACTTCGGGCAGATCGAGGGGCTGACGATTCAGCAGGTGCTGGAGCAGTTCCCGGAGATGCGGGAGAAGCTCGACGACCTCCACGACCTCGATCTCGGCTGGCCGGGCGGCGAGACGCGCCGCGGCTTCCAGACCCGGGTGATGACGACCTTCCTCGGCATCGTCGAGCGCTACGAGAACCAGTCGGTGGCGGTTGTCTGCCACGGCGGGGTGATCGGGTCGTTCTACGCCCAGCTCGAATCCGGCCCGCACAACGACCTCGTCCGCTACGCCGTCGCCAACTGCAGCGTCACGCACATGGTGGTGACGCCGGAGCAGACGCTGATCCACATGTGGAACGACATCAGCCACCTCGACGAGGTGATGCCCGGCCCGTTGCGGCTCTCGCCGGCGCTGGCGAAGGAGGAATGACGGCAACCTCGGGACCAGGTGCCGGGAAGCGGAGGGAGGCCACAAGGGCCTCCCGCACGGGTCGGTCTTGTGCCGGCCCTTTGTGAATGCAGGAGGAAGAGATGACGCGTCTCACCATTCTTGGCGGCAGCGCCGCCGGCGTCGGCACCGGGCAGGGATGCACCGGGTACCTCGTCCAGTCGGACAGCACGAGCATCGTGCTCGACCTCGGCCCCAACACACTGCTGGAGCTGCGCAAGCACACCGACTTCCGCCGGCTCGACGGCATCGTCATCTCTCACCTGCATATGGACCATGTCCTCGATCTCTTCGCGATGCGCTTCGCCCTCGCCTACAACCCGGAGCGCCCGCCGCGGCCGATCCCGCTCTGGCTGCCGCCGGGCGGCCTCGCCTTCATGGACAAGGCCGCCGAGCTCTTCGCAACCGACGACCGCGAGGGGTACTTCGAGAAGGTCTACGACCTGGCCGAATACACCCCTGACAGCGAGCTGCGCATTGGCGACCTGACGATCACCTTCGCGCCGACCGTCCATCACATCCCCTGCTGGGCGATCCGCGTCCACCCGGACGAGGGCGACGGCGACCTCTTCTATACCGCCGACACCGGCACCGACGCCGACCTCGACGCCATCGCGAACGGCGCGGCGGTCATCATCTCCGAGGCGACCTTCCCGACGGACAGTCCCGCCGACATGAGCGGTCGCATCCACATGACGCCGCGATCCGCCGCCGAGCTGGCCGACCGCGCCGGCGCGCGCCACCTCGTGCTGACGCACATGTGGGAGGAGAACGACCCACAGAAGTTCATGGAAGAGGCTCGTGGCTACTACACGGGCCGTCTGACGATCGCCATCCCCGGCCTCTCCTTCGCGTGGTAGGCGTCCGGGATGACATCCACGACGTTCCCGGCGTGCGCGTCGGGCACGCGACGGACGGTGCAAGCCGGACCGGCTGCACGGTGGTCGCCTTCGACCGGCCCGCGCTGACGGCGGTCGAGGTTCGTGGCGCGGCGCCCGGCACGCGGGAGCTCGATCTGCTGGCACCCGGACGGACCGTTCAGCGCGCCGACGCCATTCTCCTCACCGGTGGCAGCGCCTTCGGGCTGCGCGCGGCCGACGGGGTCATGCGCGCGCTCGCGGAGCGCGGGCGCGGCTTTTCGACCCCGGCCGGACCGGTGCCGATCGTGCCCGCGGCCGTCATCTTCGACCTCGCCACCGGCGCGCCCGTTGCCCCGGCCGCCGAGGACGGCGCGGCGGCGCTGAACGCCGCCGTGGAGCTGTCACGGGTCGCGACCGGCGCGGTCGGCGCCGGCACTGGCGCCCGCTGGGGCGGCATCCTCGGCCCGGACGGGGGCCAACCGGGCGGTTTCGGCGCCGCGCAAGTCGCGGTCGCCGGTGGCACCGTGACGGCGCTGGCCGTGGTCAACGCGTTCGGCGTCGTCGCGCCCCGTGGCGACCCGCGGCCAGCGTATCTCGCCGCTATGTCAAGCGCACCGCCATTCGGCCAGTCGACGACGTTAATCGCGGTCATCACGAACGTGCCCTGCGCCCACGACACGCTCACCCGTCTCTGCGTCGCGGCCCAAGACGCCCTGGCGCGGACGATCTGGCCCTCGCACACGCTGGTCGACGGCGATGTCGCGTTCGCCTCGACGCTCAGCGAGGGTCAGACGCCCCCGGAAGCGATGCTACCGCTCACGATCGCCACCGAGCTGGCCACCGAGGCGGCGCTGCGCGGGGCCGTCGCACACGACGCCTGAAGGGGCCGCCGCAGGTCCCGAAATCGGAATCGGCGGTGCTAGAATCGATGGAGAACCCTCCGCCTTGAATGCGCCATCGTCGGCTGGCGAGGCGCGGTGCAGGCAAGTCATGTATGACGCACATCTCTTCCGCCGTCCTTCGCAGAATCGACCGCGGAGTCGTCCCACGATCGTCTTCGGCGGGTCAGCCGGGATGTTTGGCGCGACCCAGCGGCCCGTCCGGCAGGCGAGGCAGGACGGCTACCTCGCGCTCGACCTCGATCTGCGCCACATGCTCATCCCGCCCTCGGCGGACGCGATCCGGACGTCGCTCGACTCGCAGGTCGTCCGTGTCCGCAGCGTCTGGCTGCCGGCGACGCTGAGCGGGCCGTTGTCCGCGCAGCGAGGCGACCGGCTGGCGGGCTTCCTGCGCCTCGCGCAGCGTGAGCTGGGACTGCGGCACATGATCATCGAGGGCGCGAGCCAGGCAACACGTGCCGGTGTGCCCCTCCTGCCGCTGGCGCGTGAGGTCGCACGCGAGCAGAGCGGCATGGTGCGCCTGGGGCTCGGGGTGCGGGCCGACCGCTCGATGCACTCGCTCGACAGCACGGCCCTGGCGCGGCGGGTGGCCGAGGAGTGGGAGCTGGACCTCGCGCTCGACGTCGCGGGGCCGGTTCCGCCCGGCTGGGAGGCGGAAGCCGCCGTCGTCCGGCTGATGCCCCGGCTGGCCGTCGTCCGCCTCTGCGGGTGGCTGCCGCTGCAGTACGCGCACGAGGACGGCAGCCCGACGCGCATCGCCGCGCGGACGATGTCGATGCTCGCCGACCAAGGCTACGCCGGGCTGCTGAGCATCGTGCCGACGCGCAACCGGCGCCCTTCGACCGACTACCAGCACGATCTCCAGCGCCGGTACGACGCCGGTCCGCACAGCGCCGACGCTCCGGCACGGACGCATTTCGACCTGCCGTGAGGCGCGCACGAGAAAATTGGTTCGGTACGGCCGGCCCTTGTGGCCGACCGTTGCGACGGGTCGGCCACCGTCCGTCGCCGCGGTCCGCGCGGCCAGGGCCGACCGTGCGAAACGTGCCGGAACCATTCCGCAATTGGCTGAACATGGAAAAACGCCCGGGCCACCAGCGAGCTGGTGATCCGGGCGTTGTCGCGCGGCAATGCTGGATCGCGATCCAGAAGCCTAGCGCTTGGTGTACTGAGGGGCCTTGCGGGCGCGCTTGAGACCGACCTTCTTCCGCTCCTTCTCGCGCGCGTCGCGCGTGAGCAGCTTGGCGCTCTTCAGCGCCGGGCGGAGCTCCTCGTCGAAGCGGAGCAGCGCGCGGGAGATGCCGTGCCGCACGGCGCCGGCCTGGCCGGAGACGCCGCCGCCGATGACCGTCGCGACGATGTCGAAGCGCTCGGTCGTGCCCGTCAGGCGCATCGGCGCCAGCAGGTTCGCCTGGTGGATGAGGCGGCCGCCGAAGTACTCGCTGCCCGGCTTGCCGTTGACCGTCACGTTGCCGCTGCCCGGGTAGAGGCGGACACGCGCCACGGAGGTCTTGCGGCGCCCCACACCGTAGTAGAACTGGCCCTTGCTGGCCGGAGTTGATTCGCTCATGGTTGCTCCTTGCACCTCGTGGGTTAGCGCGTGGCCGTGTCGTCGAGCTCGAGCGGCGTCGGGTTCTGCGCCTGATGCGGATGCGCCGTGCCCGCGTAGACCTTCAGCTTCTTGAACTGCTGGCGGCCCAGCGTGTTGCCCGGCAGCATGCCGCGCACCGCGTTCTCGATGATCCGCTCGGGGAAGCGCGCGCGGGTGTCCTTGAGGGACGTCTGCTTTAGACCACCGGGGTAGTTGGAGTGCCGGTAGTAGAACTTCTGCGTTTCCTTGTTGCCGGTGACGCGCACCTTCTCCGCGTTGATCACGACGACGAAGTCGCCGGTGTCGATGTGGGGGGTGAACATCGCCTTGTGCTTGCCACGCAGGGTGGCGGCGACGGTCGTCGCCAGGCGGCCGAGAGTCTTGCCCTCGGCGTCGACCACGAACCACTTGCGCTGCACGTCCGCAGGCTTGGCTGAGTAGGTCCTTCGATCCACGATTCCTTGCTCCCTTAACCGATTGCCCGACGGATGACAACCTCACCCGTCGTCTGCTCGCCGTTTGGGTCGGGGCCCGGAACTTCGTTACCGTAACCCACTCGCCAGAGCACTAACCCGTGCGGCGGCGCTGTTTGCGGCCCTTGCCGACGGTCCGCCAGCTCGATGAGCTCGCGCATCCACGCCGGCGACCGCCGTCCTTGTCCGATCTCCGCAAGCGCGCCCGCGATCGCGCGCACCGCCTGCGGCAAGAAGCCGTCGGCGACGATCCGGATCTCAAGCCCGGATCCCGCTCCCGGCGCCATCCCCCACCAGGGTTCGACATCGCGAACCGAACAGTGGTGGACGATCCGGACCGTCCCGCGTCCCGCCGGCGCTTCCGCACCGTTCGCGACGCCCTTGCCGTTGCCCGCGAAGGAGGCAAGGTCGACCGGTCCGTGCAGCGCTGCGGCTCCCGCTGCCATTGCGGCGACATCCAGTGGCTGTCGTCGCTGCCAAACGCGATCTCGCGACAGTGGCTGCGGGACTCCACACCAGATACGGTAGCGGTACTCCCGCCAGACCGCATCGAACCGCGCGTGGAACGGTTCCGCGATGCGCTCGCAGCGCACGACGGACAGGTCGTCCTTCAGGTGCGCGTTGACCGCGAGCGCCAGTCGCTCGGTGGACATCCCGGGCCGGAAATCCGGACAGCTGGCCACCTGGCCAACCGCGTGCACGCCCCGATCCGTCCGTCCGGCCAGCGCGAGATGAATCTCGCCGCCGGCCAGGCTGGAGCATGCACGCTCCAGCTCCTCCTGAACACTGCGCTTGCCGCGTTGTCGTTGCGATCCCCAGAAGCCGGTGCCGTCGTAGGCGATGGTGAGCTTCAGGGTGGCGGTCATGCGCAGGTCAGGAACGACGCGCGGGCCGGATCACCGAAGCGACCATGCCCGCGCCAACCAACTAGGCCACGAACTCGATGAGCACCATCGGCGCCGCGTCACCCTTGCGCACGCCGAGCTTGGCGATGCGGGTGTAGCCGCCCGGCTGGCCCTCGTAGCGCGGGGCGACGACCTCGAAGAGCCGATCGACCGTGCGCTCGTGATCGAGGCGCGACATCACGATGTTGCGCGTGTGGCGCGAGTCCTCGCGCGCGATGGTGACGAGCTTCTCGACGACGATCCGCAGCTCCTTGGCCTTGGACTCGGTGGTGGTGATGCGCTCATTGAGAATCAGCGAGATCGCCTGCTGGCGCAGCAGGGCCTTGCGCTGGCTTGGGTTGCGGCCGAACTTGCGGCCTGCCTTCCGATGCCTCATTCTTCGGTGTCCTCGTCTTTGGCGCCGCTGGCGTCGATGCCGCCCAGGGACGCTAGCGCCTCGGCGACCTCGAGATCCTGCGGATCATCGGCGGCCTCGGCATCCTCATCAACTGCGGCCTCGCCGGCCTCTGCCTCGGGCAGGTAGCCGAACTCAGCCAGCTTCTCCCGCAGCTCGGTGAGCGAGCGCGGGCCGAAGTTGCGAATCGAGAGCAGCTGATCGGGGTCCATGGTGAGCACCTGGCCCACCTTGTCGATCTGCTTGCTACGGAGCGCGTTGAGCACGCGCGGCGACAGGCCCAGGTCGGCCAGCGGCTTGTTCTGGACCTCCTCCGAGATGAAGGAGTTCGCGGCGACCTCCGGCTCCGGCCGGGTGAACTCCGCGAACACCCGGGCATGGTCCATGAGAATCGTCGCCGCCTGCGACAACGCGTCGTCAGGCTCGATCGTGCCGTCGGTCAGGATCTCGAGAATCAGCCGGTCGTAGTCGACGTTCTGGCCGACACGCGTCTGCTCGATCACGAAGTTGACCCGCTGGATCGGCGTGAAGATGGCGTCGATCGGGATCTCGCCGAGCGCCAGCGTCTCCTGCGCCTCGGCCGGGCGGTAGCCACGGTCGCGGCTGATCCAGAGATCCATGTCGAGCACGGCGTCGGCGCCGTCCAGCGTGGCGATGACCTGATCCGGGTTGACCAGATCGACCTCGACCGGCCACTCGACGTCGCCGGCGGTGACGACGCGCTCGCCATCACCCTCGCCACGCACGTAGAGGTGCGCGCGGACGTCGCCGTGAAGCTCGGTCACGCGGCGCAGCCGGATCGCCTTCAGGTTGAGCACGATCTCCGTCACGTCTTCCCGAACGTTCGGGATCGTGGCGAACTCGTGCCAGACATTGTCGATGCGGATCCGCGACACGGCGCAGCCCTCGAGCGAGCGCAGCAGGATGCGCCGCAGGGAGTTGCCGAGTGTCGTGCCGTAGCCTGGCTCAAGCGGCTCGATCTGATAGCGCCCGTAGTTGCGCCCCGTCTCGACTGTCTTGATTGTGAATTCGGGTTGCTGCAACAAGCGGACTCGCCTCCTCGCGTCATTCTCCCCCGGGGCAACGCTCGCATGTGGCGTTCCGGCGGGGAGATGCGTCCGGTCAGATCCAACCCTCTGTATCTGACCAGCGACTCATGATGTGTGTGTGCGCCGGGTGATGGCCGTAGCCGATCAGCCCTAGACGCGACGACGCTTCGGCGGCCGGCAGCCGTTGTGCGGGATCGGCGTCGTGTCGGTGATGGAGACGACCTGCACGCCGCTGGCCTGCAGCGAGCGCACCGCCATCTCACGGCCGGACCCCGGCCCCTTCACGAACACGTCCACCTGCCGGAGGCCATGCTCCTGGGCGCGACGAGCGGCCGCCTCGGCCGTCATCTGCGCCGCGAACGGCGTGCTCTTGCGCGACCCCTTGAATCCGTTGGCGCCCGCGCTCGACCACGAGATCACGTTGCCGTTCGGATCGGTCAGCGTCACGATCGTGTTGTTGAACGTGGCCTGAATGTACGCCTTCCCGCGAGGAATGTTCTTCCGATCGCGTCGCCGGATTCGACCCTTACCTTGTGCAGCTCCACCGCGCCGTCGCTCAGACATGCTGGGACTTTGCCTCCACGTACGTTGCTGATATCAAATAGAAATCGTGCAGAACGGGGCGAGATGACGCGGGTTGCCCGTCGTCATCCGGCCTCCGCGTTACTTCTTGCGGCCGCCGATCGCCCGCTTCGGACCACGGCGCGTGCGCGCGTTGGTGCGCGTGCGCTGGCCGCGCAGCGGCAGGCCGCGGCGGTGCCGGAGCCCGCGGTAGGATCCGATATCCATCAGGCGCTTGATGTTCATGGAGATCTCGCGGCGCAGGTCGCCCTCGACGCGATACTCCTTGTCGATCAGGTCGCGCAGCCGGTTGGCCTCGTCGTCCGTCAGGTCACGCACCCGGGTGTCCGGGCTGATGCCGGTCCGCTCGAGCAGCTGCTGGCTGGTGTGGAGCCCGATGCCGTAGATATAGGTCAACCCCACTTCCACCCGCTTCTCGCGTGGGAGGTCGACACCCGCAATTCTGGCCATGCTTCACCTCAATACATGCGATCCGATATCAAACCCAGCGGCGCTGGTACTCCGGATCGCCGGATCCATTAACCCTGGCGCTGCTTGTGCCGGGGATTCGTGCAAATAACCCGGACAATGCCCTTGCGGCGGATGATGCGGCAGCGCTCGCACCGCTTGCTAACCGAAGCCGAGACCTTCATCGATTCCTGTCTCCTCATTCCATGCCCAAAGCGGGCTGTTTGCATCGCCGTTCGTGCGAGAGCCAGGAACGTGAGACACCATCGAAGCGATCCCAGGCAACCCTCGTCTTCCCTCGCCTCATCCCATGCCACCCGCCGTCCCGCCGGACACTCCCAGGCAGCACGGCATGGAGAGCGCGTATGGGGCGTGCGCGGCGCACGCGGATAGCGCATGTCTTCTGACATGCGCCACGAACGGTTATTCTATCACGTTCACGAGCCGTTCTGTCAAGACGATCGGCTCGCCCTCGGTAATCGCGACGGTATGCTCGAAGTGGGCGGCCCACGATCCGTCGGTCGTCACCACCGTCCATCCATCGCTCAGCTCGCGCGTCCGGTCGGTGCCGAGGGTCAGCATCGGCTCGATCGCCAACGTCATGCCCTTGCGCAGCACCGGACCGCGCTGCGGATCGCCATAGTTGGGGACGTGCGGATCCTCGTGCATCCGCCGCCCGATGCCGTGGCCCCCATAGCCACGGACGACGCCGTAGCCGCGGGCGACGGCGAAGGTCTCGACCGCGTGGCCGATCTCGCCCAGGTGGTTGCCCGCCCGCGCCGCGTGCAGCCCCTCGTAGAGGGACGCCTCGGTGTCATCCAGGAGCCGCCGCGCCTCCTCGGAGATCGCCCCGACGGGGTAGGTCCACGCCGAGTCGCCATGCCAGCCGTCGACGATGGCGCCGATGTCGACGGAGATGATGTCTCCCTCGTTCAGGCGCCGGTCGCCGGGGATACCGTGGACGATGACCTCGTTGACCGAGGCGCAGATGTTGCCGCTGAAGCCGTGGTAGCCGAGAAAGCTGGCGGTCGCGCCGTATTCCTTCACGGTATCGCGAACGATCGCGTCGAGGTCCGCGGTGGTGACGCCCGGGGCGATCGCCTCCTCCACCCGCTGGTGGCAGATGGCGACCACGCGGCCCGCCGCCCGCATCTTCTCGATCTCGCGCTCGTTCTTGATCGTGATGGCCATGCCTAGCGCTCTCCCGCCGCCGTCGCGCGCTGGGTGACGGCATCGAGGATGGCCTGCTCGACCTTCTCGATGTCCTGGTCGCCGTTGACCCGGTCCAGCACTCCCTGCTCGGCGTAGTAGCTCAGCAGCGGCGCCGTGAGCTCGTCGTAGAGCGAGAGCCGGCGGGCGATCGCCCGCGGCGTGTCGTCCTCGCGCTGCACCAGCCGGCCGCCGTCCTTGTCGCAGATGCCCTCGACCGCCGGTGGATCGGCGACGACGTGGTAGACGGTGCCGCAGGTCTCACAGGTGCGGCGGCCGGCGAGTCGCTCGATGAGGATGTCGCGCGGGACGTCGATCTCGACCACCGCCGTCAGGACCTCGCCCTGCGCGGCGAGGATCTCGTCGAGCGCGCGTGCCTGCGCCGCGGTGCGCGGGAAGCCATCGAAGAGCGCGCCGCTGACGTCGCCATCTTTGGCCTTCTCGGCCGCGATCTGCTCGAGGCGGACCTTCACGATCGCGTTCGTCAGCTCGTCCGGAACGAGATCGCCCGCCTCGAGGATCGACTGGACCTGCAGGCCCAGCTCCGACTTCGCCGCGATCGCCGCGCGGAAGAGATCTCCGGTGGCGACCTTGACGAGCTTGAGCTTCGGGCCAATCAGCGCCGCCTGGGTTCCTTTGCCGGACCCCTGGGCGCCCATCAGAATCACATACACGAGGTTTGTCCTCTGGGACTCCGACCAGCGACGCATGGGCAGGGCGATCGCTCGCCCCGCCCGCGGCCGCCTAGTCGATAAAGCCTTCGTAGTTCCGCATCATCAGCTGTGCTTCGAGCTGACGCATCGTGTCGATCGCGACACCGACGACGATCAGCATCGAGGTCGAGCTGAGCAACAGCGTCTGGACGCCGGTGATCCGCGAGGCGATGAACGGCAGCACCGCGACGATGCCCAGGAAGAGGGCGCCGACGATGGTGATGCGCGTCAGCACGCGCTGCAGGTAGATCGCCGTGTTGCGCCCCGGCCGAACGCCGGGGATGAATGCGCCCTGCCGCTGCAGCGATTCGGGAATGCGCTGCTGCTGGAACACGACCATGGTGTAGAAGAACGTGAAGCCCACCACCATGAAGAAGTAGACAATGTTGTACGGCACCGTGTCCGGGCTCAGCCAGAGGCTGATGTTGCGGGCGAGGTTCTGCACCCACTCCACGCTGGAGGACTGCAGGAAGTTCGCCACCATGCCCGGGAAGACCATGATGCTGACCGCGAAGATCAGCGGGATCATGCCCGCGCTGTTGACCTTGAGCGGGATGTTCGTCGTCGTGCCGCCATACTGCTTGCCGGCACGCACGCGCTTGGCGTGGTGCACGGGGATGCGGCGCGTGCCCTCGTTGATCATCACCACGCCGACGATCGTCAGCAGCGCGATGGCCGCGAAGATGACGGTGCCGATGACGTTCTCGCCGAGCGTGCCGCCCGAGAGCAGTCGGGTGATGGCGCCGGGCAGCGAGGCGATGATGCCGCCGAAGATGATGATCGAGATGCCGTTGCCGATGCCGTTCTCGGTGATCAGCTCACCGATCCAGACCAGGACCATCGTGCCGGCCGTCAGCGACATCAGGATCGCCAGGGTCGGCAGGAAGGTGGCGGCGTTGAAGAGACCGAAGTCCTGGATCAGGTTGCCGCCCTGGTCGCTGGAGAACAGCAGCATCTGGCCGTAGCCCTGGAGCAGGGCCAGCGGAACCGTGATGTAGTGCGTGTAGCGGTCGATCTGGTTCCGGCCCTGCTGGCCCTCCATCGACAGCTCATTGAGCCGCGGGATGATGGGGGTCATCAGCTGCATGATGATCGTCGCGGTGATGTACGGGTAGACACCGAGCGCGGCGATCGAGAAGTTGTTCAACCCGCCTCCGGAGAAGAGGTTGAGCATGCCCAGCAGTTGGTTGCTGTCGATGAGATTCCGCAGCCCCTCGCGGTCGACCCCGGGGATCGGGACGCTGGCGATCACACGAAAGATCACCAGCATCGCGACCGTGAACAGGATCTTCCGGCGCAGGTCCGGAATCTTAAACGCGTTGAAGACGGCCTGGAGCATGCCTAGGCCTCCTTAGCCTCACGTTCCTGAAGCTGGGCGAGCGCCTCGCGCCGGGACGGTCCACCGACCTTGCCAACGCGCATGGCTTTAAGTTCACGGTTGAGCGGCAGGCGGCGCGTCCGCGGGCGAGCGGAGGTCCACTCGTCGGTGCGCTCCAGCGTCTCGACCGTACCGCCGGCCTGCTCGATGAGCGCCTGGGCGCCCTTGGAGAAGGCGTGGGCCTTCACGGTCACGGCGGCGCCCAACTCGCCGTTGCCAAGGATCTTGACCGGGAAGCGCGTGCTGCGGATCAGCCCGGCCTCGGCGAGGACCTCCGGCGTGATCGGGCCATCGACGTCGAGCTCCGCGAGGCGACCGACGTTGACGGTCTCCCACTGCGTCGCCCAGACGTTCGTGAAGCCACGCTTGTAGGGCATGCGCTGCTGGATCGGCAGCTGGCCGCCCTCGAACCCCGGGCGGACGCCGCCGCCGGAGCGGGAGTTCTGGCCCTTGGTGCCGCGGCCCGCCGTCTTGCCACGGCCACTGCCGGGGCCGCGCCCGACCCGGCGCTTGCTTGTGTTTGCGCCCTTGTTCGGCCGCAAATCATCGATTGTCAGGGGCATCGTTGTTCCCAACTTTCATGCTGACCGTTCAGCCCGCGGGGGCTACTCGCCAGCGACTTCCTCAACCTGAACGAGGTGGCGAATCTTGTTGATGGCCCCGCGGATCGAGGGATCATCCGTGCGCACCACACTCTGGTTGATGCGGCGGAGTCCCAGCGAACGCACCGCGCGCTCCTGATCGCCCGAGCGGCCGATCGTGCTGCGCACCAGCGTGATCCGCAGCTGACCCGTTGCGGTCGTCTGCGCGTCGCTCATGGCTACCGACTCCTCTGGTTCTGGCTCGCGCCCTGGCCACGGCCACGGCCGCCCTGACGCTGGCCACGGCCACCACGCTCCTGCGGCGGCGTCAGCGGCTCCGGCTGGCGACGCTTCACCAGCCCGACGTCGGCCGACTGGCCACCGTGCTCGAACGGCTTGCGCAGCGTCGACTTGGTCCGGTTGCGGCGGCGAACGACGACGCTCTCGGACTCGAGCTCCTGCAGCGCCTGGATCGTCGCCTTGGTGACATTCACGGGGTTGTTGCTGCCGAGCGACTTGGTCAGGATGTCGCGGACACCCGCGACCTCGACCACCGCGCGGACGGCGCCACCGGCGATGACGCCGGTACCGGGCGACGCCGGCTTGAGCAGCACGCGGGAGGCGCCGAACGTGGCCTCGACCTCATGCGGAATGGTGCCACCATCGAGCGGCACGTTGACCATCGCCTTCTTCGCGGCATCGGCACCCTTGCGGATGCTGTCCGGCACCTCGCCGGCCTTGCCGAGCCCGACGCCGACGCGGCCCTTGCCGTCGCCGACGACGACGAGGCTGCCGAACGCGAAGGTGCGGCCACCCTTGTGAACCTTCGAGACGCGGTTGATCTTGACCAACCGCTCCTCGAGCTCGTTCACCTGCTCGTCTTCGTCGCGGCGACGCGACGGACGCTCTCCTCGATTACGATCCATACGTATCTCCAGACCTTCCGGCACTCGGCCTCATGCCTCGCGCACCGGAAATCGTAGGGCCTAAAACTTCAGGCCACCCTCGCGCGCGCCGTCCGCGACCGCCTTGATGCGACCGTGGTAGAGGAACCCGCCGCGGTCGAAGACTACGGCATCGACGCCCGCCGCCTTGGCGCGCTCGGCGATGACCTCGCCGACCGCCTTGGCGCGCGCCGTCTTCGGCGCCCCTTCGCCGGCCCGCTCGCGGACCGCGTCCTCAAGGTCGCTCGCGGCGACCAGGGTGTGGCCCTTGCCGTCGTCGATCACCTGAGCATAGATGTGGGCCGAGGAGCGGAAGACGTTCAGTCGCGGCCGGGCCGCCGTCCCCTCGACCTTGGCGCGCACGCGCACGTGGCGGCGCTTGCGCTGGCTCAATGGCCTCCGATATTTAATGCGCATCGAATACTCCGTTCAGTCCGAAAGCCACGGGCGACATGGGCAACGCGTGCCCCACGCCACCATGGCGGCAGGCAGTCCCCTGCCCGCTGACTACTTCGCCTTACCCGCCTTACCGGCCTTGCGACGAACGAACTCGCCAGCGTAGCGGATGCCCTTGCCCTTGTAAGGCTCCGGCGGACGGACGCCGCGGATCCGGGCGGCCTCTTCACCGACGACCTGCTTGTTGATGCCGCTGACGGTCACGCGGTTGTTGCCCTCGACCGCGTAGCTGATGCCCTCGGGCGGGGTCATGTTCACCGGGTGCGAGAACCCGACGTTGAGCACCAGGTTCTTGCCCTGCATCTGGGCGCGGTAACCGACGCCCTGGATCTCGAGGACCTTGGTGTAGCCGTCGGTCACGCCGACGACCATGTTGTTCAGCAGCGACCGGGTCAGGCCGTGCAGCGCCTTGACCTCGCGGTCCTCGCTCGTGCGGACGACCTTGACGACGCCGTCCTCCTGCACGAGCTGCAGCCGGGTCGTCAGCTTCTGCGCCAGCTCGCCCTTCGGGCCCTTGACCTGCACCGCATTCCCGGCGCCGATCTCGACCTTGACGGTATTCGGCACGGGGATCGGCTTGATTCCAATTCTCGACATGGCTGTTCCTTCATCAGGGTGTGCGCTGGGCACCGCCGGGGCGATGCGTCACCGCGTCTGCTTACCAGACGGTGCAGAGCACCTCACCACCGATACCGCGCCGTCGAGCCTCGTAGCCGGTCAGGACGCCCTGCGGGGTGCTGACGATGGCGATACCAAGACCGCTGCGCACGCGCGGCAGCTCGTTCTTGCCGGCGTAGACACGCAGGCCGGGCTTGCTGACGCGCTTGATCTCGCGGATCGTGTGGCGCTTGTCCGGACCGTAGCTCAGCTTGATGAGGAGCTGGTTCTGCGGCCGCTTCTCGATTTCCTCGAAGTCCTGAATGTAGCCTTCGCTTTTCAGGATGTGGGCGATCGCCACGAGGATCTTCGTGGCGGGCATGGTCGTTTCGCTCTTCTGCGCCATCCCCGCATTGCGAATCCTCGTCAGCATGTCGCTGATGGGGTCATTCACGCTCATGCGTTGCGTTCTCCGTCGATGTCAAATATGCGGGTGCCCGATTACCAGCTGGACTTCTTCACGCCGGGGAGACGTCCGAGCGACGCCAGCTCCCGGAAGCAGATGCGGCAGACGCCGAACTTCCGGATGTAGGCGCGGCTGCGGCCGCACAGCTTGCAGCGATTGACCTGCCGGCTCGAATACTTGGGCGGGCGCTGGGCCTTCACGATGAGACTCGTCTTCGCCATGGTTCCTCCGTGAGTCCCGTCCGCTACCGCGCGAACGGCATGCCGAGAAGCGCGAGCAGCTGGCGCCCCTCTTCATCGGTACGGGCAGAGGTCACAATGCTGATCTCGAGACCGCGCACCTTATCGATCTGGTCATAGTCGATCTCCGGGAACATGATCTGCTCGCGGAGACCCATCGTGTAGTTCCCGCGGCCGTCGAACGCGTTCGGCGTCACGCCCCGGAAGTCGCGAATGCGCGGGAGCGCCGTCGCGATCAGCCGGTCCAGGAACTCGTACATCCGCTCGCCGCGGAGCGTCACCATCGCCCCGATCGGCATTCCCGCCCGAAGCTTGAACGCGGCGATCGACTTCTTCGCCCGCGTGATCACCGGCTTCTGGCCGGTGATGATGCTCAGATCGTTGACCGCGGCATCGAGGGCGCGCCCATTGGCAATCGCCTCGCCGAGACCGATGTTGATCACGACCTTCTCAACCTTCGGCACCTGGAAGGGGTTCTTGTACCCGAACTCGCTGGTCAGGGCCGGAACGACGTCCTCCCTGTAGCGATCACGTACTCGTGCCATGAAAACCCTGCCTCACACCGGATATAGGTCCGGTTTCCCAATACCATTCGTGGCGTTTCGCACCTGGTCCGCCGGCTCGCGCCGGCACTCAGGTCGCCGTTCCTCTTAAGGTCCACATCCGTGTGCGGCCAGCAGCCGGCGGCCCTAGCGGTCCGGCTGCGGCAGCGTCTCGTCGCACTTCTTGCAGTAGCGCTCGTTCTTGTCCTCGGCGTTCTTGCGAACACCGACGCGCGTCGGCTGGCCGCACTTCGGGCAGACCACCATCACGTTCGAGACGTGCAGCGGGGCCTCGACCTCGACGATGCCGGCCTGGCGGGCGCGGCCGCGCTTGATGTGCTTCTTGACGATGTTGACGCCCTCGATCACCACGCGGTCCTCGGTCAGGAGGTTCATGCGGACGACGCCGCGCGAGCCCTTGTTCCGGCCGCTGGTGACGAGCACCTCATCGCCTGTGACAATCTTCCTCATCAGCGATCCCTACAGCACTTCAGGTGCAAGAGAGACAATCCGCATGTACTGCCGCTCACGCAGCTCGCGACCCACCGGGCCGAAGATGCGCGTGCCGCGCGGAGCGCCCTGCTGGTTGATCAGCACGGCGGCATTGTCGTCGAACTTGATATGGCTGCCGTCCGGCCGGCCGTACTCGCTCGCGGTGCGCACGATCACGGCCCGAACCACATCACCCTTCTTCACGGCCGCATTCGGCTGCGCGGCCTTGACCGAGGCGATGATCGTGTCCCCGACGCTGCCGTACTTCGGAGAAGAGCCACCGAGCACGCGGATGCACATGATCTCACGCGCCCCGCTGTTGTCGGCAACCTTCAGCCGAGTCTGTGTTTGAATCATCGCTACTACCCTCTGGGCATGCATCGAACGCGACGGGAGTCCCGCTGCGGCCGATCAGATCTGAACCGCGCGCTCGAGCACTTCGCGGACGATCCAGCGCTTGCGCTTGGACATTGGCCGGGTCTCTTCGATCCGCACCAGGTCTCCAGGCTTGCAGTTGTTGTTCTCGTCGTGCGCCAGGAACTTGCTCGTCCGGGTGATCCGCTTGTGATACAGCGGGTGCCGGCGAACGTAGTCCACCGCGACAACGACGGTCTTCTCCATCTTGTCGCTCACGACCCGGCCGACCTTCTGCGTCCGCGGCGTCTGCAGCCGCGTCGCCTTTTCCTCGGCCGGAGTCAGCGCGTCCTGAACCTCACTCATTGGTTCCCTCTAATCCTCACTCCAGGACGGAGACGCCTAGCTGGCGGCCGCCTTGGCGTTCTGCTCCGTGCGGATCGTGTGGATCCGCGCGATGTCCTTGCGGATCTCGCGGATGCGAGAGGTCGCGGTCAGCTGGCCAACCGCTTCCTGGAACCGCAGATCGCGCCACTCCGTGTGCAGCTCCTTGAGGCGCTCCTCAAGCTGCTCGCCCGTCAGGGTGCGAAGCTCGCTCGCCTTCATGCGGCCCCCTCCTCGGTCGACTGCGCGCCCGGGGTCTCCCGAACCACGACCTTGCACTTCATCGGCATCTTCATCGCCGCGCGGCGCAGCGCCTCGCTGGCGCGCTCCTCGTCGACGCCGGCGACCTCGAACAGGATCCGCCCCGGCTTCACCACGGCGACCCAATACTCCGGGCTGCCCTTGCCGGAGCCCATCCGGGTCTCGGCCGGCTTCTGCGTCACGGACTTGTCCGGGAAGATCCGGATCCAGACCTTGCCGCCGCGCTTGAGGTAGTTCGTGATGGCACGACGCGACGCCTCGATCTGGCGGCTCGTGACCCATGCCGGCTCGGTGGACTGCAGCGCGAAATCGCCGAACGAGATCGTCGACCCGCGGTACGCCTTGCCCGTCATGCGGCCACGCATTACTTTGCGGTACTTCGTCCGCTTTGGCATCAACATGTCAGAACGCTCCGCTTCCCCTCACACCGTGGGGGACGGCCAGGCCGCCCCACGACGCTCCGGACTCCTAATCGCCCGCGTTGGCGAGATCGGCGGTCAGCGTGGCCTCCGTGATCTCACCCTTCTGCGGCATCACATCGCCCTTGTACACCCAGACCTTGACGCCGATTCGGCCGTAGGTCGTGTGGGCGTGGACGGTGGCGAACTCGATGTTGGCGCGGATCGTGTGCAACGGCACCCGCCCCTCCATCTCCGTCACCATGCGGCTCATCTCGGCGCCGCCGAGGCGGCCCGACATGCGCACCTTGACGCCCTTGGCGCCCCGGCGCATCGCCTGCTGAATCGCGTGCTTCATGGCGCGGCGGTAGGCGACGCGGCGCTGGATCTGCTCCGCGATGCTCTCCGCGATCAGGCGGGCGTTGGTCTCGGGGACCTTGATCTCCTCGATCCGAATGTTGACCTTCTTGCCAACCTTCTTCTCGACGAGCTGGCGCAGCCGCTCGACGTTCGCACCCTGCTTGCCAATGACGATGCCCGGCTTCGACGTGTGCAGCGTGACATCGACCTTGTTGGCGGCGCGCTCGAGCTCGATCCGCGCGATGCCGGCACGGGTCAGCTCATCCAGGATGAGCTTGCGGATTGTGAGATCCTCGTGCAGCAGTTCAGTATACGTCCGTTCCGCAAACCATTTCGATTCCCACTCGCTGGCGACGCCCAGGCGGAAACCGACGGGATTGACTTTACGACCCATTAGCGGCCACCTCTCTCTTCAGCGATCACCGTGATGTGGCACGATCGCCGCAGGATCTTGCCCACCCGGCCCCGGGCCTTCGGCTTGAACCGCCGCAGCGTCGGCGCGTCGTCGGCGTAGATCGCCTTGACCCAGAGATCGTTCGGATCCAGGTCGTAGTTGTTCTCGGCGTTGGCGGCGACCGACTTCAACAGCCGCTCGACATCCTCCGCCGCGCGGTTCGGCACGAACTTCATCATCTCAATGGCGTCCGTCACCTTCTTGCCGCGAACCATGTCGACGACCAGCCGGGCCTTCCGCGGTGAGATTCGGACGCGCTGTAGGCTTGCCCTGACTTCCATTGCTTTTTCGTCCTCTACCGTTCAGGTCCGACGTTACCGACGGCCGCGGCGGTCCGCGTCCTTGCCGTGACCGCGATAGGTCCGGGTCGGGGCGAACTCACCAAGCTTGTGACCAACCATGGGCTCGGTGACGTAGATCGGCACATGCTGCCGGCCGTTGTGCACCGCGATCGTGTGACCGACCATGCCCGGGAAGATCGTGCAGGCGCGGGCCCAGGTGCGGATCACCGTTCGCTGGTTCGTCTGGTTCAGGACATCGACCTTCTTCTGCAGTTTCAGGTCGATGTATGGTCCCTTCTTCGAAGATCTCGACACGTTGTTCTCCTGGGTTCTGCCCATCACGTGGAAGCGCTACCGGCGACGGCGTGAGATCGACCTCCGGTCGCGCCTCGCCAAATTAGCGCCGCTTGTTGCTCGGGCGGCGGCGAACAATCATCGAGTCGGTGCGCTTGTTGTTGCGCGTCCGCTGGAAGGCGGGCTTGCCCCACTTCGTCTTTGGCTGGCCACCGATCGGCGCCTTGCCCTCACCACCACCGTGCGGGTGGTCGTTCGGGTTCATCACCGAACCACGGACGGTCGGGCGGCGGCCCATATGGCGGCTGCGACCGGCCTTGCCGATCTCCACGTTCTCATGGTCGACGTTGCCGACCTGGCCCAGCGTCGCCATGCAGCTCAGGTGCACGAGGCGAACCTCGCCGGACGGCATGCGGAGCTGGCCATAGTCATTGACCTTCGCCATCAGCTGCGCCGACGTACCGGCCGAGCGGCAGAGCTGGCCACCCTTGCCCGGGTAGAGCTCGATGTTGTGGATCTGCGTACCGGTCGGGATGCTCCGCAGCGGCAGCGCGTTGCCGGTGCGGATCGGCGCGTCCGGACCCGAGACGACCGTGTCGCCGACGCGCACGCCGAGCGGCGCCAGGATGTAGCGCTTCTCGCCGTCCGCGTAGAACAGCAG
>DATLHE010000344.1:0-16671 GCA_035540335.1 Thermomicrobiales bacterium | reverse complement strand
GGGTGGAGCAGTGGCAGCTCGTTGGGCTCATAACCCAAAGGTCGGAGGTTCGAATCCTCCCCCCGCTACCCAGAGTTTAGACGCGGTCATCGAGCCGCCCTTCGTAAGAAGGGCGGCTTCTTTTTGTTTATTCGCCATGGTGATCCGGTGGGGAGTCGCCAGCGATCTGACAGATCCCGTGTCAGAAAAGTCCCAGCTGGCGGGAGGGTTCTTTCTGGCGCGCGGCCTCGAGGTCCGTCGTCACCTTGATCAGCGGGAACTGGGCGTCGAACTCGGCGCGGTCAGTAAAGAGCATCTCGAACCGCTCTGCGACATCGCGCAGGCGCCGGAGCAGCACCGTGGTGTTTTCGTCGTTGGTGTAGTCTTCGGCGAATGCCAACGCGCCATCCTCGCGCTCATACATCTCGATACGCTCACCGTAGCGCCACCGTCCAGGGTTGGCGTCGAGCAGCGCCTTGATCCGCGTGCGGGAGGCAATCTTGTCCTGCCGCAACATCGTCCATTGGCTGATCTCGTGGACGGGCACGGATTTCGTCTGCAGCGCCTCCGCGAGCGCGAAGTAGAGGTCGCGGACCGCTTCCCGGTCGGCCTCCATGAACGCCCGCGCGGCGTCGCGCAGGAAGCGTTGGAAGCATCGTTCCAGGGCACGGCTGCGGAGCGCGCTGCCCTTCATGATGAGCGTGTCATCGTAGTCGATCAGTGCATAGGTCTTCTGCTTCAGGGACAGCATGTGGCGGTAGCGACCGTCGTGAGCGAGCCGAATGCCCTCGGGCAAGAGGTCGCCGATCGCTTCCACGAAGCGCTCCTCGTCGTCCTGAGTGGTGATCTGGCTCGGCGGTGAGAAGTAGACGCCGTCGGTATCGACTTCGATCGGCTCGGCATCCTGATCGCGCAGGTGGCGGACAACATCCTTGATGAGCGCCTGGCCGGCGAGCGTCACCTGCTCCGCGGCATCGAAGTCGTTGAAGATGCCACCGCCGAATCCCAAGTATCCGTAGAACGAGTTGATGAGGATCTTGAAGCTGCCTTGCAGCCCGTCCCAGGTTGCCTGCTCTTCCCCTTCCGTCTGCCGGACGCGTCGCTTGGCGTCGATGCGCCGGTTCGTGAGATCCCGCAGTAGCAACGGAAACGCTCCCAAGACGTCAGTCTGCGCCGCGATGTCCCGCGTGAGCATGATGGACGGGTAGAGGCTCTCGACGTCGCATTTGACGACCGGACCGAAGACGCCGGAGGCGATGAGCTCGACGTAGCCCCCAGGATAGGGTCGTGGCGCTTGCGGGCGCGGCAGGCTGTGGCCGGCACTGAGATAGGTGCGGATCATCAGATCGTCGATCTTCTTGCCCGTCCCCGTCGTCGCCGACCGTTGGTAGGTCACCGGTAGGATCTGCGTCTGGTAGAACTCCGTCGGCAGGATGACGCGGGAGAGCATGTCGACGTCGCGGACGTCGTCCAGGGCGTACTGCGCAAGCGTGTCGCGGTCTCGCGCACCTTGCTTCCACATGTCGGTGATGGTGCTCCGGTCCACGAAGACACGGTCGGCGCGTTCGAGTCCCATCTGACGAATGACGTCCTTCAGACCGTACCGCGAGAATTGGCCGGCGACATCAAAGCGCTGGATCTGGAGATAGGTGTCGATGACATGCCGTCCGTGGATGAAGGCGGCGGTGTAGTTCTGCGACAGCGGCCCCACGCGCACCTGCTGCTCGCGTTCGACCATGCGCGGCGCGGAGCGGTCGCGGCCCAGCGTGAGTGGCACGCCCGCGCGGCGGGCTCGCTCGACCAGGTAGGGCAGGTCAAAGCCGAAGATGTTGTGCCCCTCGATGACGTCCGGGTCCAGCTTCGCAACGGCGGCGTTGAACCGCTCGAGAAGCTCGGCCTCGGTCGATTCCAGCACGATTACGTCCTCAAAGGTGCCTTGGCGAATCGAGATCATGATGATGGCCGCGTCGGGATCGGCGGGATTCAAGCTGAGCGTTTCGAGGTCCATCTGCATCCGGCGAAGCTCGGGATAGGCCATGCCCTTGAAGAGGGTGAGGCCAGAGCGCATGAGGAACTGGGAGACGAGCGACGCGGGGCCCAGGATCCTGCCGCCGCGCCGGCTTTCCTGCGCCGTCGCCGCACGGTAGGATTCCCATGAGGCAAATGACACCAGATGCTTGTATGGCAACTCGCCGCGCAGCTCGGTCAACTCGGCATCCGCGCGGTTCGCGAAGGGTGCGGGATCGCTGGCGACGAGCCAGGGTTGCATGACGCGCCGCTCGGTGGCCGTGCGGCCGCGTGGGTCGCGGCGGTACAGCATGACTTCGTTCTGCCCATAAGGCTCGATAGCCACGACGCCTTCGGTGAGATCGGTGCCGTAGAGCAGCGTGGGCGCGTCGGCCTCGACGAATCGCTCGCGGGAGGCGAGGACTTCATCGAAGGTCCGGGAAATCGCATCGAACATGGGGCCTCTTCCGATCCTGCTACTCGTCGGCCGGAGTGACGACGTTGACCTTCAGCATACGACGGTTGATCGCACGCATGGCACATGCCGCAGCCCTGACGGTGTACCCGAAGGTATGCGCCGGGTGCGGCATGCGCGGGGACTGGCTCTGCGACATCTGCGAGGGGACGGTACCGGCGGTTGACGGTCCGCTCGCTTGCTCGCGCTGCGGCGTGCCCCGGTTGCACAACCGGTGCGGCTGCGCCGATCTCGACCCACTGATCACCTGTGCCCGCTCCGCCTTTGCGTACGACGGCTGGATAGCGGAATCAGTCAAGCTGCTCAAGTATCACGGCGAACCGGCGCGTGCCGAGCACCTGGGGGCATTGATGCAGCCGCTTATAGCAGCGTTCGGGCCGCTGGACGCGCTTGTGCCCGTGCCACTGCATCCTACGAAGGAGCGGCAGCGCGGCTACAACCAATCCGCGCTGATCGCGCGGGAGCTGTCACGTCACGCGGGCATCCCGGTTGTCCCGTTGCTCCGGCGAACGGTGGCGACCGTCTCGCAGACGACGTTGAGCGGCGAGGAGCGCACCCGCAATGTGCAGGGGGCCTTTGGTATGGATCCCGCGTGGCAGCCACGCCCCGGCGGCCGCTTCCTGCTCATCGACGACGTGCGGACTACAGGGTCGACACTCAGCGCCTGCGCCGACGCGCTGCGTCCCTCCCGACCCGCGATGGTCGGCGTGGCGACGTTTGCGCTCGATCTCCATCGGGACCGGCTCGCGGCGCTGCGACGCCTTCAGGCTACAGGCGCGGGCTCCAGTTCGCCATGAGCTGGCCGGCCGCCGCGCGCGCCCACCGATCCGCCCCTAGGACGACGTCCAGGTCAGTGACCGGCAGCGGCTCGTGGCGGTCGAGAACGGCTTGGATAAGCGCCGGGATGTCGGTGAAGCCGATCTTGCCCGCGCGGAAGGCGTCGACCGCGACCTCGTCGGCGGCGCTCAGCGCCGTCGGGTAGGTGCGACCGGCCATGCCGGCCTCGCGGGCGATACGCAGTGCCGGGAAACGGTCCAGGTCGGGCTGCTCGAACGTCAGCTTCGGGTGCTGGGTGAAGTCCAGCGGCGTGAACGACGATGGCGCATGCTCCGGCCACGTCAGGGCGTACTGGATGGGGAGCCGCATGTCCGGTGGGCTCATCTGGGCGATCGTGCTGCGGTCCTGGAATTCGACCATGGAGTGGATGATCTGCTCGGGATGAACCACGATGTCGATCTGCTCATAAGGGGTATCGAAGAGCCAGCGAGCCTCGATGAGCTCCAGCCCCTTGTTCATCAGCGTCGCCGAATCGATGGTGATCTTGCCGCCCATGTCCCAGTTGGGATGCTTCAGCGCCTGCTCGACGGTGGCGTTGGCCAGGTCGACCGCGGATGTCGTGCGAAAGGGCCCGCCCGAGGCGGTGAGGATGATCCGCCGCAGGTCGCGTCTCCGGCCGGACTGCAAAGACTGCCAGATCGCGCTGTGCTCGCTGTCGACCGGCCGCATGCGCTCGCCAAGCTCGCCGACGAGGGGCATGATCAACTCGCCGGCGCAGACGATCGTTTCCTTGTTGGCGAGCGCGACCGCCTTGCCGGCCTGCAACGCCGCGATGACGGCCGGGATGGCGTCGTGGCCGGACGTCGCGACGACGACGATGTCGACATCCGGATGCGTCGCCGCCTCGATCAGCCCCTCCGGGGAGGGCAGCGCCTTCCGGCCGGCGATCTCGCGGTCGCCGCCGGAGACGACCAGCGCGGGCTGGAACTCATCGACCTGACGCGTGAGGTCGGACGACCGCTTGCCGGCGGCGATGGTCACGACCCTGTACCGGTCGTTGAGACTGCGCACGACATCCAACGTCTGCTGCCCAATCGAGCCGGTGGACCCGAGCAGCGCAATTCCGGTCATCTGGCGAGACTCCATCTGGTGTCGAGGTCGACGTAACGGTGCGATCAGGGGAGGAGCGGCAGCAGCGCCCATGTCGCGGTCAGGACAAAGATCAGGGCGTCGATGCGATCCAGCATGCCGCCGTGGCCGGGGATGAGGTTGCCGCTGTCCTTGACGCCGGCGCGGCGCTTCAGGTTGGACTCACAGAGGTCGCCCAGCATGCCGATCACGCCGAGCACGACGCCGAGGATCAGCGAGGTTAGCGGATGGACATCGAGCCCGAAGGCAAAGACACAGACGGTGGCGGTGATGCCCGCGGCCACCAGCCCGCCAATGGCCCCCTCGACCGTCTTGTTCGGGCTCACGCGCGGGATCAGCTTCGTGCGGCCAACCGACTTGCCGACCAGGTACGCCGCGGTGTCTGACAGCCAGGTGATCAACAGGGCGGTCAGGAACCAGCCGAGCCCCTTCGCCGTGTCGGCGCCGTCGAACGGCATGGCACCGGCGAGATCGGCGAACCACTCGCGGTCGACGCTGCCTTCGGCGCCGCGCAAGGCAATGGCGCCAAACGTCGGCAGGAGCAGGTAGAGCGCCGGCCCGATGGCGCTCGCCCAATCGCGCTCATCGACTGGATCCGACTGCCGGAAGACGATGAAGACGAGCGGGGTGAACGTCGCCAGAGCGACGACGAGCGGCAGGTAGCGCCCGTCGGGCTTGAGCCATGCCAGCAGGCCCGCCGCGGCGATGAAGACATACCCCATCGCCGCCAGCTCGCGTTGCCCGACCTTCAGCAGCGCGACGAGCTCACGATAGGACTGGAGCGCGATGAGCGTGAAAGCAATTGCGAAGACCGGCCCGCCGAGAAGGGCCGGCAGCAGGCCGAGGATGACGATTCCGACGGCAGAGATAGCGCGTTGACGCACGGCGGCGCTACCCGCTCAGCGAGGCGGCGGAGACGGCACCAAAGCGGCGCTCACGGCGGCTGAAGTCGATCACGGCCTCGCGCAGGTCCTCGTGCCCGAAGTCCGGCCAGAATTTCGGGGAGAAGAAGAGCTCCGCATAGGCGCCCTGCCACAGGAGGAAGTTGCTGAGCCGCCATTCTCCCGAGGTACGGATGATGAGGTCCGCGTCCGGCAGGTCGTGCATGTAGAGCCGCCGCTCGAGCGCCTCCTCGGTCACATCCTCGGGCGCGACTCCGTCACGGATCATCTGGCTGATCGCGTGGAGCAACTCCTGGCGGCCGCCGTAGTTGAACGCCAGCGTCAGGACCAGCTTGTCGTTGTTGCGGGTGAGGTCGATGGCGTCGAGCACGGAGCGCCGGAGCTCGGGCGCGAGTGCGTCCAGATCGCCGATGTGGCGCAGCTGGGCGCCCTGGCGGTGCAGCTCCTCGGTTTCCGACTCGATCGCATTGCCGAGAATGCGCATCAGGCCGTCCACCTCTTCCTTCGGCCGGCGCCAGTTCTCGGTGGAGAACGCCCAGAGGGTCAGGTACTTGACGCCGAGCTCGCCCGCCATGTGCGTGATGCGGCGGATGTTCTCGGTGCCGTGCTCGTGCCCCTCGATGCGCGCGAGCCCACGCTGCGCCGCCCAGCGGCCATTCCCGTCCATGATGATCGCGATGTGCCGCGGCACACGTTCGATGGGAATGGGCGTCAGGTCGTCCGGCGCGGGTGTGGTGGCCGGCGCCGAAATCGTCCCGCTGGTGGAACCGGGTGCGGTCGGTGCGTGGTCGCGGCTCGTCATGCTAGACCTCGAGGACCTCCTGCTCCTTGGCCTTGCCGATCTTTTCCGCCTCGTCGACGTACTTCTTGGTCAGCGTCTCGAGCTCCTGCTGGGCGCGGCGCTCGTCGTCCTCGGAGATCTCTTTCTTCGTCATCAGCGTCTTGGCGGATTGCAGGGCGTCGCGCCGGATGTTGCGGACCGCGACCTTGCTTTCCTCGACGCTGGAGTGGACGACCTTCACCATCTGCTTGCGCCGCTCTTCGGTCAGCGTCGGGATGTTGATGCGGATGACCTGGCCATCGTTGTTCGGCGTCAGGCCGAGATCCGACATCTGGATCGCCTTCTCGATCGGCTGCATGCTGCCCTTGTCCCAGGGCTGCACGACGAGCAGACGGCTCTCCGGCGCCGAGATATTGGCCAGCTGGTTCAGCGGCATGGTCGTGCCGTAGTAGTCCACGTGAATGCGCTCGATCAGGGAGGGAGCCGCGCGTCCGGTGCGAACCGCGTTCAGGTTGTGGTGCAGCGCATCCATCGCCTTCGACATGCGCGTGTCAGCGTCCCGAATCACATCGGCGATCGTCATATCCCATCCTTTCGGTGCATGTTCTTTCGCGGTCCGTGATGGCTCGCGCTACCCGTTCCTAGTGTATCCGAACGGTCGCGCCTGCTAGACCGGCTGCCGTGATGGTGTGGAGGATACCAGAGTACCGGTCGATTCACCCATGAGCGCGTTCTTGATCGCGTTGTCGGCGGTGACGTCGAAGACCAGGATGGGAAGCTTGTTGTCGCGGCAGAGCGCCATCGCGGCCGCGTCCATCACCTTCAGGTCGCGCTCCAGGGCCTCCTGGTGGGTGAGGGTGGCGTACTTCTTGGCGCCCGGGTTGGTCCGCGGGTCATCGGAGTAGACGCCGTCAACGCGGTTCTTGGCCATGAGGAGCATGCCCGCGTCGAGCTCGAGCGCACGCAGCGCCGCCGCCGTATCGGTCGTGAAGTAGGGGTTGCCGGTCCCCGCGACGAGGATGACGACGCGACCCTTCTCCATGTGACGGATTGCGCGGCGCCGGATGTACGGCTCGGCGACCTCGTGCATCGCGATCGCGGTCATCACGCGTGAGGCGACGCCCTCGTTCTCGAGCGCGTCCTGCAACGTGAGCCCGTTCAGCACCGTTGCCACCATGCCCATGTAGTCGGCGGTCGCGCGGTCCATGCCCTGGCTGCTGGCGGAGAGTCCGCGCCAGATATTGCCGCCGCCGACCACGATGCCGATCTGGATCCCTTGGGTGTGAGCCTCCCGGATCTGGCGGGCCATGCGCACCGCGACGCCAGGCTCGATGCCGAAGGTGGCATCGCCCATCAGGGCTTCGCCGCTCAGCTTGAGGAGTACTCGTCGGGCGTTGTCAGTCACAGGCGGCATCCTTTCCTCTTGGGCCAATTCGTGCAGGCAGGTGGGCGAGAATGTGCTAGCAAAACGCCGCCCCCTGGTGGAGGCGGCGTTTCCTGATGAGCACGCTTTATGCCGCGCCGTCGGCGTCGGTCGTTGCGCTCTGCCCGAGCTCGAAGCGGGCGAAGCGCCGGACGACGATGTTCTCGCCGAGCTTGGAGATGCCCTCCTTGACGAGATCGTCGATCGACTTCTTCGGATCCTTGATGAACGCCTGCTCGAGGAGCACCGTCGCCTTGACCGCCGTCTCGCGATCGCCGAACTCCTTCTCGAGCTCGACGTAGTCGCTGTCGGTCACCTCATCGACCGAGACGAAGCGCGGCGACATCGCGGCCACCTGCATCGCGACATCGTAGGTGAGCTTCTTGAAGTCCTCGGTGCGGGCAACGAAGTCGGTCTCGCAGTTGACCTCAACCATGGCGCCGATGCGGCCCTGGCTGTGGATGTAGGTGTCCACGAGGCCCTGCAGCGCGGCGCGGTCGGCCTTCTTGCCGGCCTTGGCGAGACCCTGCTGGCGCAGGTAGTCGATCGCCTTGTCAAGGTTGCCGCCGGTCTCCTCGAGCGCGCGCTTGCTGTCCATGATGCCGGCGCCCGTGCGCTCGCGCAGGTTCTTGATCATCTCGGTGGTAACGGCCACGGTGGCTCACCTCACTTCATTGTGGAACTGGAAACGGACTGTTGCTGAAATCCCTGGGGGGGGGCGGAGCCTCCGCACCCCCAGGGACAGGAACCTAGCGCTCGTCGGCGTCGGCTTCCTTCTCGGCGACGCCCGCGAGGACAGCCTCGTCGGAAACGGCGCCAGAGAAGCCCGACTCGTCGGCGTGGGCGCTCTCGAGCTCGGTGCGGCCGACGATCGCGGCGTCGGCGATGCCGGCCGTGATCAGGCGCACGGAGCGGATGGCGTCATCGTTGGCCGGGAGCGGGTAGGTGATCGGCGTCGGGTCGCTGTTGGAGTCGACCATCGCGATCGTCGGGATGCCGAGGCGGGTCGCCTCGTGCACCGCGAGATGCTCGCGCTTGGGGTCGATGATGAAGAGCGCGCCCGGGAGCTGTGTCATGTCGCGCATGCCGCCGAGGGTGCGCTCGAGCTTCTCGAGCTGGAGCTCCTTGGCCGCGGCCTCCTGCTTTGGCAGGTAATCCCACTCGCCGCGATCCTTCTCGGCCTGCAGCTGCTTGAGGAAGCGGAGGCGGTTGCGGATCGTCACGAAGTTGGTCAGCGTGCCGCCGAGCCAGCGGCGGTTGACGTAGAACTGGCCGCTGCGCTCCGCCTCGCGGCGGACGATCTCCTGCGCCTGCTTCTTGGTGCCGACGAAGAGGATGTGGCCGCCCTTGGCGGTGAGCTCGCTGATGAACTCGTGCGCCTGCTCCAGCATCGGCACGGTCTGCTGCAGGTCGAGGATGTGGATGCCGTTGCGCTCGGCGAAGATATATGGCTTCATCTTCGGGTTCCAGCGGTTCTTCTGGTGCCCGAAGTGGACGCCGGCCTCGAGGAGCCCCTTGAGGCTCACGCGCGGGTTGCGCCGGGTGGTGGTAGCTGCCATCTGGCCTTCCTTAATGGATGTTGTGCCTCCGCGCCGGTCATCCCGAGTGAGGACCATCCGGAAACGCTCCGGATGGCACACCGCATTCGGTCGCGACGCGTGTGTCATTGAGTCGTCCGGCGGCTGCCGGAACCCACGAAGTATAGCATCCCGATTCTCCGTTTTCCGCTGACCACAAGAGGGCGCACCCCACAGGGTGCGCCCTCGTTCATGGCTCCGGATCAGGATGGAGCGATCAGTCTATTGGACCGGCTCGATGAAGTTCTCGACCACCCAGCCGCTGTTGCCCTCCGGATCGACGACCTGCCACCAAGTGTAGTCCTCGCCCTGCTCGGGGCCGCCAATGACGTCGAGCTCCGTGCCGGCGGCCAGGGTCGTGACCAGGTCGCCGGTGGTGACCGGCTCGGCGCGCATGTTGAGCTCTTCCGTGACCGTCACCTTCGTGTCCACGGCGATCCCGCCCGCCGCGGCGGCCTCCTTGGTCGGCGCCGGCGTCTCCTCGGCGGCCGTCTGGTTGTCACCGCCGGTGGTCTGCTGGTTCTGGGCGGGCGTGTCGGCTGCCGGCTGGGTCGGCTGCGCCTGCTGGTTCTGGTCCGTCTGCGCCGGTGGTGTGGAGACGGCCTGCTGCTGCGTCGGCTCGGGGGTGATGGTGGTCACCAGGCCGATCTCCTCGGTCGGGTTCGGCTCAGTCGTGTTCGGGTCGTCGTCGATGATCTGCTGCGCCCAGAACCAGAGGAGGCCGATCATCAGCAACAGACCGACCACCGGCAGGGCGATGCGCAGGTAGTCGGTCCAGTACCGCTCCTCCGGCTGAAACTGGACGGTGCGCTGGCGGCCGTTGCTTTCGCCGCCACCGCCGCCGCGCGAGGCGCGGGCCTGCCGGGGGCGACGCTCGGGTGTCGGGACTTGGGTATCGAAGTCGTCCGGGTAGTCGAAGTCGTCACCGCCGCCAGATCCGGTGCCGCTGGCGAACATCATGTTGCCGCCGATCCCGGCGCCCGCCAGGGCCGGACGTGGCGGCGCCGGCGCAAAGAGTCTCAGGGGGGAGAGGTTGGGCAGTTTCACGTCTGGCTGACCTGCACTATCTAGCGGCTCGTCGACGACATAGGCGGGAGGCTCCCAGAAATCGCCGGAACCGCGGCTGCAATCAAGTTCATCGTTCTGGACGAGGTGACTCTGACCGGGCGCAAAGAGCAGGGTGTTGCGGCACCAGCCCCGCCGCCATGAGTTGGACGGCTCGTAGTGCCGACACGTACCACACCGGCGTTCGTTGGGATCACGCATTCCGTCGATCGTCCGTCGTGAGGGTGCCTGCGACATCCCGTGCACGAAGCTTATACACGCCATACCGCGGTTTGCACAGCCGGTGCCACGCCTGAACGAACGACGCGCCGACGCCCTCCCGCGGAGTTTTTTGCACAGTGTACATGGTACTTCATTCCGCCTCGGCCACGACATCCATGCCTGCTACAACGGCTGCGCGCCGGGAGCGGTGTCGCTGCCGGCGCGCAAGCTGTGAGGCCCGTAACCGAGGTGAGGGCAGGGGTCAGGATTCGGAGCGGTCGGTCGGCTCCTGCCCGCGCGTCTCGTCCCACTGCTGTTCCTGCCCGCCGAAGCGGCGGATGAACGTGTTCCCGGCCCCGGCGGGGGCCGACGGCTGCGCCTCGCTGCCCTCGCCGTCGTTCTGGTTGATCGGGGTCGGGCCGGCGCTCGAGGAGAGAACGGAGCGGCTGCGCGCGGTGCGGCCACTCAACCGGTTGTCCGGCGCGGCCATCTCCAGCTCGCCCTCGTAGTAGGCGCCCTCGTGAATGACGAGCGTGACGGTGTTGATCTTGCCGCGCACGCGGCCGCTCGGCAGCAGCTGCAGCTTGCCGCGGCAGGTGATCTCGCCCTGGAGCTCCCCGGCGACGGAGATGTTGTCGGCCTCGACCTTGGCGTCGATATTCGCGCCCTGGGCGATGTGCAGGGTGCCTCGGCATTCGATGGTGCCCTTCACCTGTCCCTCGATGCGGAGATCGCGGGTCGAGTGGTACGTGCCATCGAAATTTGAGTACCGGTCGATCACGCTGATCGATTCCTGGCCCTCATCGACGTTCTGCGGGGCGTAACCCGCGAAGCCGCTCGGCTCCATCGTTCTGCTGGTCATGTTCCGTGTCTCCATGGTGGGATGGCGTGATGGTCGGCCTGTCGCCTAGGCGCCGGAGCGCGCCCGGCGCTGGATGATGGCCGGCGAGCCGGAACGGTCGGCGCGGCCCTGGCCGTTGCCTTCCCCGGCGGCCATGGTGAGCTGGCCGTTGATGGCGGCGCCCTCATGCACCACGAAGCTCGGTGCGTTGACGTCGGCGTCGATCTTGCCCTGCGGCAGCGCCTCGAAGCGGCTGCTGGCGTTGATCGTGCCGCTCACGCGGCCCGCGACGATGACGCGGCGCGCGGTGATCGTCGCCTGGACGTCGGCGCCCTCGGCCAGCCAGACATCTTCCTTGGCGTTCAAATTGCCCTCGACACGCCCGTAGACGTGGAGGCTGCCGTCACTCTCGACATCGCCCTTCCAGAACGTGTCCTGGGCGACGACGCTGATCTGGCTGTCGACCATCGGCATCTCGGGCACGGCGGGCGCCATGTCCTGCGGCTCGACGTCCGCCTGCGCCGGCGGGGCGCTGGGATAGGTGCCGAAGCTGTAGCCACCCGCGTCCTGCGCCTCGTACTGGCCGCGATCGTCATACGTGTCGGAAGGGAAGCGATCGTCCTCCAGCTCCGGCATCTCCTGATTCATCTCATCACGCCCTTCGCCCGCCTCGCCTCCGATCTGGTGCCGGAGGGCGCTCATCTGGCGTTGGAACGCGTCGACCTTGTTTTCGCGTCGGAAGACCACGTCTCCACCTCCTCGCTCCGCATGCTCGGTTTGGCAATGCGCCGCAGAGCGTTGATCGCTTGCACCATGTGCCCGGAAGCTGTTCTGGTGCGTGAAAGAACCGATGCCCGCGCGGGGGCGGAGCAGACGTGCGTCGCGGTGCGGTGTTACGACAACGTAGCACGCAACACGTCGTTTCGTACTACTATACACGGCTGTCGCAAGTGTATGTACATTCCTGTCTGCTGTCCAGTGATCCGGGTGGCAAGCCCACGAACGAGCGCGATCCGTGTCCTCGCGCGCTGCAAGGTTCGTACGTTCGCTATGATTTTGCATGTTGTTGTCAACAACATGTCGATTTGTAGTGGCGGCGTGCGTCGGGCATGACACGAGGGGCGCCAGTCGGCGCCCCTCGTTCCCGTTCGATGATCGCGATGTCGGCCGGGTCCTACGTGTAGACCGGCATCAGGTCGCCATGCGCCTCGATGAGGTCGTCGACGAGATGGGTGATCTGATCGAGGTCGAGCTCTGCCGCGGTGTGCGGGTCCAGCATGGCCGCGTGGTAGATGTGCTCGCGCTTGCCGGTCAGCGCGGCCTCGACCGTCAGGCGCTGGACGTTGATGTTCGTCTGCATCATCGCCGCCAGCTGCGGCGGCAGTGCGCCGACGTGCGTGGCCTGGACGCCGTTCCTGTCGACCAGGCAGGGCACCTCGACGGCGCAGTCCGCCGGCAGGTTGGCGATGCTGCCGTTGTTGCCGACATTGCCGTAGACGACGCGCGGCTGGCCGGTCTCCATGCTGTGGATGATCAGCGTCCCGTACTCCCCGGAGTGACTGGCGTCCATCTGGTGCACGCGCTTGGCCGTGTATCGCGCCCGCATCCGCGCCGCTTCCTGGGGATCGTCGCGCTCGATCACCGCCAGGCGCCGCTGCGCCATGCCCGAGATCGAGGCGCGCCGCTCGTCCTCGTACCGCTCGACCGCCGTCGGGTCGTCCGACACGAGCGCCGCCCGCATCGAGGTCCAGTCGGCGATCTGGTCCTCGCAGCGCGCTGGGTACTCGTCGAGCGGCACCCGGAAGTGCTCGATGAGGTCGGGGCGATGCTGCTTGATGAACCAGGGCGTGTACTCGCTGAAGTGCTCGGACGACTCCGTCACCGCGTAGCCGAAGCGCTTCAGCACCTCTTGGCGCACGCGCTCGTAGGAGGGGTACTCGTCGGCGGCGGCTATCGCCTTCAGCCGCGGGTAGAGGTCCTCGCCCTTGTGCTCGAACCGCAGGTAGAACGCCATGTGGTTGATGCCGGCGCAGAGATAATCGATCTCCTCGACCGGGATGTTGAGGATGTGCGCCAGCTCGCCGGCGGTGCCAAAGACGCTGTGGCAGAGCCCGACCGTCTTGACGCCGCTGCCGGCGTTCAGGGCCCACGTCAGCATCGCCATCGGGTTGGAGTAGTTGAGCAGGAGCGCGTCCGGGCAGAGCTCCTCCATGTCCCGGGCGATGTCGAGCAGGACCGGGATGGTGCGCAGGCCCCGCATGATGCCGCCGATGCCGAGCGTGTCGCCGATCGTCTGCCGCAGCCCGTACTTCTTTGGGATCTCGAAGTCGGTCACTGTCGCCGGCCGGTAGCCGCCGACCTGGATCATGTTGATGACATAATCGGCGCCCCTCAGCGCGCCACGACGATCGGTCGTTGTCTCGATCGTCGGGGAGGCGCCCGCCTCGGCGGCCACGCGCCGCGCAACCGTCTCGGAGTCGCGCAGCCGGTCGGGGTCGATGTCCATGAGGTGCACCGTGCTGTCGTGCAGCTCGGGGAAGGTGAAGAGGTCCTTGAGCAGGTTGCGGGCGAACACCGTGCTGCCCGCGCCGATGAAGGCGATCTTGGCCATGAACGCTCTCTCTCATTCGTCGCGATGTCACGAGCCCCGGCGCCCTCTGTCCCGGCGCCGGTCTGCCATCCAGGCGTTTGCACATCCTACGGGCACGGCGGCGACGCGTCGAGGGGCAGCGAGCGGGTGACGAGCCTGGAATGGCCGTCTGGCATGACTCCTGCAATTTGGGTACTCCGACCGGGCCCCGCGCGTGACCGGTGACAGGAGCAGACGTTTGGCCGGTCCCGTCCCGGCCACAGCGTACACAACCACACCGTGAGGGAAATCATGTCGCTTGCCACACCGCGTGACCTTTTCGTGCACGAGCTGTCCGACTCGATGAGCGCCGAGCATATCGTGCTCGGAGTGCTGGGCGAGATGGTCACCGAGACGGAGAACGCCGAGGCGAAGAAGGCGATCGAACATCACCGAAAAGAGACCGAGCAGCAGATCAAGAATCTCGAGAAGGTCTTCGAACTGCTCGGCGAGTCACCGGAGAAGACCACGTGCCATGCCGCCGAGGGCCTGAAGCAGGAGCATGACGCCCTGAAGCAGGAGAAGCCCGAGGGCAACGTCAAGGAGCTGGGCCTCCTCGCGGGCGCGGGCAAGACCGAGCACTACGAGATGGCCAGCTACACCATGCTGGTCCAGATGGCGAAGGATCTGGGCGAAACCGACGCTGCCGAGCTCCTGAAGGAGAACCTCGATCAGGAGAAGGAGATGGCGCGCACGGTCGAGTCGCTGGCCAAGGAGATCGGCAAGGAGGTCAGGGCGGAGGTGAGGGAGAATGTGAAGGCCGAGAGACCTGCGGCCTCCTGATCCACAGTTCGTGCCCGAGCGCAAGGGAGTGGCAACCGCCACTCCCTTTTGCGTGGCCTTCGCCAGGGATCCGGCCCGTAATGGCATATGTCCTGCAGGTCCGAGGGGGAGACATGACGTCGTCACGTCTGACACAGCAAGGAGGCCGGCCATGTCTTTCCCCTATCCGCAGGACCGCAATCGTGACCGTCGCGACAAGGGCGGGCAGCCATACAAGGACGCCAAGGAAGCGCTTTCCGAGCAGGGGGCCGAGATCAAGGGCCGGGTTCATGGTCATCACGACGAGGCGGCCCACCTGAGCGAGGAGGAGCGTACCCACCTGCAAGAAGAGCGGGCGGGCAAGAGGTTCCGCGACATCGGCGAACACGTCGACGACGCCTCCTGACGCCGCCAGCGTCCTCCCGGGACCCGCGAAGGAGCGTGAAGCATGGCAACCGATCCTACGCAACAGATCGTCACGCAGCGCCACGAGTCGGCGCTGGTGACGCGGGCGCGCGGCGCGCTCACGAAGCTCGCCGCCCTGCCGCCCTCGACAGATGTGCCCTACCTCACGGTGACCCTCGACTGGCGGCCGTCCGGCGAGGACCCGGCGCGCGAGCCGGAGGATGAGGTACGCCGCTCAGAGGAGCCCACCGGCACGGAGGAGAGCTCCAGCCGGCGCCCGGCCCGGGTGCTCTTCGAGCAGCAGATCGCGGACCTCATCGCCGGGCAGGGACCGCGCGGGCCCGTGTTCGACAATCTCTCGGCCGATGGCGAGCGCATCCGGCGGTATCTGGCCACCGAGCTGGACCCGGCCGCGCAGGGGGTGGTGATCGTCGCTTGCGGCGCACACGACGTCTTCGAGGCGCTGGCGTTCGCGCTGCCGGTGCCGACACGGATCAGCATCGGGCCCGTCCCGGTGCTTCACGAGGTTGCCCGGGTGATCGACGACCACCCGACCTACGCCGTGCTGCTCGCCGACCAGAAGGACGCGCGCCTCACCTTCGTCCGCTACGGCCAGGCGAGCCGCACCGTCAGTCTCGAGGCCACGGGCTACCCGCGCCATCAGCAGCAGGGCGGCTGGTCGCAGCGGCGCTATCAGGCGCGCGCCGACGAGCGCATCGAGGCATTCGCGCGTGACGTCGCCGAGGAGACACGCAAGGCGCTCGATGCACTCAACGTCCGGATGCTGATCGTCGGCGGCAATGAGGTGATGCTCTCCGCCCTCGACGACGCGTTCCACGAGACGGTCAAGGAGCGCATCGTCAAAACGATGCCGCTCGATATTCGCAGCACCGAGCATGAGGTGATCGACGCGACGCGGTCGATCGCGCAGGAGGCGGAGCGCGACCGCGAGAGCGGGCTCGTCGCCACGCTCAAGGATGCGGTCGGCGCCGGCGGCAAGGGTGCCGCGGGTGGTGAAGGGACGCTGGAGGCGCTCCAGGCCGCGCAGGTGCAGTCGCTGGTGATGGCCGACACCTATGCCGAGCCCGGCTGGGCGGACTTCTCGCTGCCGCTCTATGGCGTCGGGCATCCGCCGAAGGTGCACCCAGGCGGCGGCGACGTCGCGGCGATCCAGCCGGTCGCGCTGGAGGAGGAATTCATTCGCCTCGCGCTCCAGCAAGATGCCGACATCGAGATCATCCACTCCGACGTCCCGGTCAGCGACGACGAGCAGGCCAACATTCCCGACGCGAACAGCCCGCTGCCGCTGACCAACGCGGCAGCCGGGCTGCAAGAGCTGGGCGGCGTCGGCGCGATCCTGCGCTTCACGCTGGACCCGGCGCCGCCCGAGAACATCTGAGCCGCGACGCGCGCGGATACAACAGGACGGCCGCCCCTGATCAGGGGCGGCCGCCTCAGCATGGGCGTCCGCTGTGACGGACACGTTACGCGGTGGTTGGCAGTTCCATGCCCGGGCGCGTCCACACATCCTGAACCGCTCGATCCACCGGCGATGATTCCGGGGCGGTGGTGGCCACGGCAGTCCCCCAGACCTGGACCTCGGAGACGAAGCCGAGGCGGGTGCGGAGGCCCGGGTTGGTGAAGACCAGCCGGACGTAGCGGGCCCTTGCCGTCGTCCCGGCGCCCTCCCAGGTGCCC
>DATLHE010000343.1:0-6223 GCA_035540335.1 Thermomicrobiales bacterium | reverse complement strand
CAACCCGACAGCGCCAACGGGCGAAACCGCACCTGTCGTCGTCGCGACGGCCGGTGCGTACGAGCGCCTGCGCATCCTGACCACCTACAAGACGATCGCCATGGTCGGCCTCTCCAGCGATCCCATGCGGCCGAGTCACTTCGCCGCGATCTACATGCTCGCCGAGGGATACGACGTGATCCCCGTCAACCCGCGCTCTGCGGGCCAGACGATCCTCGGCCAACGCGTCTACGCCTCGCTCGACGACATCCCACCCGAGAGAGGGGTCGAGGTCGTCGACGTCTTCCGCAAGCCGTCGGATGTTCCTCCGATCGCCGAGCAGGCGATCGCGATGGGGGCCAAGGTGCTGTGGATGCAACTGGGTGTCGTGAATCCTGAGGCGGCGCGGGTTGCGCGAGACGCCGGTCTTGAGGTCGTGATGAACCGCTGCGTCAAGATCGAGCACGCCCGGTTCTTCGGTGGTCTCAACCTGGTCGGCATGAACACCGGCGTTATCACCTCCCGCCGTCACATCGACTGAACGGCCATGCGCCTAGATCGCCCGTATACGGGAAACAAGATGGGGACGGAGCGTCGACCAAATATGTGATGGGCACATGCGAGAAGGAGCGTCACCATGGCGACATCGCTCGAAGAGCTCTTCATCGCGCCGCAGTCGCTCAGCCGCTTCGAGCCGCTTGTGGGCGAAGAGCGAATGCGGGAAACCGACATCGTGGCGCGCGAGACCGCACACCGCATGGTCGGGCGGGCGTGGTGGAACGTCAGTTCAACGGCCCGGGGTGGCGGGGTCGCGGAGATGCTGCGGTCACTGCTCGCCTTCGCGCGCGGTGCCGACATCGACGCACGATGGGCCGTCATTCACGGAACGCCCGAATTCTTCATGCTCACGAAGCGGCTCCACCACGCCCTTCACGGCATGCAGGGCGACGGCAGCGCATTGGGTGAGCCGCAGCGACGAATCTACGAGTCCACGCTTCAGTCAAACGCCAAAGAGCTGCTTCCTCTTGTGAGACCTCGCGATGTTGTCCTGCTCCATGACCCACAAACGGCTGGGCTGGCACCCTACCTCGCGCGCCATGGCGCGATCGTGATCTGGCGATCGCACATTGGAATAGAGGAACCGAATGAGCAGACCCGGCTCGCCTGGGAGTTCCTGGACCCGTATCTTCAGGACGTCGACGCCACCGTCTTTTCGCGCGAGGCATACATACCTCCGTCATGCAAACGGAAGAGGTGGGCCGTCATTCCGCCTTCGATTGATGCGTTCTCGGCCAAGAACCAACCGCTCGACGACGCCACCGTCCGCGCGATTCTCGTCCAAACGGGCTTGGTCGAAGGTCCGCCGGGCGACGGGCAGCCCATTTTTCATCGAGAGGATGGGACACCAGCACGTGTTGATCGCCAGGCCGTCATCATTCGGCAGGGTCGTGCTCCCGAATGGGAAAGGAACCTGATCGTCCAGGTGTCGCGATGGGACCCGCTCAAAGATCCTATTGGCGTCATGCACGGCTTCGCGATGTCGGTCTCCAGCGACATGCCGGCTGACTCGGAGCTGGTTCTGGCAGGACCGAGCGTAACGGCAGTCGCCGATGATCCCGAGGGCGCCGAAACGTTCGCGGCGGTCGTCGACGCCTGGCGGCAGCTTCCGGATGGTGACCGCGATCGGATCCACCTCGTGTCACTTCCGATGGCCGATATCGAAGAGAACGCTGCGATCGTCAACGCGCTCCAGCGCCACGCGGCCGTGGTCGTTCAGAAGAGTCTCCGTGAGGGGTTCGGCCTGACCGTCACCGAGGCAATGTGGAAAGGACGACCCATGGTCGCGAGCCGCGTCGGCGGCATCCAGGACCAGATCACGGACGGCGTCGACGGGCTGTTGGTCGAGCCAACCGATCTATCCGCGTTCAATCTGGCGACGCGAGCCATCCTGGACGATCCATCATTCGCCTCTCGGCTGGGTGCGAACGCGAGGCAACGCATCATCAACGATTTCCTGGGTGTTCGACACCTCGAGCAATATGCTCACCTCCTGGCGGACATCGAATCGGCACGGCCCGATTAGTCAGGCTCCACTCAAACGCTGGGAGCGAGCCTGACCGACCGGATCGCGCCGGTGAGGAGCAAGAGCAATGGCGCTCCGGCACCAACGACGACGCCGGCCACCGCGAACATCTGCGGTGCTCCCAGCATTGGCGTGATCAAGCCGATGGCGTAGTACGCAAACGCGCTGGCCAGGGCCACCATCGCGCCCCACGCCGCGTAGACCCGTCCGCGCAGATGCTCCGGCACGGCTTCCGCCAGATAGGACTGAAACGAGATGACCGCCAACCCGTCAAGAAATCCAAAACAGAACCACGCGCCATAGATGACGATCATTGGTGGGCTGAACAGGGCAGCGGCCAGAAAGAATGGTCCCACGTAGCCGAGCGCCATCATGTAGGGTCGACCGATTCGGGCCTCGATGCGGTGGGCCAGGAACGCGCCCGAGACCGCGCCCATCGCCAAAGACGTCGTCATGAGGGCGAACGCGGCTTCGGCGCGGTCTCCGAGGTCGAGGGTCTCCTGCGTATAGACGACCCCCGCGACCGTGATGGATGCCATGGCGATCTGGAAGAGCGCCTCCGAGGCGGTCACCCCGCGAACGATCGGGATGGTTCGAATCGCCTGGATGCCGGACCACATCTCCCGCCGCGCCGCCGACATCAGGGACTCGCCCGCGCCGGATCCTCCTCGAACGCTCTCCGTGCCGGGGATCACCAACCGGCGCAGCGCGACCAGCGACCCCGCAAAGCACAGCGCCTGCAGCCAAAACACCGGTGCCGGTCCAACCGCGGCGAACACGCCAGCCCCCGCGGCCGGTATCGCAATCCGGATGATGCCATTGGAGACCTGTAGCAGGGACAGCGTGACCACCAGCCGGCGGGGTCCCGCGACGGATGGCACCGCCGCGAGCTCCGCGGGGCGTCCCGCCGCATTGCCAACCGCGATCAGCATCGCCAGGACGGCGAGTTGCCAGATCGTGGTCGTCAACGGCACCGCGCTCACCACCAGGAGACGCGCGGCGTCGGCGACGATCATCACGCGACGCCGATCCAGACGATCGGCAAGCAGGCCCGTCACCGGGGCGAGGATGACTCTCGGCACGATCAGCACGAGCGCCATGAAGCCCACCATCCGGGCCGACCCGGTCAGGTGGTAGACCAGCAGCGGCATGGCGATCTGCGCGAGCGACTCTCCGGCGCTGGAGCAGAGCTGCGTCACCCACAACCGACGTATATTCGGATCCGCGAGAAGGCGAACAAAACCGCCATCCGCATCGGTGGCGGATTCCGCCATGGGCCCGTCAGGCTGCACGCTCGTTACTACTCTTGCGCCCACTCGAACCGGGAAGAGCGCGTTGTCCGGGAGCCGGAGATCACCGGCATCACGTGGCGATGCGGCACTTACTCGGCCTGGAAGATTCGTGACTCCAGCACGATGGAGGGCGATAGCTGCCGCAAGCCAGACATCAACGCCTCTCCGGCGCCCGCAAGCTCCTCATCGGTCATCGCGCCGAGTGCCTCCAGGAGAAAGAGCGCGGTTGTCGTGGTCGGCACGATCCGCGTGCGCACGCCTTGACGCCAATTCCAACGACGACAGGTGACACCGATATCGTCACGCCAGATAACCTCGCCCGGCGACGGATGATCGGTGACTGGCTCGCCCTTGTCGATCGTGTCGAACGGCTCGTCACCGGTCGCAATCGCCAGATGCGGGGACCCGGCATAGGCATCGAAGTCCTCGCCGCCGATCGGCAGTGCATGGGAGATCGAGACGGCGTTGTAGAGATCGGTCAGAGGATCGATGCGGGGCAGGCCGGCATCGACCCGCTTGAGGAGCGCGACGACACTCGGGGACGTCCGCTTCGGCTTGGCGCCAAAGGCGGTGTAGGCCGCCATCCATTGCGCAACATGGGGGTCGATCGTCCAGTCGACGGCCCCACGCGCGCGCACCTCGGCTTCGGCGCGAGACAGCGGCGACGCCGCGTCCGTGTCCGTGGCGGCCGCCGTGGCATCGATGCCGTGGGCGACGATCGCCAGCACCCGGTAATCCGGCCATCGAGAGGCGATGTCTGGATCGACGCGGATGGCGTTGAACTTTGCCTGAAACTCTGCCGGTAGCGAGACCGTCGACGATGACGTCATGGAAACAACAGCTCCTTACGGGATTGGGATGCCGCGGCGTCACGCAGGGAGGGCACTGCTAGCCCGTTCCGCGTCCGTGCGACGCCCCCAGATGAACGGTCATGACAAACGATGCATTCTGATTGCGAGCGGCGTAGGCGTGTTGGCGGTCGGCAACGAACATGGCCGTCGTGCCGCCGGGGATCGTCGACACCTCGCCGTCGACCGTCAGCTCCAGCTCACCCGCGAGAACGGTGATCGTCTCCATGACCCCGTGTGGGTGCGGATGGCTGACATAGTGCTCGCCAGCCATGAGGACCCACGTCCATAGCTCCACGGGTGAGGCGCCCGGAACGGTGGCGATCAGCGACGCGTGCCCCCCGTTCGGGCCCTGCCAGAGCGCGACACACGAGTCATGGTCCACCGTCCTGACGGTCGCCGCCGAGCTGTCACCCAACAGGTCCGAGACGGGAACACCGAGCGCATCGGCTAACCGGACCAATGTCGAGAGGCTGGGATTGGTCGTGCCGTTCTCGACCGCGACGATCGCCCCCTTGCTCACGCCGGACCGGGAGACCAGCTGGTCGATGGTCCACTCCAGGCCGAGACGCCGATCGCGCACGGCCCGGGCCAAAACGAGGGCGGTATGATCGGCCATGCACGGCCTCCTGAATATCTTCGGTCACGATAAAGTACTTTTCGGTCATTATAATGACTACTTGGGGTGCGTGACAAGAGACGATCTGCTCACGGCGCAAACACAGCACATCCCGCGAGCGGATTCACTCCCTGATCTGCGGACTCGGTGATGACTCATCGCGTGAGCGATCGGTCAGCACCCCGACGGCTCCGCGGGCCGAAAGGTCCACCTCGCCGCTTGCCCTGTAGCTATACCTTATGAGCCACAAAACCACGCCGCCGGCCACCAGCGGTGTGAAGATGAAGACATACTGTGCGCCGACGACGTTCGCGATTGCGCCGAGCACGACGACGGCGACCATCGTCAGCGCATTCTCATACACCTCTTCGGCGCCGAAGATCGCTCCCTGGCGAATCACCGGAACCCGTCGATTGATGTACACCTGCACGGCGACGCCGGCCGCCGTCGACCCGAAATTCGCCGGGATGGCGATGGCGCTGGCCGCCAGAACGCTCTCGCTGATCTCGACGTTGAAGATCCATTCGACCAGCCGGAGCGGGCTGAGCGGGGCGAACACCGGGGCAACGGCGTCCACGAGCCCGAACAGGATCATCGAGCCCGAGAGGCAGGCCAGGGCGGCGATCGCCACACGGCGTTCCCGGTACCTCGCGACAAGCTTCGGCGTCAGGAAGGTGCCGATGAGAAATCCGATGCCCGCCGGGGCGAAGATGTAGATCGCGTTGGCCGGGTCGGACTCCAGGACGTCGCGGACATAGACCGGGATGAGTGTATTGAACGCCTCGAACATCGCGACGACGATGGCGCCGACCAGGACCATCGACGCGACATTCCGCTCGCCAACGATCCATCGCGCATTCCATTTCAGCGACAGGGCCGAGGGCCGCCAGTCAACCTTCCCGAGCGCCTGACGAAGCCGCAGCGCCGTTTCCTCCGCCGGAAGCTTGATGGACCGGATCGCGCCGACCAGGTAGGTGACGCCTCCCACGGCGAGCACCGCCTCGATGCCGGAGACCTTGATCAACAGGGGCGCGACGACGGCCGACCCGGCCGCTGATGCGATCGACCCGACCAGCGACACCGTCGACGATGCGGTGGCCAGCTGTTCGGGGGTCGCGACAAGCGCGGTCGCGGACTTGATCGAGGGCGTGACGATCTGGTTGATCGCGCTGGTGAGGAACATGATGAACATGAGGGCGCCGACGTCGGTCCCCCAGAAGATCGGGACCAGCAGGCAGAGGAGCGCCTGGGCGAGGTAGCCGACGACAAGGCCGATCCGCTTCGACAGCGTATCCGCGAGCATGCCGCCCTGGATGCCGAACATGAACGCAGCCGCGTAGGTCGACGCGGAAACCAGGGAGATCTGGAACTGCGTGGCGTTCTGGCCCGCGAGGTACACCAT
>DATLHE010000342.1:0-11680 GCA_035540335.1 Thermomicrobiales bacterium | reverse complement strand
TCACCTCGCCAGACCTGCCCGCCAGCGTCGGCTTTCGACAGGCGTTGAGGGCTTGGACGATTTGCTTCAAGGAGGGCTCCTTACCGGCTCATCCACCGTCGTCGCAGGGCCGCCCGGCATCGGCAAGACCACACTGGGGCTTCATTTCATCGCCGAAGGAGCCCACCGGGGCGAACCGGGGATGGTGGCAAGCTTTGCCGAGGCACCGGAACAGCTGATGGTCCGCGCCAATGCGTTCGGCTTGGACCTGGCGCGTCACGTCGACAATGGCACGGTCCGTATGCTGTGGCATCCAACCACCGAATTCCCGATCGATGCATGGGCAACCGCCCTGTTGGCGACCATATCGGCCCACCACCCCCGTCGTGTGATGATCGACGGCCTCACGGCCTTGGCGCGATTGTCCTCCGTAGTTGACCGCCTTCCGGGTTTTGTCGCGGCACTCGGGGCCACCATGCGGGCGGAGGGTATCGCCACTGTGATCTCTGCGGAAACCCCGACGGTTGAAGCGGCTGAGTTGGACATCCCGCTCCCGGAAGCCGTGGCGACACTCGACAATGTGCTGCTCCTGCGCTACGTCGAACCGCGATCGCGGTTGCATCGCCTGATCTCCGTGCTCCGCGTGCGCGAGAGTGGCTTCGATCCACACGTACGGGAGTTCACAGTCACTGATCGGGGCATTGAAGTTGAGCCCTCAAGCGCCAGTGCGGCCAGAGTCCTTGAAGATATCGGGCGTCTCCGTGCCACGCCGCCTACCATGAGCAGCAGTGATTTGGGCGAAGCCGGTTCCCGAAAATCTGAGAGAACCGACGATCCCGGCAGCAGATGACGTGCTGATCCCGGGCCTGCTCGGGCACCATCGCCTCCAGCGGTGTGCACGATCGACAACACCCACTGCCCAGGCGTGCTCTGTGCCGTGAAAAGCAACGATTCCACCTGCGCGGCGGTCACGGTGCTGGCCGACGTGACGCGCGGCGCCGGTCCGGGCTTGGCAGCCCATGTGCCGCGCACGGTGTGGGGAGGCATGGATTCGGCACGTGTGTCGCGCTGCGGGTGGCGGTCTTGATGCTCCCCGCCCGGTGGGGCGGACAGCAGCCGAGGCGGTGGTAAGGTCCACCGCCTCGGCTCTTGGATGCTCGATTGTGGCGGACGGCTAGCGAATCGGGTTGCCGTTGACGTCGGTATCCGTGTGAGGGATGACGTCGTCGCCCTCGACGTGCACCTCCTCGCGGCGGACGGTGTCGCCGACACGGCGGGTGCCCGTCTCAGCCTGCTTCTCGATGTCGACCTCCTCGACCACGCGGGCGCGCTTTTCGACGTCGACCTCCTCACCGCGCAGCGGCACCTCGATGGTGCCCTCCTGGAAGGCGGTGTCGTCCGCCGTCACGTCACGGTCGACCGTGCGGCGCGTGACGTGCGCGTGCTCCTCGGTCACCGGCACATCGAGCTGCTGCTCCTCCGCGACCACGTCCTTGGTGACGCGAACCTGGCCGCGCTCGACCGGGCGGGTGGTGGCGGTCAGCTCTTCCTCGTGCACCGGGACGCGCAGCGAGTCGCGCTCGGTGACATCGGTATCCATGCCGGCGAGGCGATCGCCCTCGGCATAGCCGGCGTCGGTGGTGCCGAGCGTCGTATTGGCGGCGCTGACATCCGCATCGGCCACCGTCGTGTCATAGCCGGCAACCGGCGGGTTGGACCAATCCTGCTCCAGCGCCTCGTCCTTGGTGACGTTGAGGTAGACCTTGTCGTCGTCATACGACGAGACGGCCGTCAGCGGGATGTAGTGGTCCTGCGGGAAGAAGAAGCCCTTGCGGACGATGAAGTACTCGCGCTCGACGCCATCGATCTCGCCGACCTTCTCGCCGTCGGCGCCGATGACGTCCTGTCCTACCTGTGGAACCCACTGGCTCAGATCACGATCCATATCGGTATACCCTCCGTGTACTCGCTGCCTGATTGCCTTTGTTTCCCGAGCGTTGCGGCAGGAGCCAGATCAACGCCCACGTCCCCCAGTACGCATTCGGTGTGCCACACTTCTCCCCCTATCGGGATATCCGCGCGGTTGCGAGCAGAATCAGGACTGGAGGCGTGCCATGCAGGCACAGGAGGGGCTGCGCCGCCTGCGGGCGCTTGCGATGGGCTTGCCGGAGGCGGAGGAGCGAGAGACATGGGGCAATCCCACGTTTCGGGTCCGCGACAAGATCTTCGTCATGTACCGGACGGACGAGGGGCGCGGCGCTGCGTGGTGCAAGGCACCGGAGGGCGTGCAGGAGCTGCTCGTGCAGGGACATCCGGCCCGCTATTTCGTGCCGCCCTACGTCGGTCAGCATGGGTGGGTCGGGATCGTGCTGGCCGGCGACGCTGAATGGGACGAGATCGCCGGCCTGATCGAAGATGCCTACCGGATGACGGCGCCGAAACGCCTCGTCCGGGCGCTGGACGAGGCGGCGACGTGATCAGGCGCGGCGGAGGAGGGGCAGGCGGTCGCCGTAGGCCTTGATGAGCTCTTCCATCCGCTCGTCGCCGCCCGGCAGGTTCATCGTCGGGATCACCGGCGGGGTGACGCCGAGCTTGCGCAGGCGGTCGGTGGTCTCCACCACGATCGCGTTGATGATCGCCACGCCGACGGCGGAGGAGGCGCCGCCGACCGGGAACTCGACGTCGCGGATGCGCACCAGGGCGTCGCCCTGCGGGATACGCGTGTCGATCGTGAGATCGGCGACCTCGGCGAGCCGCTTGCCGGACTCATGTCGCGATGGCACAGCCGTGTAGTAGTGGTCGGAGGTGATGGCGATCGTGCGTGCGCCGCGCGCGCGGGCCTCCAGCACCGCCTCGATCGGCACCGGGTTAACGCCCGAGTTGCTGGCAACGATGACGACCTCGCCCGCGCGGATGTCCTGTGCGCCGAAGATCGCCTTGGCGTAGCCGCTGGTCCGCTCCAGGATCGTCGCGTTGACCATGCCGAAAAAGGTCAGGTTGGCGTCGAGGATCGGGTTGAGGGGCAGCAGGCTCCCTGCCCGGTGGAAGACCTCCTCCGCGACCATGTGCGAGTGGCCGCTGCCGAAGAGATGGACGACGCCCTGGTTGGCGATGGACTCGGCCATCCACGTCGCCGCGGTCTCGATACGCGGGCCCTGGGAGCCGACGACTTCCTCGATGATGTCGTAGAGCCGTCGGAAGTAATCGCGATAGACAACCATGCAGTCTCGTGTTCCTCGTGGTTCGGACGACCGGCACCCCCTTGTGCCTCTGGTCGTTGTACCACTCCGTTCCGATTCTGAACATAGACGCGCCTCGCCGGACGGCCCACCGCCCCGGATGCACGCATCCGGGGCGGTGACCTCATCGTTGGCTTCGGTATGAGAGCGTTAGGGCTGGCCCTGCAGCGAACACTGCTCAAAGAGCTCCTGCGGCGCCTGGCCGAGCGTCAGCGGGATGGTCTGCTCCTGATCGCCCCTCAGAACCGTGAGCTGGACGGTGTCGCCGGGGTGATAGTCGAAGAGCATGTCCGACAGCGGGTTCTCGATCGAGATCTGCTTGCCGTCGAGCGCCGTGATGACATCGTCGGCCTGCAGGCCGGCCTGGTCGGCGGGGCCGCCCGGCTCCACGTCCACGACGTAGACGCTGCCGACCGGCAGGTTGTAGGCGCTGGCCGTCGTCGGGTCGATCGGGCTCCAGGAGATGCCGAAGTAGGGCTGCTCGACGGTGCCGGTCTCGATCAGCTGCTGGACCGCGACCTTGACGGTATTGGCGGGCACCGCGAAGAACATCCCCTGCACCGGCACGCCGGCGTCGCTGGTCGGGATGCCGAGGGTGTTCACGCCCACGACCTCGCCCTGCATGTTGAACAGCGGCCCGCCGGAGTTGCCCGGGTTGATGGCGGCGTCGTGCTGGATGAGATTGCTGTAGTTCTGGCAGAACGTGTTCCCACTCCCGAGCTGGTTGCGGCCGAGCGCGCTCACGATGCCCTCGGTGACGGTATTGGTGAAGGCGCCCAGCGGCGAGCCGATCGCCAGCACGTCCTGCCCCGGTTTCAGCGCGTCGGAGTCGCCGAACGGGACGGTCGCCGGCACCTTCGCCGGGTCGATCTTGACGACCGCGATGTCGTCGCGGGGGTCCGTGCCGACCAGCTCGGCGGCGACCTGTGTGCCGTCCTGCAGGAGGACGGCGAAGCTGTCACCACCGGTGACGACGTGCCAGTTGGTGATGACGTGCCCATCGGTGTCGATGATGAAGCCGGTTCCCGCGCCCTGTGGTTGGGCGCTGCCGCCGCTGAACGGGGCCGGCTCGGCGAGGTTCCAGACGGTCACCACGGCGGGGCTGACCTTCTCCACCAGTTCCACGGCCGTCAGCTCCTGGGCCGGGGCGGTCGTGGCGCCTTGGGCTCCCGCCCGCGGGGTCAGGCCCGCGATCGAGACCGACGCCAGCGTCAGGCCAACGACGAGCAATGCGACGACGACCTGCCGCAGCGGTCGGACGATCATCATATGGTCCACCTTTCGTGTTGTGCACGAGCTTCCGATCGGATTTTCTACGCGCCATCGTCCCACGCCGCAGGCCATCGGCCATCTCGGCGAGTGAGTGAGCGTCGCGTGGCTTCTCACGGGGACCGTGCGCATTTTGCGTGCCGACCGAACGGGGGAGGTGGAGCGGCGGAGATGCATGAGCAGCGAGCGCGACGGAACCGCGACATCGCTGCTCAGCGAGGGAAGGAACCCGCAATGCCGGGGACGACATCGCGAGCAATGGCGCGGTGGACAGGATCGATCGTGCCCGGCGCCATGCGTGAGGCCTAGTGTGGGAGCGGCCTCACGCTTTTCATTATCCAGGGCAAGCACTTGGCGGGCGGCTACGATCGGATACGATCGCGGGTCCACATGGCACCTGCGGGCATGCATCGCGCCGCGCGGCCGCCTCAGCCTTCCGGCGTGCCGCTGACCGGCGTCGGCGCGTCCGGCGCGACGATGGTCAGCCCCGGGACATTCACCTCGAAGACGGAGGAGTTCTGGAAGCCGCCGGCGCGCTGCACGAGCTGGCAGGGCAGGTCGTGCTCGTCGAGCGCCAGCTCGTACTCCACCCGGTCGCCCATGTCGGTGGCGTCGATGAAGGAGTAGACCCTGCAGATGCGGCCGCCGACCTGCGCCTGACCCGCATCCGTGACAGGGCGGGCACGCATCCCGGCGCTGATCGAGCCGAACGGCGCCCCCTGCGGCCGCATCAGGTAGCTGAGCTGGTAACCGACCGGCGTGTCATCGGGCACGGCCGCGGGGTCGACGGTAATCCAGGTTCCGGGGCCGACCTCGGGCGCGACCGCGCCGGCCACGAACGCGCCATACATGTAGACCGTGCCGCCGACGTAGACCTGCTCGTCCGTCGTCGCGCCGTCGGTCTGGCGGACGATGCGCCGGCTGTCCGGCGCCACGGTCTCCTCGATCGTCGTCTCGACGCCGCTCGTCACGGTGGCGTCGTCGGTCGGCACCGGGCCGGCGGTCGAGGTCACGCGCATCGAGGTGACCTGCGGCCAGGCGGCGTCGACGCGGGCGAGCAGGTCGCCGACGGTCAGCGCGCCCGGCGCGGCGGTCGGCGGCGGAGCAGGCGTGGGGGTCGGCTCGGGGTCGCCACCCCCGCCGCAGGCGGTGAGCAGGACGGCGACCGCGAGGAGCGACAGGACGTGGGTGAGATGGCGGTTCCAAACGACGCGAAGCGACCTCATAATCTCCCTTTGCTGATATTGCGATAAAGCGATATTATCTAAGTATCACGAGGGGCGAGCAGGCATAGCGACTCGCGTCAATCGGGCGTTTCACACCTCACATATCCGTGGATCACGCGTTCCATTGATACAGCGGCAGGGTGGTCGGGAGTCCGGCGCGATCGCACCCCGCGGCTGGCGAAGGGTGAGGCCGCAGCGCCTCGGATCCAGAAGGAACGCAGGCCATGACGATCGCTCGGTTGCGCTTGGGACATCGCCATCTTTCTCTCACCATCGGTATGGAGCCGGCCCGGCAGGATCAGGCAGCGGCGCGTGGGCGATTGGAAGCCCGCCGCCAGGAGCAACTCGCGCTGAAGGCGTTCGAGCAGCGCCGCAACGACTGGGAGACCAGCGTGCTGCACCTCGGCCGCCGGCCGGTGTAGGACGCATCGTTCACGCGTCACTCAGGAGATGCTCATCATGGAACTCATCGTCATTCTCGCGATCATCGCTGGGCTGGCCGTGTTCGACTGGCTGGCGATCACCTTCGGCGCCGACTCCCGCATTCGGGACAACAGCCGGCCCAACTGGTAACCACGCGGGGTTTCACCCGCGCCACGGCCGTGACCGACAAGGTCACGGCCGTTTTTCATGCCCGTCGCTCAACAGCGTGTCGAGCGCGTCGCGCAGCGCCCGCAGCGTCTCCCGCGCGTCCGGCGAGGCGGCAAGCCCGTCCCGGTTCGCCCTCGCCAGCGAGCGGGCGAGGGCGGAGACCTCTCGCACGACGCGCTGGCCGTCGAATTTCGGCGCCGCCAGCAGCTGCGCGAGCTCGGCCGCCTGGGCGTCGCGCACGGCGGCGAGCAGCACGTTCGTCTGGGCGCGCACATGCTCCGGGTCGTCCGGCGCGACGAGCGCGTAGAGCTCGTCCAGCGCCGCCCGCGCGGCGGCCGGGTCGTTCTCGGGCTCGACCCGGTGGTTGCGGAACGCCTTCGCCAGCCGGGTGGCGGTCGCGGCGGTCAGTTTCTCGTCAACGATCAGCTTGCGCAGTGCCTCCTGGCGTGCCTCGGGGAGACCCTGCAGCGCGCGCGACTGCTTCTCGCTCAGCCGCCCGGCCTGGATGTCCTCCTGCGCCTTCGGCGCGAGCTTTTCCGTCCCCAGCAGCTGGAAGAGGCGACTGCGCTTGATGCCGACCGTCTCGGCGACCTGCTCCCACGGCACGCCGCCGAGCTGGTCGCGCAGGGCCCGCAGCGCCGCGGCGCGGTCGACCGCATTGAGGTCGTCGCGGACGACGTTCTCCATCAGCTGCTGGAGCAGCCGCCGCTCGGGCGGGACGTCGCGCACGAGCGCCGGGATGGCCGTGAGCCCGGCGTCCTTCGAGGCTCGCCAACGCCGCTCGCCGTGGACGATGACGTAGACGTCCCGGCCCGGCTCGTAGCGCACGACGATCGGTTGCAGGACGCCCTCGGACCGGATGCTGTCCGCCAGCTCCTCCAGCCGCTCCGCGTCGAATGTGCGGCGCGGCTGCTCGGGGTCCGGCTCGATCCGCGCGAGCTGGATCTCCTTGGCGTCGGTGAGATCGGTGACGCCGACGGCCTGCGGGCGCGTGTCGCTGAAGAGCGCGTCGACGGTGAAGCGCCGCCGCGCGCGGCCGGCACGCTCAGTCATCCCCTGCCTCCTCCAGCCAGCGTCCGACCTCGCGGTAGGCCGCGGCGACGTTCGAGCGGGGCATGTACTGCAGGACGCTTGTGCGCTCGGCGGTGGACTCCGCGCCGCGAACCGAGAGCGGGATCGACGGCAGCAGCGGCAGCTCCGGGAACTGGTCCGCGAGCGTCGTCAGCATGTCCGCCGCGAGGCGTGACGAGTGGTGGACCTTGGTCGGCAGGAAGCCGCGGACCTCGAGCTCGGGGTTCAGCCGTGAGATGCGCGTGATCGTCTCGAAGAGCCGCCGCAGGACCATGAGCGAGAGGGGATGGGGCTCGATCGGGATCACCAGCTCGCGGATCGCGACGAGGATGTTGATGGAGATGATGTTGAGCGCCGGCGGCGAGTCGATGAGGACGTAGTCGTAGTCCGAGAGATCGGCGGCGTCGATGCGGTGGTCGAGCTGCCGCTCGCGCTCGAGCACGTTGAGCAGCTCGAGCTCGGCCGCGGCGAGATCCGGGTGCGAGGGAACGATGTCGACGCCGGCGATGGTCGTCGGCAGCGCAACCTCGGCGATGCCGATGTCGTCATCGAGCAGCAGGTCGTAGACGGAGAGATCGAGGGCCGTGACGTCGGTGCCGATCGCCATCGAGAGGCTGGCTTGCGGGTCGAGGTCGATGGTCAGCACGCGGCGGCCGCGCTCGGCGAGGGCGGCGGCGACGTTGAGCGTGCTGGTGGTCTTGGCGGTGCCGCCCTTCTGGTTGAAGAAGGCAATAAGTCGCGTCATGAGGCTGTGTGCTCGATCCTGTGATCCGTGTGTGCTGGGTCGATGGCGGGTGCGGGGCTCGTGGTGCCAGCCCGGCACCGTGCCCGGCTGCTTGAGACATCATACCGAGTCCGTACACGCGCGTGCATCCGGCGACCGGCGTAGGCAGGCTGCCAAATGAAAACCGGTTGGCAGTGTGGCGAAAAGTTCGGAGGAGAGCGCGCTCGATATGGCACGCCTCCTGCGCCGGCTCATCGGCTCGGGATGACGGGGGTTGGGGGACGGGTGTGACCCTGCGGGCCACGGGCGCACACTCTTCGATGTGCGCGGCTAGGACAGCGGAGCGGGTGTCCGGTCACGTAGGGGCCGTACCTGGCGAAGCCTGTGTCGGCCCGATGGCCCGCAGGGGCATATGGTGAAGGCAACACGGGCGTGGACGTCGGCAGTGAACGCCGGGCACAAGACCCGGCGCTACCAGGGGTAGCGGAGCTTCCGGGAGCCTCTGCCCCAGGTGGCCGAGGACGACCCCGGACATCAAGGGCTCGCACGGGCCGAGTCCGAAGGACGAGAAGCGGGAGCGGGCCTTTCGCTTCTCGCCTAAGGCTCGGCCGGGGTCCGGGGCAACGAAGGGAGCGCGGGCCAGGTGGCGGGGTTGGTGCGGACCTGGGCATGAAAAATCCCGCTGGTTCGATGCGTTGTGTCGCATGAAACAGCGGGATTCATCGTCCGCGTGTGGCCGGTCGGCCGTGTTCGGTTGTGGCGCATGGCGGTTACGCCGGGGTGGCGGGGTCGAGCTCGGGCAGCGGCCGGGCGGCGGGATGCAGGCGCTCGCCGAGGGCGATGAGCGTGCCGCCGGCGAGGCCGCGCACGCGGGTGACGAGGCTACCGCGAGTCTCGGTCTCGCCCTTGGCGAGCCGGGCCTGCGCGGCCTGTCGCGCGAGCTCCTGGCGCTTGCCGATGATGACGTGGACCTGCTGGTCGTAGTCGTAGGCGATGGCGTTCATCTGGGTCGTGCTCCTTCTGGTCGTCCCTAGGCGGGCCGGACGGCCTTCACCGGGTCGGCGGTCGCTTCGGGGCGCGCCGGCTGCTGCCGGAGGCGCTCGCCGGCGGCGATGAGCAGGTCGGCGAGGGCCACGCGGAGGCGGTTCGGGCGGTCGATGCGGGCCTCGCGTAGCTGCTGGGCCAGCACGACGTCCTTCCGACGACGCGCGTTGATGGCGTGAATCTGGTGGTCGATATCCAGGTTGAGCGAGCTCATGCGTTGGTGCTCCCGTCGTGTGCGCTCGATGTCGATCCGCTGTCGTGCGCGGGTCGGCCGGTCATCGATGGATCTCTCGTAGATCAGCAGCGGCGTCATTCCGTTCGTGCTCCCTGCGCTTACGCGTGCCGGACGGTGTCGTAGCGGGCTGCCTCGCGCTGGCGCTGGCGCCGGATGGCCTCCTGGCCGATGCGCTCGCCGGCCGCGATGAGGGCGCCGCCGACGGCCGCGCGGATCGCGTCCAGCCTGCCGACCCGCTGAGCCCGCTCGTCGCGAGCCGCGTTGGCGAGGATGTTCATCCGCTCGTGGCGCAGCCGGGCCTGCTGGATCTCCAGCCGGTTCTTCGGCCGCTCGAGGGCGACGTCGTCCTCCGGGACATTCATCAGATATGGAAACATGTTCATGATGACCCCTCCTTCCTTACCGTTTTATGAAAAAACGGGCGCAAAGATTCCTCCAGACACCGTGTGGTCTGGTACAATCGCAGGAAGTTCCCGCCGGTATTCCGATGCGTCAAGCCGCGGTCGTCAAGCGTCCCGTCGGTATAACGCAGGTGGCCGTACAGTGTGAGCCCGGGTCTGGTGCGGTGAGCAGCTCAGGTGGCTGCCGGTGTGGAATGACGCACAAAAATCCCGGGTCTGGTTCGACCCGGGTCGTGCATCCGTGAGGAGAGCGCGGTTATTGCGCTCGTTCAGGGAGACACGGCCGGAGGTCAAACCGACGCACTGCGACGATCGCGCCCGCGTGGGCGGTGAGCAGGATTTCCATCGGTTGACTCCTTTCCGTGTTGGAGGGCGACTGCGCCCGGAGCATGCTGTCCAGTGTGGCCATCGGCGCGCTCGCGCCGGGCCGTCCGTACCGCAGTGGGTACGTGTCCGATCATATGGGGCGGGGGAGGGGTTGTCAACCCCTCCCCCGGTTTTTTCTCAAAGTGGTGTGGAGGTCGCCTCGGCGGGCTGCTCGGCGACCGTCGCCGGCCGCTCGCGCTGCCACGGCCAGCGGATCGGCAGGGGGTAGGGCAGCAGGCGGTTGATGATGAAGGCGGCCGCGATCACCAGCCAGCCGCCGACGCCATCCAGCCAGTAGTGGTTGCCGGTGACCATCACGGTGAAGACGATCGCCGTCGTCAGCAGCGCGAAGAGGGCAATGCCGACCTTGCGCCACGGCACGGCCAGCATCAGGCAGATTCCGGCAAAGGTCGTCCACCCGACGTGCATGCTTGGCATCGCGGCGAAGCGATTCGCGGTCACGATGCCCTTGTCGGAGAAATAGTTCGGGCCGTAGACCGACAGGGCGTCCACGAACGGCCAGCCGTGGTCGCCCATGAACCGGGGTGGAGCGAGCGGATAGATGAGATACATCGGCGTCGCGATCACCATGCTGATGAGGTACGCACGCCGCATGTACCGGAAGCGAACTGGCGCCATGATCGCGAGGAAGATGATGCAGGCGTAGAAGGTCCATTGGTAGTAGGCGTAGAAGTAGTTGAACCCCTTGATCAACCAGTCGCCCTGGTCCAGCACCCAGCGCTGCAGGTCGAGCTCGAACATGAGCCCGAGCCTTTCCTCGAGATGCAGCACGTCCTTCGCGTGGTCATAGGCGATCGCCGGGTCAGGCGGGATGAACGCCTTTCGCGCCACCTTGTAGACCTGAAGCAGGACAAAGAACATGGCGAGCTGGCCGGCGGCGTAGAGCAGCACGCGCGGCAGTTGGCGGCCGGCGGGAAAGCGCGGGGGCTGGTCGTCGGGGGGGTACAGGAAGCCGCGGGTGGACATGTGCTGGAATGGTCTCCTCGGGGTAGGGGCATGGCGGCGTGTCGGCGCCTGAGGCAACGCCATCCATGCTACCAGACGTGGCGGCGCGGATCGGCCGCCACGGGCTCCCGCGCAGCGCGCATGCCACGCGACGGCCGGTTCAGAAGCCGCGCATGCGCTCCGGCTGGATGCGCACGGGCACGGAGAAGGAATCGCTGAACTGCTCGGGCGACGAGTTCAGGCCCGCGATGCCGCCGCGGTACTTCGCGATGTACGCCGGGTGGTCGACGGCGCGCGGCGCGGAGCCGTCGATCGTCGCCGTGCCGGTGATGACGCTCATGTGGTCGCCGGCAGCGTCGCTGTTGAAGTGGAGCGCCACGCGCGGGTTGCGCGCGATGTGCGCCAGCTTCGCGGTGCCCGGCTGTGAGTAGACGAGGATCGTGTCGTCCTCCCACAGGAACCAGACGAGCCGCGGCTGCGGCGTGCCGTCCGCCGCAATCGTGGTCAGCCAGGCGACCTGCTCGTTCTGAAGCTGGTCGAGCATCCGGTGTCCATGCGGGGTGGAGGGG
>DATLHE010000341.1:0-5815 GCA_035540335.1 Thermomicrobiales bacterium | reverse complement strand
CGCCCCAGGAGCTCCTCGATCTCGGGTTTCAGGCTGAAGTACCTGCCGCGGCCGTCGACCGCGAACATGAAATGCCCGTCCGGATCGAAGAACCCCATGGTCAGATATCCGCCCCTGAAAGAAGGCTCGCGGATCGTGGCGCCGGCCTCCATGAGCCGGCATCGCAATGCGTGCAGGTCATCGACCATCAGCTCGAACGCGGTGTACGACTCGCCCCATTGCTCCCAATGGATGTGCCGGAATTCGTCACCTGACGCCTGCATGAGGAAGAGCGCGGGTCCCGCTCCTCCTGCCGGCTCGATGAGTGCCTCTGTCTCGTTCTCCTGTACGGTGCGTGCGTAGCCGACCACGTCGCAGTAGAAGGCGACCGACTGCTCGAGATCGCGCACCGGCAGACGCAGGACACAGATCCCCGTGACCCGTGCGTCGCTCAATGCGGACAGCCGCGTACCGTCATCGCCCATCAAGTGTCCTCCTTGAGTAATGCCCCACTTCTTAGAACATCGGGGTTGTTTGAGATGGCCAGTTGGCCGGTCCGGAGATGGACATCATAGTCGGACCCGGATATGGCGGGAAGTGCCGGGTCAAGGCGGTGCATCAGGCGCTGTAGATTGTCCCAGCCGACTTTCGAGGATGTGCGGAATGGTTGACATGTGCGGCCATCGATACAACATCGTACGGTCGGCCCTCGTGGCCGACCTCCAGCGCGTGGCAACGTCGGCCACGAGAGCCGACCGCTATGAATCGCGCCACGCCGCAGCAACGCTTCACCCTGATCCACTCGGGCAAGGCAGGCGCGCCGAACGATTCCACCGACAGCATCATCCAGGCAGGCGCGGGTCCCGACCGGTGATGCATCTACACTCAATTGAATATGCTCGATTGTCCGGTTCAGCCGAAGGAGGGGAAGGTTCGGTGGTGGTCAGGAACAAGCGCCGAGCCGAAACGGGCGGCCTATCGCACGGGTACCCCAGGCAGGAATCGAACCTGCGGCCATCCGCTTAGAAGGCGGGTGCTCTATCCGCTGAGCTACTGGGGCATGACGGAACTGACGGCTCCATCGACCGGCAAGTATACCTTCCCCCGCGAGCGCGGCGGCACGGCGCAGGGCGCATGGCCCATTGCGGCAGTATCCCCCAACCGTCCCCGGGTGTAGTGTTGGGCGGGCCCGGCACAACCCACGGCATGGACCGGCCACTCGTCCTCGTCGCTCCCTCACGCGCCACCGCCATTGGCGAACATGGCGCCATCCACCCTCCGAGGAGTCCTTCGCCATGCGCCGCCTGTTCGCTTCCCTCCTGGGCCTCGTTCTGTTGATCATCGGCATGCTCGGTGTCCCGGCGGCGGTCGCCGCCCAGGATGCCACCCCGGCGGGCACCCCGCCGCCGGGCCTCACCATCCCCGACCCGGCTGACTGCACCGTTGAGCCCAAGCCCATCTCCTTCTTCGAGCAGATGGCCGCCTCCCCACCGGCCGTGCCCCCGGACGCCGACCAGCGCTTCTCCCGGCCGTCGGACGAGCAGAGACCGTGGACGATGCCGGCCGGCGAGCCGGTCGATGAGGAGACCACCGCCGCGGTCACCGACACGTTGCACCAGGCGCTCGCCTGCCTCAACGCCAACGATCCGCTGCGCTTCCTCGCGCTGTTCAGCGACGACATGCTGACGATCTTCTTCGCGCTGCAGCCGCTGCCGGCCGGGGCCGTTTCGCAGATGGCCGCCACGCCGGTCGCCTCGCCGCCCGAGATGCAGCTCGGCACGCTCGGGTTGCATGACCTGCGGATGCTCCCCGACGGGCGCGTCGCCGGGCTCGGTGAGAATTGGGACCCGACCGAGCCGCCCTACGGCATGGGCACCGACTTCGCGATCTTCGTCAAGGTCGGCGACCGCTGGCTCATCGACTCCCTGATAGAGAACGTGGTCATCACCGGCGAGGCCACGCCCGCCGCCTAGACGTGCGTGGCGCCGAGAACACACGACCCGGATCGGGAATCCCGATCCGGGTCGTGTCATGGTGACTGCAGCTCCCTCCCGGTATGATGCGAGCCGAGGAGGGGAGGCGGAATGTCGTTCGAGCGGGAGCGCCGGGGCTGGCGTCGAACCATCCGGTTCGCGGGGCGAGAATGGGGCGTGAAGACCTCGAGCGGGACGCCCTGCGGCCCAGGGCCGAACGTCTTCAGCGACGACGCCCGCACCGTCTGGGTGGACGAGGATGGCCGGCTGCATCTGCGCATCGCCCGCCGTGACGGCGCCTGGCCATGCGCGGAGGTCGCGGCCCTGGCGCCGCTTGGTCCGGGGACCTACGCCTTCCATCTCGAAGACCCGGGCGAGCTCGATCCGAACGTCGTCCTCGGCCTCTTTCTCTACGCCGGCCCGAATCGCGAGATCGACGTCGAGCACGCGCGCTTCGGCAATCTGGACGATCCCGCCAACGCGCAGTTCACCGTCCAGCCTCTCGGTGACGGGACGCCGGCGTTTGCCCGCCGCTTCCGGCTGGATGACGGGGATGGCCCAGTCACGCACGAGATCGAATGGCGCGGCGACGCGGTGTCGTTCCAGAGCGTCAGGTCGGTGTCGGGGGAGGTGATCGCCGCCGAATCCTCGGCGAGCGTTCCGGCGGACGGCCCAGGCGACCGCGTGCGGGCGCGCATCAACCTTTGGCTCCACGAGGGGCGCCCGCCCACCAATGGTGAGGAGTGCGAGGTGGTCGTCGCGGGCTTCGCGTTCACGCCCGCCCGCGACGAGTGAGGACTACGCCCCGACGATGTGCAGCGCGTTGCGTGCCGGGTCGAGCACGCGGATGCCGTCGTCCAGCCGCTCGAACGCCCAGCCGGCCCCGGTGAGCCGCGCCGCGATCGTCTCGATGTCGGCGGCGGCGGGCACCTCGATCGTGAAGCGCCGCAGGCCGGCGACACCCTCGGGTGCGGGCGGCGCGCCACGGCCCTGCCACGTATTCAGTGCCAGGGCGTGCGGCACAGGTGTGGTCGCGAGGCTGTAGTCGGCCATCTGGATCGACGGCATGCTCATGAATGGCGCGAAGCCGATCAGATTGCGGTAGAAGTCGTCCGCCGCGGCGAGGTCGGACACGTGCAGGTGCACATGGCCGATCCTCGTTCCCGCCGGCATCGGTGCCGCGAGGTCGTCCGTGTCGCTCAGCTCGCCGAAGAGCGAGTTGAGATCGACGGCGGCGTTGCCCTCGCGCACCGTGCCGTCCGCCAGGCGGGCCATGTATCGCCCGTTGACGATCACGAACTCGCCCCGGTCCGGCGTCTCGAACGCCAGCTCGATCCCGTTGCCGTCCGGGTCGGACAGGTACGTCGTCTCCGTCACCGTGTGGTCGGTCGGCGAGTTCGGGACCCGCAGCGCGAACAGACGCGCCGTGACGATCGCCAGGTCCTTCCGCGCCGGCAGGTGCAACGCGAGGTGGTAGAGGCCCGTGCGGCCAGGCATGACGGGACCCGTCGCGCCCGGGTGAAGAACGACGAGCTCGCGGTCGCCCGCGCCGAGGCGGATCGTGTCGCCGTCCTCGGCGAGCAGCGTGAGCCCGACGACCTGCGTCCAGAAGATCTTCGCGCGCTCGCCATCCGTGACGGCGATGTGCACCGCGCCCATCCGGGCGTCGGTGGGGAGCAGCTGCGTCGGCCTGGTCTGGTCCACGCCAGGGATGATGGTTGTGTCGATCATTGTGGTTCCTGTGTCTTAGGTGTATTGCGCGAGTCGCGGGAGGTATGCGGCGGTGTCGTCGTCCAGCTCTCCCAGCAGCGCGGCGAAGTCGAGCGACGTCCGGAAGAAGGTGACGTCGCCGTTGTCGTCGCGGGGCCAGAGCGACGGATCGCGGTCCCAGGCGAGCTCCATCCCGTTCATGTCCGGGTCGTGCATATAGAGCGCCTCGTGCGTGCCGTGGTCGGACGCGCCGTCGATGCCCCAGCCCTGGTCGAGCAGGCGCTTCAACGCCGCTGCCAGGTCCCGCCGCGTCGGATAGTTGATCGCGTAGTGGTACAGCCCGGTCGTGCCGGGCGCGGGCGGCGCGCCGTTCGTGCTCTCCCAGGTGTTCAGCCCGATGTGATGGTGGTAGCCGCCGGCCGAGAAGAACGCGGCCTGGTTGCCGAGGCGGGCCTTGAGCTCGAAGCCCATCACGTCGCGGTAGAAGCCAACGGCACGGTCGAGATCGGCGACCTTCAGGTGGACGTGGCCGATGTGCGTGCCGGCCGGGACGGTGTCGCTGTCTGTCATCTTCCTGTCTCTCCTTAGCCGAAGGTGAACACGCGCTCCGGGACGACCGTGACGTCGACCCGGCTCTCGCCCGGGCGGTCCTGCTCGCGGAGGTCGGCGCCACCGTACTTCGCGCCCACCTGGTCGGCGAGCACGTAGTCCGGATCCGGCACGATCTCGACGTGGCCGCGAAGCTCCAGCGTGCGGTAGGGGTTCGCCGGGTCCTGGAAGAAGATCGACACCGCCGGATTGCGCTGCATGTTCTTCGTCTTCTGCCGCGCCGTGTTCAGCGACAGGCGAACGCGGCCCGCGTCGTCGACGAGGAACCACGTCGCGGTCACCTGCGGCGTCCCGGTCGGGCCGATGGTGGCGACCGTGACCGTCTGGTTGTTCTGCATCAGATCGCGGTGCGATTCGGGAATGGTGTTCAAACGAGGTGCCTCCGTCGTGGGAACCGATTGTCTCCCAAGTGACTAACTTGATGTAAGTAATGATAGCGCGCTATATTGTTCGTGTCAATCGATTTTGAGGAGAACAAAATGGCCATCGCACAAAGACCAGAGGAACGCACCCGCCGACGCCCGCTCGTCGGCGCCCAGATCCGCCGCCTGCGCAACGACCGGGCGCTCACGCTGGCGCAGGTCGGCGAGCGCACCGGCCTCAACGTCGGCTATCTCTCACAGGTCGAGACGGACAAGGCGTCGCCCTCTCTGGAGACGCTCGCGGCCTTGGCCGACGCGTTCGGGGTTCCCATCAGCTGGTTGCTGGCCGATGCTGCGCCGCCGGCGCGCGTGGTCCGCGGCGACGATCGCCGGGCCGAGATCACCGCGGACGGTCTCCGGCTGGCGGAGGTCGACGGCGGCTATGCCCGCGACCTGCGGATCATCGAGGCCACCGTGCCGCCCGGGCTGCGCTCACCGCTGATGAGCGATGCTGGCGAGGAGCACCATCTGGTGCTCGAAGGACGGATTCGTCTGCGCCAGGGCAACTTCACTGCCGACCTCGGGCCCGGCGACTATGTCGTCTGGGACGGCACCTTCCCGCACGAGGCCGAGAACATAGGCGAGGGCACGGCGCGCGTGCTCGTGATCACCGCCGGCCCCACGGCGATCACCGTCCCCGGCTGCCGGCCACTCGACTCATAGCCCGAGGGCGCGGGCGACGTCGCGTTCCACCTCCGCCAGCGACCGTCGCCCGTCGACCGTGATCAGCCGGAAGCCGCAGCGGTCCGCCTGCGCGGCAACCTCGCGAGCAAAACCCGCATCCCGCCGCATCCAGTTCTCCCACGCCACCTCGGGCCCCGAGCAGTCGCGCAGGACGTCGTGCCGCCACTCGCGGCGCCCGTAGTGCTCCCGCTGGAAGGCCTCGGTCGGCACCATCCAGATCGTCCGTTCGCGATCGATCCCCAGGCCGGCGATCAACTCCGGCAGGAGCGCCGCGCCCTCGGCGATGATCGGCCGATCGGCCGGCAGCGCGAGGAGATCGGCGAGGATCAATGGGAATTCTTCCCGGTAGAGCGCGAGCTCCTCCGCGACCTGCCGCGCCACCGGGCGCATCCAGATCTCGTCGCAGCTCGCATGCGCCAGCCGGTGAAACACGGGCTG
>DATLHE010000340.1:0-7078 GCA_035540335.1 Thermomicrobiales bacterium | reverse complement strand
GCGGGGTCAGGGGTCAGGGGACACTCGTCGGGGGTCCGCGCGGGAGAGAAGAGAGATGAATCGTGCGTCACGCGACGTCTTCACAGCGAGCTTCCAGTCGAAGCTGGATCGCCGCCGCCTCCTGCGGCAAACCGGGGCGGCCGGATTGGGCGCGGCGATGCTCGCGGCCGGATCGCCGGCCGTGCTCGCCCAGGACGCGGCCAACCCGCTCGGCGTCGACGGCAGCAAGCCGCTCGACTTCCTGATGTGGAAGGCCGGCTGGGGCGATGAGTACGCGCTCAACGCACTGGAGCTCTACAAGGGCGCGTTCCCCGATGCCGAGATCAAGTACGAGGCGGTGCAGCGGGTCCTGGAGGCCGCGCAGCCGCGCTTCGTCGCCGGCGACCCGCCCGACGTCGTCGAGTCGAGCGCGCTGGACCGGACGTCGCTCGTCGCCAACCAGCAGCTCGCGCCGCTGACGGACCTGCTTGCCGCGCCGTCGTTCGACATCGAGGGCAAGACGGTCGGCGAGACGCTCCTGCCCGGCACGCAGGACACGCTCGTCTACGAGGGCGTGCCGTACGGCATCAACTTCACCGCGGGCATGTATGGCATCTGGTACAGCGCCCCGCTGATGGAGGAGCACGGCTGGACCTACCCGCAGACGTGGGAGGAGATGCTGGCGCTCTGCGAGGAGATCAAGAGCGCCGGCGTCGCGCCGTTCACCTACCCCGGCCAGTACCCGAGCTATTTCTCAACGCCATTCTGGCAGTTCGTCTGGAAGGACGCCGGGCTCGACCCGATCATCGCGATCGACAACCTTCAGCCGGACGCCTGGCGGCACGACTCCGTGCGGGCGGGACTCGATGCCCTCTACCAGCTGCGCCAGCGCGGCTACATGCTGGAGGGCTCCGAGGCGCTGAGCCACACCGAGTCGCAGGCCGAGTGGCTCCAGGGCAAGGCGGTCTTCATCCCCAACGGCAACTGGCTTGAGAACGAGATGAAGGACCTCATCCCGGACGGCTTCGACATGGTCGTGTCGCCGACGCCGCCCCTGACCGAGGGCGGGCCGGTCGGCTTCGAGGGCATCCAGACTTACTCCGGCCAGCCGTTCACGGTGCCGGCGCAGGCCAAGAACCCCGAGGGAGGCATGGAGATGATCCGGATGATCATCTCGAAGCAGAACGCCCGCTACTTCTCGGAGTACGCGCAGGCGCTGACGACCGTCACCGGCGCGGCCGACGGCCTCGACCTGAGCACGGCGTTCAACTCCGCCAAGGAGGTCACCGAGGCCGCGGGCGACCAGGTGCTCGCGCCGCCGCTCTACGGCACCTGGTACAAGGCGCTCGGCGAGGAGGTGACCGTGCAGATGGGCGCGCTGCTCGGCGGCCAGATCGACCCCGACGGCTTCATCGACGCCATCCAGCAGGCGTTCGACGATGTCGCCAACGACGACAGCATCCCGAAGTTCACGCGGGAGGCCTGATCGTCAGGGGATCCCGGGGCGGCGGTTCGCCGCCGTCCCGGCCCCTCGCACGCGTTGGAGACGCCGTCTCATGAACCATCACAAGTACCGGCTGATCATCCCCTCGTCGTGCCCGGCCTGCTGATGTACGGAACGTTCGTCCTCTGGCCCTACACCCAGGCGCTCTACGTGGCGCTGACGGACTGGAGCGGGATGACGCCGACGAAGACGTTCATCGGCTTCGACAACTTCACCCGCCTCTGGGATGACGCGAAATTCTGGAGCGCGCTGAAGCACAATCTCCAGCTGCTTGTCCTCCTGCCGCTCACGATCCTGCCGATTGCGCTGCTCTTCGCGGCGCTGACGACGCAGAAGGTGGGCGGTCTGCGCGGCAGCGGCTTCTACCGCTTCCTCTTCTTCGCGCCGGAGGTGATGTCGGCGGTCGTGATCGGCGTCCTCTGGAGCTTCGTCTACCACCCGAGCATGGGGCTGCTCAACGGCCTGCTGAAGACCGTCGGCCTCGACGGGCTGGCCCGCCCGTGGCTCGGCTCGCCGCAGACGGTGCTCTGGGCGATCGCGGGGGTGATCATCTGGTCCGGCGTCGGCTTCTTCATGATCCTGTTCATGGCCGGCATCCAGTCCATCCCCACCGACTTCTACGAGGCCGCCACGCTCGACGGCGCCGGCCGCTGGCGCTCGTTCCGGGACATCACCTTCCCGCTCCTGCGCGATCAGCTGCAGGTCGCCTACGTCTTCATCGGCATCGGCGCGCTGGACATGTTCGCGCTCGTGCAGGTGATGGCCGAGGGCGGCGGCCCGAGCCGCAGCGCCGATGTTGTCGCCCGCTACATGTACGACACCGCCTTCCAGCAGAGCCGTTTCGGCTACGCGACGGCGATCGGCGTCGTGCTGCTGGCGCTGACGCTGGTGCTGTCGCTGGTCACGATCCGGCTCACCTCGCGCGAGCGCGTCGAGTATTAGGGGAGACCGCATGAGCATGCTGGACGCCAAACGGCTCACGACCACGCCGACCGCCGGGACCGCCGCCCGCCCGGACGAGCACACCCGCGGCAAGGTGCCGCTCGGCGATCGCCTGGTGGAGATCGGCAGCCAGGCCATCCTCATCCTCTGGAGCCTGATCGTGCTCGTGCCGCTGCTCTGGATGGTGATGACCTCGTTCAAGACCGACAAGGAGATCTTCTTCAGCCCGTGGCGGCTGCCCGCCTCGCCGCAGTGGGAGAACTTCACGCGCGCCTGGCAGGAGGCGCGGATCGGCGACTTCTTCCTCAACAGCGTGATCGTGACCGGCGGCTCGGTGACGCTCTCGCTGCTCGTCGGCTCGATGCTGGCCTACGCGCTCGGGCGCTACGAGTTCCCGGGCCGCCGCCTCATCCAGCTGCTCTTCCTCGTCGGGTTGATGTTCCCGGTCTTCCTCGCGCTGGTGCCGCTCTTCTTCGTCGCCCGCGACCTTCACCTGCTGAACACGCTGCACGGGCTGGTGATCATCTACTCGTCGTTCGCGCTGCCGTTCACGGTGTTCTTCCTGACCGGGTTCTTCCGCTCGCTGCCGACCGAGCTCGGCGAGGCGGCGATCCTCGACGGGGCCTCGCACTACCGCGTGTTCTTTGAGATCATGCTGCCGCTCGCGAAACCGGGCCTCGCGGCGGCCGGGATCTTCATCTTCCTCTCGCACTGGAACCAGTTCATCCTGCCGTTCATCCTCAACTCGAGCCCGGACAAGTACGTGCTGGCCCAGGGGCTGGCGTTTCTCGCGATCCAGCAGGGGTACGCCTCCGACTGGAGCGCGCTCTTCGCCGGGCTCACGATCTCGATGATCCCGACCATCGTCGTCTACGCGTTCTTCCAGCGACGGATTCAGCAAGGCATGACGGCGGGCGCGCTGAGCGCCCGGTAGCAGACGCACGGAGCAGAACCACATGACACGCCCGAAGGTCGCGGTGATCACGACCGTCTACTTCCCGGATTCCCATGCCGACGTCGTCGCGACGCGGCTGATCAAGGGCTACGAGTTCCAGGGCCAACACGTCGAGCCGCGCGTCGAGGTCGTCTCGATGTACCTCGAACAGATCGCGGACAACGACATCGGCGTCGGCATCGCCGACGAGTACGGCGTGCCCCGCTACCCGACCGTCGCCGAGGCGATCACCCGCGGCGGCACGGGCGTCAACGTCGACGGCGTCGTGATCATCGGCGAGCACGGCGACTTCGAATACAACGAATACGAGCAGAAGCTCTATCCCCGCCGTCGCCTCTTCGACGCGGCGGTGTCGACGATGATCGCCGCCGGCCGGATGGTGCCGATCTTCAACGACAAGCACCTGGCGTGGTCGTTCCGCGACGCGCAGGCGATCTACGAGACGACGCAGCGGCTCGGCATCCCCTTCCTCGCCGGGTCGACGATCCCGCTGGCGTGGCGCATCCCGACCGCCACCGAGTGGCCGCTGGGCGAACCGATGACCGAGATCGTCATCGCGGGCTACGGCCCGACCGAGGTCTACGGCTACCACATCCTCGAAGGGCTGCAGGTCCACGCCGAGCGGCGGGCGGGCGGCGAGACCGGCGTCGTGGCGGTCACCGGGCTCTCCGGTGACGACGCCAAACGCGCCGTCAACGACGGGACGGTCAACGCCGACCTGCTTGACAAGGCGCTGCGCACCTTCGACCTCACGGACGAGGAGCGCGAGCAGGCGAGGCAGAGCGCGAAGGACGTCTTCCTCGTCGAGTACGCCGATGGCCTGCGCGCCGCGGTCGTCAACTGCGACGAGGTCATCAAGAACTTCGGCGCGGCGGCGGTCGGCCCCAACCACGAGATGGCGGTTCAGATCTGGCTGCAGGGCTATCCGCACGGCCACTTCATCTTCCTGACGCGCCAGCTCGAGTCGATGATCCTCAACGGCGTCGCGCCCTACCCGGTCGAGCGGACCTACCTGACGACCGGCATCCTCGACGTCGCGATGCGCTCGCGCCACGCCGGCGGCGAGCGCCGGGAGACGCCCGAGCTGGCGATCAGCTACCAAATCCCCGAGCGCATCCCCGACACCGGCGTCTACGACCCGCTGCCCGAGCCGGCGACCGTGGCGGGGTCCTGACGGCGATGCGGATCCTGCTTGTCGATCCTCCGGCACTTATCGACGCCCCGCTCCGTGAGGCGCTGGCCGGGCACGACGTCGTCGCCTTCGCGGGTGACGTGCGCGACCTCGCGACCTGCGCCGCGCAGGCGGAATGCGACGTCGTCGTCCACGCCATCCCGGCCAGCGACGACCCGCTGGCGATGCTCGACCGCGCCTCGCGCGGCACCTGGAACCTGCTGACGACCACCCGCGCGACGCGGTACGTCCTGCTCTCGTCGATGCGCCTCTTCGACACCTACGGCGACGGTTGGCACATCACCGAGGCGTGGGCGCCGCGCCCGGCGACCGACGCCGAGCATCTCGCACCCTACCTGGCGGAGGTCGCCTCGCGCGAGATCAGCCGCGCCCGGCCGCTTGACTGCCGCGTGCTGCGGCTGGACGAGGTGGTGAGCGCCGAGCGATTCGCGGCCGGGCCGGTCGCCTGGGACTGGCTGCATGTCGAGGATGCCGTCGCCGCGATCGAACGCGCGATCACCGTCGAGACGGCGTCGGCGACCGGCGACCGCTGGTCGCCGCTGCACATCGTCCGCGGCGGCCTTGGCAGCCGCTTCCCCGCCGGCGAGGCGGCCCGGGAGCCGTTCGCGTTCGCCGCGCGCCACCCGGGCGATGACCACGCGCCGGCATCCGGCGGAACTCCCGCCTTCCCGTCATCCCAGGCTCCGGTCACGGACGTGCCGCTCCCGGAGCGCGTCGTCATCCTCGGCGCGGGCGGGCCGCTCGGCGCAATCACGACCCGCTGCCTGGAGCACGATCACCGCCTGCGCCTCACCGACATCCGGCCGCTGGCCGAGATTGCCGCCGCGCCGCCGCAGTCGGAGGGCGCGCCGCTGCCCGCGCCGGCCAGCGCGCCGCACGAGGAGCTGATCGTCGACGTCACCGACCCGGACGCCATCCTCGCCGCGACGGAGGGCATGGACACGATCGTCAACTGCACGGTCATGCGCCACGACCCGGTGCAGGCGTTCCGCGTCAACACCCTCGGCGCGTACAACGTCATGCGCGCCGCAGTCGCCCACGGCATCCGGCGCGTCGTCCACACCGGGCCGGTGCTGACCCTCGCGCCGCACCCGGCCGGGTATACCGAGGACCGCGACGTCGCGTCCGACGTCCCGCCGCGACCGGGCGACAACCTCTATTTCGTCAGCAAGCTCCTCGGGCAGGAGATCGTCCGCATCTTCGCCGAGCACCACGGCATCGCCTGTCCGACGCTGCTCTTCTGCGGGTTCGTCGATCCGGAGGTCGCGCTGCGCACAGGCCAGCCGCCCGGGCCGTTCACGATCTCGTGGAAGGACTCCGGCCGCGCGATGGCGGCGGCGACCCGGCTCCGCGCGGTGCCGGCGCCGTTCACCGTTGTCCACGTCATGGCCGACGCGCCGCACGATCGCTTCCGCAACGACGCCGCGCGCCGCGTGCTTGGCTGGGAGCCGCGAGACCGGCTCGACCACCTCTGGTATCGTCGCCGGAGATGACCACCGGCCACGTCGCATCCCACGGAGGTGTCCCATGACGCTCGCGGAGCGCTCCTATTCGATCGCAGTCGTCGCCCACACGCTGGATGTGCTGGAGGCGCTGGAGCACGCCCACGAGCCACTGGGGACCACCGAGCTCGCCCGGCAGCTGGGGATGACGAAGTCGACCGTCTTCCGCATCCTCGCCACGCTGGAGGAGCGCGGCTACGTCGCCAAGGACGCCGTCTCGGCGCGCTACGCGCTGGGACCGCGCCTCGCCGCGCTCGGCGAGCGGGTGCTGAGCGGGATCGACCTGCGACGCATCGCCCGTCCCGTGCTGGAGCGGCTCCACGTCTCGTTCCAGGAGACGGTCAACCTGGGCGTGCTGGAGTCCGGCGAGATCGTCTACATCGACATGGTCGAAAGCCCGCACGGCCTGCGGATGGCGGCACGGATCGGCTCCCGCCACCCCGCGCACTCGACCGCGCTCGGCAAGGCGATGCTCGCCTATCTGCCGGAGGGCGAGCTCGACGCCCTGCTCGCGGATCACCTGACCGCGCAGACGGAGGTGACGATCACCGACCCGGACTCGCTGCGCCGCGAGCTGCGGCGCGTCCGCGAGGCGGGAACGGCCGAGGAGACGGGCGAGAACGAGCCCGGCGCGCGCTGCGTCGGTGTCGCCATCTTCGACCAGCGTGGGCGGCCAACGGCGGCGATCAGCGTCTCCGGTCCCGATACGCGCATTCACGACGAACAGGCGGCGGCCATCGCCGGTGCGCTCCGCGACGCCGCGCAGACGATCACGCAAGCCATCGGCGGCCGCTGGCCCGCCACACCGGAGGACGACTGAGATGCGACTGATCACCGGCGGCATCATGCACGAGACGCACACTTTCTCGGCCGAGCCGACGCCGGAAGCCGTCTGGGACATCGCCCGGGGCGAGCAGTGCTGGCGCTACGCCGGCACCAACCACTCGCTGGGCGGCACGATCGACGGCGCTCGCGCCCACCGCGTCGAGCTGGTGCCGACCTTC
>DATLHE010000339.1:0-5051 GCA_035540335.1 Thermomicrobiales bacterium | reverse complement strand
CGCGATGTGGCAGCCGCACATGACGATCATGATCAACCATTACGGGCTGAACCCGGCGGATCCGGAGACGCGCCGCATGCTTCGCGCCGAGATGGAGGAGTTCTTCTTCGGCGAGAACGCGCGGATGCCCGAGGGGTGGGTGCCGCCGGACGCCGCGGCGCCGACGAAGGGAGGCGGCGTGGCCCGCCGCAAGTAGGGACGGACGCTTATGTCCGCCCTGGGCAGCCGGTAGGGGCGACCACGCAGGGTCGCCCCTACCGGCCTCGCCCCGGGCAAGGTATCCAACCCTGCTCCCTACCGTTCCATCTGTAGCGTGATCATCGGGTCGATGCGAAACGAGAGACGGGCGTGGGCGTCGCGCAGCGCCGTCTCCGTCTCACCCGGTGTCGGCCGTCGCGCGAAGATGAACCCCAGGTAGCTCTCGCCCTCCGGCAGCGGCACGATCGGCTGGTTGAGCGGCGCGGTGATCTCGACGCCGGTCACGCCGGGCACCTCGCGGGCGTCCCCCAGCCCGTCGACGTCGCGCAGCATGCCGCCCTTGGGGATGGGAATCATCATCACCCCCGCCGCGTCCCCGGTGCGCGACGTCGAGCCGAGCGGCAGCCCCGCCGCGTGGCGCAGGATCAGCTCTTCGAGGCACATCCCCGCGCCGAACTCCAGCACGCTGGAGCAGAGGCCGCCGATCGAGCGGCCGGCCAGCTCGATCAGCCAGATGTCGCCGCGCTCCAGGTCGACGCGCAGCTCGGCGTGGACCGGCCCCTCCCGGAGCCCGATCGCCGCGGCCGCGGCGGCGGTGCGCCGCGCGATCTTCGCCTGCACGTCCGCCGGCAGGCGCGACGGCGTGACGTAGATCGTCTCCTCGAAGTAGGGGCCGTCCAGCGGGTCGGGCTTGTCGAAGAGCGCCAGCGTCTTCAGTGCGCCGTCGGTCAGCAGCCCCTCCAGCGCGACCTCGAACCCCGGCACGAACTGCTCGATGAGGATGAAGTGCTCCTCCGGCGCCAAGCCGGCGGCCTCCAGGATGGTCCGGGTGCGATGGAAGGCGGCGACGAGCTCCTCCGGCGTGTCGGCGCGGATGACGCCCCGGCTGCCGGAGAGCAGCAGCGGCTTGACGACGCAGGGGTAGGCGACGAACGCGGCAAGTGCCGCGGGATCGGCTGTCGCCGGCACGCGCCGGTAGCGCGGGACCGGCACGTTGCCCGCCGCGAGCCGCTCGCGCATCACGAATTTGTCGCGGGCGGCGAGTGCGGCGCCCGCGTGGTTGTGGGCGAGGCCGAGGGCGGCGCTGGCGCGCGCGGCGATCAGCGCGCCGCGGTCGTCGATCGCCAGCACGGCCGCGACGGGGCCATGCGCCCGCGTGTAGTCGACGACGCGCTCGACGGCGGCGTCGGGATCGGCGAAATCGAGCGCGAGCTCGACGTGGCCGTGCGACGCCAGGTCATCCGGCAGGTCGATAGCGCGGATGAGCCGGAGCCCGATCCCGGCCGCCGCGCTCGTGAACGCGCCGCCGCGATAGGACGCGGGGCTCATCAGGGCGATGATCGTCGGCGGTGTGGCGATCGGGTCCGGCATCGGGTCGGCTCCGGGATGCTCCCTACGGCAATGCCGTGGCGTACGGCTCGATGGCGGCGATCTCGTCGCCGGTGAGGGGCGGGAACGACAGGGCGCCGACGTTCTGCTCCAGCTGCTCCACGCTCGACGCGCCGATCAGCGCCGAGGTGATCCGTGGCTGGCGCAGGATCCACGACAGCGCGAGCTGCGCCAGCGTCTGGCCGCGATCCTTCGCGATCTCGTTCAGGGCCCGGACGCGCTCCAGGTAGGTCTCCGTGATCTGGTCCGACGAGAGCGTCGGGCTCGTCGCCGCCCGCGAGCCGGCGGGGACGGTGCCGCCGAGGTAGCGGTCGGTGAGCAAGCCCTGCGCGAGCGGGACGAAGGCGATCGCGCCGATGCCGTGCTCCTCCAGCACCGGGAAGAGACCCTGCTCGATGGTGCGGTTGAACATGTTGTAGGCGGGCTGGTGGATGAGCAGGCGGATGTTGTGGGGCGCGAGCGCCTCCACCATCGCCGTCGTTTGCTCCGGCGAGTAGGCCGAGATGCCGACGTAGAGCGCCTTGCCGCTGGTGATGGCCGTGGCGAGCGCCCCGGCGGTCTCCTCGATCGGCGTCTCGGGGTCGGGGCGGTGATGATAGAAGATGTCGACGTAGTCGAGCCCCATGCGTCTCAGGCTCTGGTCGAGCGACGCCAGGAGGTACTTGCGCGAGCCGTGGTCGCCGTAGGGTCCCGGCCACATGTCCCAGCCGGCCTTGGTGGAGATCACGAGCTCGTCGCGGAAGGGGCGGAAGTCCTCGGCGAGGATCCGGCCGAAGTTACTCTCGGCGCTGCCGTAGGGCGGGCCGTAGTTGTTCGCGAGATCGATGTGGGTGACGCCGAGGTCGAACGCGCGGCGGAGGATGGCCCGCTGGGTCGCGATCGGGCGCGTGCCCCCGAAGTTCTGCCACAGCCCGAGCGAGATCTCGGGCAGCATGAGGCCGCTCCGGCCGGAGCGACGATAGCGCATCGTGTCGTAGCGGAGGGGATCGGGAACGTAGGTCACACGGCAATCCTGGGCGAAGAGCGGGCCCGAACGGGCGACGAATGCCGGGAGCGTAGCACAGCGGCGGCGCGCGTCAATCGCCGCCTGGCTCACTCGGGTCCGAGTTCGCCGTACTCCCCGACGACGCGCAGGAGCTCGACGGAGGGCGGCTCGAGGAGGAGCGCGCTGAGCTCGCGCAGCCATGTGCGGGTGTCGTCCGCCGAGCCCATGCCGTGCTCGCGGAACGTCTCCAGCCGGTTGAGATCGGGCAGGACCACATCGACATGGAGGGCGGCGCCCCCGAGCGGACGCGTGAGCGGGACGAGCAGCCACGCCTCCAACCCCTGCTGGCGGGCGGCGGCGACCTCCAATTCGAGCAGCTGCATGGCCCGCTCGCGGTCGACTGGCTTGATGCTGTACATGAAGCGCGCGAGGTACATCGTGCCCTCCTGGTGCGATGGGGTCGGGACGCCGGACGCGGTGAGATGTGGCCAATGGCTGCAATGCCGGTGCCAGCGTCCCGCCACGCGGGGCTAGCCCCGCGCGAGCCGCCTGACGAAGACGCCGGCGAACGCCAGCACGCCGAGGCCGAGGACGGTGAAACCCCCGCCGATGCCGCCGAAGACGTAGACGGCCGTCCGCTCTGCGCCCTGCTCGAGCACCGCGTCACCGGGGTTCTTCGGGTCGTAGAAGGCGGTCACCTCGGCCCCGGCCGGAAAGCGGGCGACGATGTCCAGCGCGCGGTCCTGGCTGCCGCCGTAGCCGCCGACCTTGATCCGGTCACCCTGATACGTTGTGCCGTCGATCGTGTACTCATAGCGCACCTCCGGCGTGTAGGTGGTGCGCGTGTCCCTGTGACCATTCGAGTCGCGGGTAGTGCTGGTGTGCTCGTCGATGCTGGCCGAGAGAACGGTCGCCGTGGTGGACGACCATGACTTGGTCGCCTCGCCGTCCCGGTATGCGGCGACGCCGACCGCGAGGAGGATGCCGCCGATGAGGGCGAAGATCGTCCCGAAGAGCCCGGCGCCGATGAGCAGGCCCATCGGGCCCCGAAAACGAATTGACGGTCCGTTGAACCGCAGCAATGCCTTACCCTCCGCAGGCGGGTGTCGAACGCGTCGGTTGAGGTAGTGTCCCCTGTCGGAGAGAGAACGACGCGGGGGCGGTTCCGGTTGCAGGAGGGCGCGGGTGGATGCGTTCCACTCAACCGGTGGCCGGGGTGTGTGCCAGCGCCAGCACCTCGGCCGCGCCGACGGCGACCGGCGAGGCGATGCGACCCGCCGCGTCGATGAGGATAGCGCTCGGGGTGCCGGTGGCGCCGAAGGCGGACCCGGCGGCGAAATCCTGGTCGAGCAGGATCGGCGAGCGCAGCCCGAGGGCGCGGTTGCTGGCCACGTCGCCGGACGAGACGACGCGCAGGGTGGGCGCGCCTGTCGGGGGCGCGTTCTCCCACGCGCGGAGGTCGTCGAGCATCTCCGCGCAGAACCCGCAGCCGGGGCTCCAGAAGAGGAGGAGCGTCGGACGGTCGCGCTCACCGGTCACGGGGGCCAGGTCGCCATCCAGATCGGGCAGCGTGAGCTCCGGGGCGGCCATGCCGGCGGTGGGCGGCATGGTCAGGGCGCGGTCGAGCAGCGGGATGATCTCCCCGGCGCCGACGGCCAACGGGCTGGCGATGGCGCCGTCCGGCCGGACAATGACCGCCGAGGGAGTGCCGGTGACCAGATAGGCGTCGGTCGCCGCCGCCTCCGGCAGGAGCGTGATGCCGGTCATGCCCAGCGGCTCCGTCTTCGCGCGGATCTCCTCGGCGGCGCCGAAGCTCAGCAGGGCGAGCGTCAGGTCCCCCGCGTGATCGTGCCGCCAGCGGCCCAGCTCCGGCAGCAGGGCCGTGCACGGCCCGCAGCCGGCGTCGGAGAAGACCAGGGCGACGGGCTTGCCGGCGGCCCGCAGCTCGTCGAGCGTCCGGGTGCCGCCATCGAGCCGCGCCAGGGCGAAGCCGGGGGCCGGGGCGCCGATGGGCAGGCCCTGATCGGGCAGGGCGCCGCCCGGCGATGCGCCCAGATCGGCAAGCCGGGCTTCGAGCTCGTCGATGCGGAGCAGGAGCCGCCCGTTCTGCCCGAAAAGCTCGGCGACGGCCCAGCTTTGGGCCGCGATCAGCGCCAGCGCCAGCACGCCGAGCGCGAGCGCCACGCCGGCAACCGTGGAGACGTCGGACAGCCAGCCGGTCACGCTCGGTCCGGGGTCGTCCCAGCCGGCGAGCGCGAGCGCGGCCGCGAGGACGGCCAGGGCGCCGTTGCGGAGGAGGATCGGCCAGCCGACCGGCTCGGAGTGCAGCTGCCCGAAGCAGTGACACGCCGGGTGGCGGTCGCGTGCCAGGTTGTAGGCGATGGCGGCGATGAAGACGAGCAGGAGCGCCAACGCGGCAAGCGCGCCCCAGCGCGCGGTCGCGGTAGGAACGAGGGCCACGGCGATGCCCAGCTCGGCC
>DATLHE010000338.1:0-5559 GCA_035540335.1 Thermomicrobiales bacterium | reverse complement strand
GTGGTGGGCGTCGTTGGGGAGAACGCTGTGGGAGCAGGGGAGGTTCCGGGGCGGGGGGAAGCGTGTGTGTCTGCGAAAGCATGCATGGTGCGATCAGCGCTTCGCCTAGGGTTCATCGCTTCGCTTTGAATGAGGGGAAGTGGTGAGCGCTCGCGCGGGCATCGCGACGTGGGTGGCGCCGACGAATATCGGGCATTTCAGCCCGAGGCTGGGACGGGGTCGGCCACAAGGGCCGACCGTACGTGGAGTGCGGGTCCCGGCCACAGGTGCGGCATTGCAGCCCGGGGCTACTGGGGCGAGCGGCGTTGAGAGCGGACCCCGGACACGGCCCGCAGGGGCAGGTCCGGGGCTACGAGGACGAATTATCGGGTGTTGGGGTCGCGGATGTCGGCGTCGAGGATCTCGCCGCTGGTGGCCTCGAGGGCCGGGATGGGACCGTTGGCGGGCGGCTCCGGGATCTGGGTCGGCCGGTCGGCGTCGCCGCCGATGCGGTGGCGCAGCGTGCGGAGATCATCGGCGATGCCGGTGAGATCGCGCTTGAGGCCCTCGAAGCGCTCCTGCGAGGAGCGAACGAAGCGGGTGTAGGGGGCGATGGCGTCCACGATGCGGGTGACGGAGCGGTTGAGCTCGTGCTCGAACTGCTCGCGCATGACGGCCATCAGGCGCTGCTCCAGCTCGGCCGATCGCTTGTGGAAGTCCTCGCGGGCGCGGCGGCGCTTGGCGGGGAGGACGAAGAGGCCGATGCCGGCGATGACGCTGGCGGCGAGGATGCCGGTGATGTCGACGGCGGCGGTGCTGGCCGCGGCGACGACGAGCGCGCCGAGACCGACCGCGCCGGCCTCGGCGATGGCGACGGTCGCGACGGCGTTGCGGACGGACATCGAGAGCTCGTGCGCGTGGGCGTCGGCGTCGTAGCGGTCGACCTCCTCCTGGGCGCGCCTGGAGACGGACTCGAGCATCGCGCGGCGGTCGTAGCGGAACTGGCCGCCGACCTCGCCGATCAGCTCGTCGGCGTACTTGTTGAGGCGGCGGCGGTCGATGTACTCGTTGACGGCTTCCCAGACGCGGAGATCCTGCTCGACCATCCAGTCGATCAGCTCGTCGATGCTGGTGTCGATCGCCTTCTCGGTGTCGCCGACGACCTTCTGCTCGAACTCCCGGCGGATCTTGTCGGAGTTGAGGAGGTCGAAGATGCGGCCGAAGCGGATCGTCTCCTCGAAGAACTCGTCGCCGCGGGCATTCATGCGGTGGATGATGTTCTCGACCCGCGTGAGGTGATAGGCGAACTGGCGGCGCATGTCGTCGCGGTAGAGGGTGAGCTGGCGGTCGATGTTGTCGATCGTCGTCAGGTCGTCGGCGAGGACGGCGAGGCGATCGTTGGCGGCCTGGAGGTAGCGCTCGGAGATGTGCTCGGCGATGCCGAGGGGGTTGAGGAGCTTGAGGCGGATGCGGCCCTCTTCGTCGAGGGTGTCGACGACGTAGCGCTCGAGCGCGTCGAAGCGGCTGGCGTCCCAGAGGCGGTCGCGCTCCTCGGGGTTGCGGTCGCCGAGGGCCTTGGCCTGCTGGGCGAGGAGGGCGGAGACGGGGAAGACCTCGGGCGTGAAGCCGAGGAGGCGCTGGATGCTGTCGCGGACGAAGGTGACGACCTGCTCGCGGGAGGCATCGTCGCGCAGGAGGTCGATCTTGTTGAGGATGATGACGATCTTCTTGCCCCACTCGCGGATCTGGGCCATGAACTCGCGCTCGCTCTCGGTGAACGGGCGGTCGGCGGAGGTGACGAAGAGGACGAGATCGGAGCGAGGGACGAAGCTCTGGGTGAGGGCCTCGTGCTCACGGATGATGGCGTTGGTGCCGGGGGTATCGACGACGGTGATCTCTTCGAGGAAATCGGCCGGGAAGGTGCGCTGGATGATGCCGTCGGGGAGCATCGTCTCGGTGACGTCGTCGCCGAAGCGGAGCAGGTTGATGACGGAGGTGGTGGGGGTGACGCCCTCGGGCATCACGTCGTCGCCGATGAGGGCGTTGATGAAGGCGGATTTGCCGGCGTTGAACTCGCCGACGATGACGAGCAGGAAGAGCTCGCCGAGTTGATCGGCGGCGCGGCGGATGGCCTGCTGGTCGTCATCGGTGGCGGGAAAGGTGTCCAGGGCCGCGGCGAGGCGGGACAGCAGCGAGGATTCCGCGGCCAGCAGCTCGTGCTGCCGGTCGGTGAGGATGATCTTGCTGTTGTCGTGGCCGTCCCTGCTGCGGCCGCGAAAACGGAAAACACCACGCATGTACGCAAGCTCCTGTCGACCCGTGCCCCGGCGTGTCGCCGATCCGGCCTGGCGGGTGGGCACGGTGGATGTTGGTGAAAAGAGTACCCGAGTGGCGCCCGGGATGCGTGGCCGGCCCACGGGGTGAGCGCGGATGCCCGTACCGTACAATGTGCGCGTTGTCCCACGACGCGGCGCACATCCGCCGCTGGAGCACCCGATATTCCTGTTCACCCGAGACTGGCGCATGGGACATGCCGTCCGGCCTGACATTCGACCCCTCGCAGGGATTGAGCATGACGAAGAGACCACGCGTGATGGTGGTGAACGATACGCAGGAGATCCTCGAGCTCTTCCGGGACATTCTGGAGGAGGAGGGGTTCGAGGTCTCGCTGTATTCGTTCGCATTCCACGACTTGAAGGAGATCGAGGAGGCGACGCCGGATCTCGTGATCCTGGACTTCCTGATCGGCGGCGAGGCGCAGGGGTGGCAGCTGCTGCAGAAGATGAAGATGCACCGCGGGACGCAGAACATCCCGGTGATCGTGTGCACGGCGGCGGTCCAGATGGTCCGGGAGCTGGAGGGGCACCTGACGGCGAAGGGCGTTGGGCTGGTGCTGAAGCCGTTCGACATCGACGATCTGATCGCGACCGTCCACGAGGTGATGGCGAGGGCGCCGGCCGGCGTCGAGCCGATCGCCTAGGCGGCGCGTTCCGGGAACCGTGGGGGCCGGTCTCGCGTTTCTCCATCAGATGGCCGTCCGGGCTGGCGCGACCGGTCGCCGTGGGCGGAATTGTTGAGAAAGGCGGACCATGCGACAGCGACCATTCGCGGGATTCGGGCTGCTCGTGGCCCTGCTGCTGACGGTGCTCCCGGTGCTGGGGCGGCCGGCGGCCGCGCAGAACGATCTGGGGCTGGGGCAGGACAACAGCTACGAGAGTCCCCAGTTCGGCTATTCGGTGGCCTGGGGGGACGACTGGACCGCGCGCACGCGGGACGTGACGTCCAATGAGGGCGGCTTCGACACGCTGACGCTGCGGAGCGGCGCGGGGACGCTGCGGATCTCCGGGCAGTCGAGCGACGACGTGACCGCGGCCGAGGCCGTGGAGCGGCGGATCGGCATCGAGATCGACAGCGACGACGACATCGTGAGCGAGGATCTCGAGAGCGACGTGCCGACGGCGGACCTGCAGGTCGGGCGCAGCACCATCCTGATCGAGGGGCACACGCTGGAGGACGAGGGCGCGGTGCTCGTGCTGGTGCTGACGGCCCGCGAGAGCAACTTCGACGACGCGCTCGCCTCGGTGCAGGACCAGGTGCTCATCAATGACAGCCCGATCCTCGCCGGCGAGTCGCTCGGCACGGCCGGCGTGCCGACCGAAGAGGCCACCGAGGAGGCGACCGAGACGCCGGTGGATCTCGTGCCGACGGAAGAAGCGACCGAGGAGCCCACGGAAGAGGCCACCGAGGAAGCCACGGAAGCGCCGACGGAAGAAGCGACAGAGGAGCCCACGGAAGAGGCGACCGAGGAGGCGACGGCGGAGGCCACCGAGACCAACGTCGTGGGCAACACGTACACCAGCCCGGTCTACGGTTACTCCTTCGAGTGGGACGAGGACCTGTGGACGGTGTCGTATGAGTCGGCCGACGACACGTCGGACGCGCTGCAGCTGACGGCCGATACGGGCTCGATGTTCATCTGGTCGTGGGACGGGTATGGCGACGACCCGGTGGCCTGCCTGGACGGCGAGAGCGACTACTACGAGAACGAGGATCCGACGATCAGCGACTGGGTGCCGGCCGAGAACGCGGACGGGGAGCCGATCCGCGACGAGGGCAGGGACTACGCCTACGGCGTCTACCGGCTGACGTACACCGATCCGGATGACGAGAATGCCGAGCCGGTCGAGCTGGTGGACTACATCGAGTGCCGCTCGATCCCGGATCAGGACGCGGTGGTGATCATCTTCGGGTCGGCGCCGCCGGATCAGTACAACGATCATCTCGACAACCTGCTGGACGTCGCCGACACGATCGCGTTCGGCGAGGCGCCGGTGGTCGACGAGACGCCGGAGTCGACGCCAGAAGATGTGACACCCGAGGACGTGACCCCGGAGAGCGGCCTCTCCGGCTCGACGTACACGAGCCCGTCGTTCGGGTTCTCGCTGGAGATCCCGTCGAGCTGGACGGTCGAGGACGAGCAGCTGGACGCCAACGACGAGCGGCTGATGCTCAGCAACGGCGTGAGCGACGTGACGCTCTGGGCGACGGACAGCTACGCGGGCGACCTGGAGGGCTGCATCGGGTACGTGATCGATGGGGTGACGCTGCAGGACATGGAGATCGACCGCACCGCGGATGGTGGTCCCTTCCGGGGGAGCGACGCGAACGGCGCGTACGCGAACTTCGTGTACACGGGGGACGCGGGCGAGCAGCGGGCGTTCTTCGTGGCGTGCCGGTACATCGTCGAGGACGAGTCGGTGCTGATCCTGACGCAGGACGTGGCGTACGACGATTACACGTCGCAGCGGCAGGAGCGGCGGGCGCTGCAGGACGCGATCGTGCTGCCGTAGGGGCAGGATTGTCGTCAACGAGAGGATTGTGAAGAGCACCCCGGGCCAGAAGGTCCGGGGTGTTTTGCGTTGGGGGCGTCTTCGGTGCGGGAGCGGCGCGGTGAGGCGAGGGCGGGACGACATTGGATGCGCATGACGCGGCAGGTCGCGAAGGCGCCGAAGCGCATCCAAGTCGTCCCCTACAGTCGGAGCCATGGCCATTCGACGCCGCTGTGCTTCGCTCAGGGCAGGCTATTGAACGCGCATCCGGTGGGTGGCTGCTTGGGGGGGGGGAGCGCAGTCAATCCCCCGGCCGAGCCCACAGGGCGAGAAGCGAAGCGAGCCTTTCCCTACGGGCGCCTCAGTTGCGGGGTCGGCCACCGGTCGCAGCTGCGGCCCGCAGGGGCAGGGCCGACCGTGCGGGGGCGCGTGGGATGGGAGGGGCGGAGGGCGCACACCCTTCGGGGTGCGCGGCTACGACGATTGCCAATGGCGAAGTGCGTCATGGCGGGTCCGGGTCGACGCCGGAAGTACAATGATTGACAGAACGTCGTTCGGATGCCGGGCCGCGCGCGGAGGCGTGGCGGTGCCCGGGAGTCATTCCAGGAAAGGTTCAGGCACGTCGATGACGGAGAATGGTTCCGCAGTCATTACGCGGGAGCAGGTGCTCAACGCCCTGTCGGCGGTTGCCGAGCCCGCGACCGGGCGTGGCCTGGTGGATCTCAAGCTCGTGACGGATGTCGCGGTCGCG
>DATLHE010000337.1:0-4378 GCA_035540335.1 Thermomicrobiales bacterium | reverse complement strand
GTACCGGACGCAGTTCGCCGAGGCGGCGAAGACGGAGAAGGTCGCGGCGGATTGAGCGCACGTGCGGTAGCGTGCCGCGCGGGAGGGCAGACATAAGAATCTGCCCCTATACCCAACATTCGGTGTTACCCCGGGCCATGTGCCCGGGGTTCTTCTTGTGGTCGGGACGGAGGCGCTGCGCGCCGTTGACGTGCTTCGCACGGGGATTCTTCGCTGTGCTCAGAATGACGGTCTCGTGGCGACGGGCATGCCGGAGTCGGCGACCGGCCCCTAACCAGAGGTGCGAGACTCGACGCGACATGACAGCCCTTTCCGCTGGGAACGGGCGCTTCATGGTGTTTCGGGGAATTCGACAGAAGGCGCGGCACTTGCTAGGATTTCGCCATTCCAGTCAGCGGGGCAAGGTCGCCCCGGGAAACAAGGGTCTGGGCGTCCGGTTGGTCGCCTCTCAGGATGACGTTGTCGTGCTCCCACCTTGGGGGGCCTCATGGAGGACGTTCGATGAGCCTTGATCACAACCTGCGCGCGGAGCTGAACCATCTGATGGACGATGCCTTCGAGAGTCGCTCGAGCCGGCGGACGCTGATGCAGCGGGCGCTCGCGGTCGGCGGCGCGGCGGGGCTGGCGTATGTCTTCCCGCGGGCGGTGGCGGGGCAGAGCGCCTCGCCGGAGGCCTCGCAGGAGGGCGGAGCGCCGGCCGGTCTGCACATCGAGGATATCAGCGGCGATCTCGCCGAGGAGCAGGTGCTCCGGCTGGCGATCTCCGAGCCGCGGTCGATGGATCCCGGCGTCAGCACCGGGTACGACGAGCTGGCCATCTTCTTCAACATCTTCGACGGCCTGACCGGCGTCGACATGGCGACCGGCGAGGTGGTGCCGCGGAGCGCCGAGAGCTGGGAGGCCAACGCCGACGCGACGCAGTACACCTTCAAGATCCGTCCGGACCTGAAGTGGTCGAACGGCGAGCCGATCACGGCGCACGATTTCGAGTACTCGTGGAAGCGCGTGCTCGATCCCGAGACGCTGAGCCTCTATCGCCCGGCGATGCACCCGATCAAGAACGCGTTGGCCATCGACTCGGAAGAGAACCCGATGGACTTCAACGAGCTCGGGGTAACGGCGACCGATGACACCACGCTCGTGGTCGATATGGAGACCGCCTGCCCGTTCTTCCCGCTGCTGACCAGCACATGGACGTACGCGCCGGTGCCGAAGGCGGTGATCGACGACAAGGGCGACCAGTGGGTCGAGGCGGAGAACATTGTCTCCAACGGCCCCTACAAGATGACCGAGTGGAACCACGACCAGAACATCGTGCTGGAGCTCAACGAGCACTACTACGGCGAGGCGCCGACGATCACGCGCGGCGAGTACACGATCTTCCCCGACGACTCGACGCAGGAGTACGTCTCGTTCGAGAACGATGAGCTGGATATCGCGTCGCCGAGCGGCCCGGACCTGGAGCGGGCGCTGGCGGACGAGGCCGCGAAGGCCAACATCCATACCTTCCAGCAGTCGAACTGCCGCATGATCACCTGCGACGCGAAGACGGCACCGACGGACAACGCCGACTTCCGCCGGGCGCTGTACGCGGCGCTCGACCGGGAGACGATCGCCAAGAACATCCTCAAGGGCGAGGCGGCGCCGGCGTTCAACGTGCTGCCGGCGGACATCCCCGGGAACAATCCGGATGCGACGAACCCGGTCGGCGAGGAGGCGGCGAAGGCGGCCCTGGAGGCCAGCGGCGTCGACGTCTCCAACCTGGAGCTGGAGTACTCCTACCGGATCGACTCGACGGTCAAGCTGGTGGCGGAGTACATCGAGCAGCGCATCCCCGAGGTGCTGGGCTTCAAGGTGAAGCTGAACCCGGTGGACGGGGCGACCTACTCCGACTACAACGCGTCCCGCAAGGACCAGCCGTTCAACACGAAGTACGGCACGTGGGGGTCGGACTTCGCCGATCCGTCGAACTGGCACAACCAGAACTTCGTGAGCCAGTCGGACCACTACTACACGAGCTGGGTGAACGAGGAGTACGACAAGATCTGCGCCGAGGCGGTGTCGGAGCCCGATGCGCAGAAGCGCGCCGAGCTCTACCGCCAGGCCGAGGAGATCCTCGTGCATGACGCGATCTACATCCCGGTCTACCGGGGTATCGCGTTCGTCGCGGTGAAGCCGTATGTGAAGAACCTGCACATGCAGCCGATCCTGGCCTACACGCATCTGCGGTACGTGAAGCTCGAGGCGCACTAGGCCGGGACTCGGGGATTGGTACGGTCGGCCACCGCCCGCGTCTGCGGCCCGCAGGGGCGCCCGCAGGAGCGCCCGCAGGGGCAGGGCCGACCGTACGACATGACACAGAATGCTCCGGTGGAGAGGGCCAAACTCTCTCCACCCGCAATCAAGGAATGATTGGACGTATCCGTGAGTCGATCCGCGTATGTCATCCGCCGCATCCTGCTGATCATCCCCACCATGCTGGCGATCTACACGGTGACGTTCTTCCTCATCCACGCGACGCCGGGCGGGCCATGGTCGAACCAGGACAAGCCGATGCCGAAGGCCGTGCTCGAGCGGCTGAACGCGGCGTACGGGCTCGATGATCCGCTGTGGAAGCAATACGTCAGCTATCTGGGGAACGTGCTGCAGGGGGATTTCGGGCCGTCGTTCTCCAGCCGGTCGCGGACCGTCAGCGACATCATCCAGGACACCTTTCCCGTCTCGCTCCAACTGGGGCTGGTGGCGATGGTGATCGCGGTCGTGGCCGGCCTCACGCTGGGCACGCTCGGCGCGGTGCGGCACAACTCGTCGGTCGACTACATCTCCAGCTTCCTCGCCATCGTGGGCATCTCGACGCCGTCGTATGTGGTCGCGTCGCTGCTCGTCTTGCTGCTGGCGAGCTGGCTGGGGCTGGTGCCGACGAACGGCTGGGACGGCATCGCCTCCACGAAGATCATCATCCCGGCGCTGGCGCTCTCCTTCTTCCCGAGCGCGATCTTGGCGAGGTACACGCGGGCGAGCCTGCTGGACGTGCTGTCGTCGGACTACGTGCGGACGGCGCGGGCGAAGGGCCTCCGGAAGCGGGCCGTGATCGTCCGGCACGCGTTGCGCAACGCGCTGCTGCCGGTGGTCACGGTCGGGGGCGTAGTGTTCGCCGACATCATCACCGGCTCATTCTTCGTCGAGGTGATCTGCGGGGTGCCGGGCATGGGGCGGTACTTCGTGGACTCGATCTCGTCGCGCGATTATCCGGTGGTGCTGGGGACCGTCCTGCTCTTCGGGTTCGTGATCACGATCATGAACCTGATCGTGGATCTCATCTATCCGCTGCTTGACCCGCGCATGACCAACTAATTCAGTCGTGGACGGGCATCGCATGTCCCGTTCGCAATATATGGCCCTGCGGGCCATCGGGCCGGCACCCTACGGGGTACGGTTCCTACGACCATGGACGCCAGCGCTGATCGGCCGGATTCGGAACTCGATAGTTTGGAAGGACACATCAGATGGCGGCGAGCTCGGTCGCTGACAGCGCGGGACGGAACGAGGGGCCGATGGTGAGCGGGACGCTCGCCGATCGTGGCGGCGAGCGCCGGGCCCAGGAGATCGAGGGGCTGTGGAAGGGCGCGTTCCGGCGGCTGCGCAGAAACAAGCTGGCGCTGGTCTCGCTCTGGTTCATTGGATTCCTGATACTGGTCGCGATCTTCGGGCCGTTGCTCGTGCCCTATAACTACGCGAAGCAGGACTACGCGCTGGTGACGCAGGGGCCGAGCTGGGCGCACCCGATGGGCACGGATCAGCTCGGGCGCGACGTGATGGCGCGGCTGGTATTTGGCGCCCGGGTCTCGATCACGGTTGGATTCGTCGTGCAGATCGTGATCCTGGTCATCGGGATGCCGATGGGCGCGATCGCGGGGTACTTCGGAGGCCTGCCCGACACGGTGATCATGCGCATCGTGGATGTGCTGTATGCGCTGCCGAACCTGCTGTTCGTGATCGTGATCATGACCTTCCTGCGCGGGCAGCTCGCGCTGGGGTCGGAGCAGAGCGGCCGGCTGGCCGGGGTGGCGCGGCTGGACACGCGAACGGGCGGGCTGATCGGCGTCTACATCGGGCTCGGGCTGATCGGGTGGCTGACGGTGGCGCGGATCGTTCGCGCGGGGGCGATGTCGCTGAAGCAGCGGGAGTTCGTCGAGGCGGCGCGGAGCGCCGGGGCGAGCGATCGTCGCATCCTGACGAAGCACATCCTGCCGAACACGATCGCGCCGGTGGTCGTGGCGTCGACGCTGGGGATCCCGGGGGCGATCCTGTATGAGGCGGGGATCAGCTTCCTGGGGCTTGGGGTGATTCCGCCGATGCCGAGCTGGGGGCTGATGAT
>DATLHE010000336.1:0-13034 GCA_035540335.1 Thermomicrobiales bacterium | reverse complement strand
AGACAGCCCGGTGATCTCACAGGAGCACGAGGCCGCATCATGACCAAGAAGACCCACTCCTACGACGTCCACAACATCCTCAGCGTCGTCTCCGACGTGGCGCTGCCCGAGCTGGAAGCGTTCCGGATCGATGTCCCGGTGAGCACCCCCACCATCCGCGTCCGTCTCGGCGCAGTGGACGAGGGCGGCACACTGATCCCGGCGCCCGGCGTCCGCACCGTCACCTACATGGAGAGCCCGGGCCAGCGGGGGTTCGCGATCCGGCTCACGCTCGGTGAGACGATCGAGATCGTGGCCTCGCCGTTCCTGCGCCACTCGCCGCACGTGCTGTACACGAACGCGGTCGAGCCGGTGCTGCGCTGGGCGTTCGTGGAGCGTGGCTACGCGTTGGTCCATGGCGCCTGCCTCTCGGTCAACGGCCAGGCGTTCCTGATCACGGCCCGCACCGATACCGGCAAGACGACCACCGTCCTCAAGACCCTGGACGCGCACCCGGACTATGCCTTCCTCTCCGACGACCTGACGCTGGTGCAGGAGGACGGCACGGTGCTGCCCTATCCGAAGCCGCTGACGATCAGCCGGCACACGCTGCACGCGGTCAACACCCCGCTGCTGACGCCCATGGAGCGTTTCACGCTCTTCTTCCAGAGCCGCCTGCACTCCAAGTCCGGCCGCTGGTTCGGCCTCTTCCTGACGCGGTTCAAGCTGCCCATGGCCACCACCAACGCGATCGTGCAATGGGTGGTACCGCCGCCGAAGTACCACGTCCAGCGGCTCGTGCCGCATGCCGAGGTGGCCCCCTCCGCCATGCTGACGGGCATGGTCGTGATCGAGCGCGGCGACTCCCGCAGCTACGACCTCACGCACTCCGAGGCCGTTGAGATGCTGCTCGCCAACTGCGAGGACTCCTATGGCTTCCCGCCCTACGACGACATCAAGGAGTACCTCTACCACACGCACGACCGCGATCTCCGCAAGGAAGAGCGCCGGATCGTCGCCTCGGCGATGCAACGCTGCCCCTCGATCGTGATGCGCAGCGAGACCCGCAACTGGTTCCAGATGATCCCGGACTTCATCGCCAGCGCCGAAGAGCGCGCCCGCGCGTGGATGCCCGGCACCATCGGCCTGGAGGCCGCCAGCGACTAGCCTCGCCGTCGCCACCGTCGCGTTCGTCGTATGCAGCAAGGACATGCCGTGCTTGACAGCCCGCTCAACCCGTCGGCCGACCGCTCGCTCCGGGCCCCCACCGCGGACCCCGTGCAGGTCGCCGAACCGGTCGAGACCACCCACATCCGCGGCATGTCCGTTGCCAGCACCGTCCTCGCCCTCTCCCTGGGCGTCGGGGCGGTGCTCCGGTTCTGGAATATCAACGCCCTCGGCTACAACAGCGACGAGGCCGTCTACACCGGACAGGCCGCGGCGCTCGCCGGCGACCCCGCGCTCAGCCAGTTCTTCCCGATCTTCCGCGCCCACCCGATGGTCTTCCAGTACCTCCTGTCGCTGGTCTACTCCGTCGCGGGCGTGCACGACATCATCGGCCGGTCACTGGTGGCGCTGATCGGGCTGGCCACCATCTTCCTCGTCTACCGCGTCGGGGCGGAGCTCTATGGACAGTGGACCGGCGTGATCGCCGCGACGCTGATGGCGGTGATGCCCTATCACGTCGTCGTCACCCGCCAGGTGCTGCTCGACGGTCCGCTGACCTTCTGCACGACGCTCACCCTGTTGCTGCTGGTGCGCTACGCGAACACCGGCCGCGCGCTCTACCTGATGGGCGTCGGCGCCGCGCTCGGCCTCACCTTCCTCACCAAGGAAACCGGCTTCGTGCTGGCGACGGCCGCGTTCGCGTTCCTGGCCCTCTGCCCCGAGATCCCGGTGCGGATCAAGCCGCTCATCCTGGCCGGCGTCTGCATGATGGTCCCGATCTTCATGTTCCCGGTCTCGATCGCGCTCGCTGGGCGCAGCGACACCGCGCGCAGCTACCTCGTCTGGCAGCTGCTCCGCCGCTCGAACCACACGTGGGACTTCTTCCCGACCGTCGTGCCCCCGGCGATCGGCTGGCTGGTGCTCGCCGCGGCCATCACCGGATTGTTCGTGCTGCGCTCGCGACGGACTTGGCGCGAGACGCTCCTGCTCTCCTGGATCATCATCCCGACGATCGTCTTCCAGATCTGGCCGGTCAAGGGCTTCCAATACCTGCTGCCGGTCGCCCCGGCGATCGCCATCCTCGCCGCCCGCACGCTCACCCAATGGCGGCCGCAGTGGACGCACCGGTTCCGCACCGGCCTGCCGTGGCTGAACATGGCCGCGATCATCGTCGTCACCTGCTCACTGCTCCTGCCCTCCTGGCATGACGCCAGCGACCAGCAGGCGACCTCGCGCATGGCCGGCGCCGGCGGCATCCCCGGCGTGCGAGAGACGGGCGACTGGATCCAGGTGAACATCCCCCAGGACGCCGTCTTCGTCACGATCGGCCCCTCGATGGCGAACCTGATCCAGTTCTACGGGCATCGCAAGGCGTACGGCCTGTCGGTCAGCACCAACCCGCTGCACCGCAACCCGTCGTACGAGCCGCTCACCAACCCGGACGCCAGCCTCCGCTATGGCGACGTCCAGTACATGGTCTGGGACTCGTTCACGGCGAGCCGGACCGAGTTCTTCACCAATACGTTCAACAAATACAAGGACAAATACCACGCCAAGGAGATCTTCAGCTACAGCATCCCGGTCAACGGACCAGATGGTACGAAGACGAATGAACCGATCATCATCATCTACGAGGTGACCCCATGACGGCCGGCCGCGCTTCTCACCACCCATCCACCGCGCTCGTGCTCGGCATGGTGCTCTCACTGCTGGGAGCGCTCGCGCTGCCCATCCCCACAACTGCGAAGAGCGCCGATGCGGCGCTGCAGTTGGACACGAACACGCCGATCAAGCACCTCGTCACGGTCATGCAGTCGAACCACAGCTTCGATTCGCTGTTCGGGGTCTACCCCGGCGCCAATGGCATCCCCAAGGGCGTCTGCATGGAGATCGACCCGGAGAATCCTGACCCGGCGACGTGCGTCAAGCCTTTCGCGACCACCAACAACGGCGCCGACTTCGACCACTCGCACGACACCTTCCTGAACCAGTACAACGACGGCCAGAACGACGGCTTCCTGAACGCCTTCCGCCAGCGCGGCGAGGACGGCCAGCTGGCGATGGGCCACTACACCGAATCGGACATCCCCTTCTCGTATAACGCCGCCGAGGAATACGTGCTGTTCGACCACTTCTTCACGTCGGCCAGCGCCGGCAGCGTGGCCAACCGCATGTTCTGGGTGACCGGTACGGCGGGCGTCACCGACTACCAGGACTACGCGATCCCCGAAAAGGGCTGGGGCGATCTCCCCACCATCTTCGATGCCCTCGAGGCCAGCGGTGTCTCCTGGAAGTTCTACATCGAGAATTACGACCCGGCGCGGACCTTCCGCGATCGTGGGGTCGGCGGCAGCGGCACCTACGCTCAGGTCAACTGGGCGCCGGTATTGAACTTCGACCGCTTTCTCGACGATCCGGCGCTCGCCGACAACATCGTTGACCTCGACCAGTACTTCACGGATCTGGAGAACAACGAGCTGCCGGCCGTCTCGTACGTCGTCACGATCGGATCCAGCGGCCACCCGCCGAGCAGCCTGCTCGCCAGCGAGCGCATGCTCAAGCAGATGGTCAACGCCCTGATGATGAGCGACGCCTGGGACACGTCGGTCTTCCAGTGGGCGTACGACGACTGGGGCGGCTGGTACGACCATGTGCCGCCGCCGCAGGTCGACGACTTCGGCTACGGCTTCCGTACGCCCGCGCAGCTCATCAGTCCCTACGCGAAGAAGGGCTACATCGACTCGGAGACGCACGACTTTACGTCTATCCTGAAGTTCATCGAGGACAACTGGTCGCTGCCGCCGCTCTCGACGCGAGACGCCAACGCCATCAGCATCGCCACCGGGCTGGACTTCGAGCAGTCCCCGCGCCCGCCGGCGCTGCTCTCCATGAGCCGCGAGACCAAGGCGCTCGTCATTCCCAAGCGCTCAGGCATCCACCTGTCGTACAGCATCGCGATCGTCTCGGCCGGGGTCGTCATCGCCGGGTCGTTCCTCACCGATCGCCTGCGCAAGGAGCGCCGCCGATGACCCGCCACCTGCCAACGCCGACCACCGCCCGGCGCCTGCTGGCGCTCGTCCTCCTCGTCGTGCTCGGCCTCGGCATGGTGCCGGTGTCGCGCGCCACGGCCGCCGCTCCCAGCGCGCCCGCCGCGCCCGCCGCGAGCGAGGCGCAGTCCACGACGCCGGACATCTCCGAGACCAATCCGCTCATCTTCAGCGACGACTTCGAGGCCTATGGAGACAGCAGCCTCTGGAGCAAGCAGCATGCGTTCCACGTGCAGACCGATGTCGTCGCCGACGGGCTGTTCTCGGCGCGCCTGACCAACAAGGGTGGGGCGCCGGTCTACGGCATCAAGACGCTGGACCAGACCTACTCGCGGTTCTTCATCCGCATGCGGGTACAGATCCTGGACGTCGGCGATCGCCCCGTCACGCTCCTCAACCTGCGCCCGAGCCCGAACCGCTCCTTCCTCGCGCTGCGCGTCGAACCGGGCGGACAGCTCTCGTTCGAGACCGGCGCCACGGGGATCACCTCGACGAGCACGGCCGCGCTCGAGATGGACACCTGGCACGACATCCAGATCTTCGCCGACAACACGACCGACAACCCCCGCGTCCGCGTCTGGGTCGACCAGATGGAGATGACCAGCATGCGCCAGCACGCCTGGCTGGGCGACGGTGGCATGAAGATCATCCAGATCGGCGACAACACCGCAGGTCGACGCTTCGATATCGCCTTCGACGACATCCGCGTCGACGAGAACTTCATCCCGGCAAACCGCCCGGCGGACCCGGTGTCCGGCACGTTGACGATCCGGGCGATCCCGGCCTGGGCGGGCATCACCTACACGCTCGACGGCGAGACGTTCGTCTCGAATGACGAGGGGGTCGTCCGGATCAAGGTCAAGCGGTGGTCGACCGACCTCCGCCGCCGCATCGAGGTGCACGAGGCGTTCAACGCCAGCGGCTCCAAGGCGACCTTCTCCCAGTGGCGCGGCTGGATCAGCGAGCGCACGCGCGATGTCTACGCCACCTTCCGCGTCAGCGACCCAGTGACATTCTCGTTCGTCGACATGCAGGGCCACCCGGTCGAGAACTCGTCGATCGACTCGCTCGTCATCAAGAGCACAACGGGCGACATCGTGACGCTGACCGGCGATCAGCTCAAGGCCCCCGTGCTGCTGACCTCGACGGTCATCACGACGCCGGAGGGTCTCTTCAACAAGCCGATCACCTACGTGGTGGACCAGGTCATCATCGACGGCGCCAACGTCGTCCACCGCGCGCAGCAGCGGACCACCTTCGAGTCCACCCGGCACTGGCAGATCTCGCTGCTCTTCTATGGCGTCAAGTTCCGCGCCTCGGATGCCTTCTTCGGATCCCCGCTCGGCAAGGAGATCGTCATCGAGGCGGCGGACGGCAGCACCCAGCAACTCAACCTCGACGCGCACGGCGAGGTGGTGGTCCCCCGCCTGCCGCGCGGCGAGTACCAGGTGAGCGTGGTGGGCGCCGGCTACTCCCCGCCCCGCCCGATCATGGTCTCGCGCGACCAGATCGTCGATCTGGAGGTGATCAGCCATCTCGACATCGCGCTGGTGCTCTCGATGGGCGTGCTGGCCGTCTCGGGCCTGCTCATCATCGGCCGCCCCTTCCTGATCCTGACGCCGTTCCGGGTTCTCAAGGGTCTCGCCACGAGCCTCGTCGCGCTGCGATCACGGGAGACGACGACATGACGCGCGCCAGGCCCCGCCGAATCTCCAGCGTGCTGCCCGCCCTGCTGATGCTGCTCATCATGGGCATGCTGAGCAGCGCGCCGGTGTCGGCCGGGGCGTCGCATGGCGCGAATACGTCGCTGCAGTCGATGCCAGTTCTCGCCTACTACTACATTTGGTTCCAACCGGACTCCTGGAACCGGGCGAAGCTCGACCTGCCGCTGCTCGGCCCCTACGCCAGCGACGACGAGGCGATCATGCGCCTGCACGTGCAGTGGGCCAAGGCGAGCGGTATCGACGGCTTCATCGTCAGCTGGAAGAACACCGAGACCCTCAGCGGCCGGCTCGCGACCCTCGTCAAGGTCGCGCGCGAGGAGGATTTCAAGCTCTCGATCATCTACGAGGGGCTCGACTTCTGGCGGCATCCGCTGCCGCTGGACAAGATCGACGCCGACCTCGATTACTTCACCGAAACCTACGGCACGGACCCCGTCTTCGACATGTTCGGCAAGCCGATCGTCATCTGGTCCGGCACTTGGGAGTACGACCGCACGCAGATCGGCCGCATCACGAGGAACCACCGCGCCGCGCTGAGGATCCTGGCCTCGCAGAAGCAGCCGAACGCCTACGAGCGCATCGCCGACCTCGTCGACGGCAACGCCTACTACTGGTCGTCCGTAGACCCGAACACCTTCCCTGACTATGCCGGCAAGCTCGACCGCATGAGCCGGACCGTCCACGACCACGGCGGCCTGTGGTTCGCGCCCGCCGCGCCCGGCTTCGACGCCCGCCACCTCGGCGGCGAGCGCGAGGTAACTCGCAACGATGGCGACACGCTCCGCACACAGATGGAGACGGCGGCGAGCTCCAGGCCCGACGCGATCGGGCTGATCAGCTGGAACGAGTTCAGCGAGAACTCGCACGTCGAGCCCAGCTGCGAATATGGCGACCGCTACCTGCATATCCTGGCGGACCTGCTCGGCGGTTCGGCGCCCACGGTCGTGTCGCATTGCGACGAGCTCGCGCTGGCCACCGCCGTCGCCGGCGCCAATGTCGGCCCCCCGAGCGGCACGCCCGGAACCGCGATCGCCACGCCGGTGCCGCAGGCCAAGGTGTTCGACTGGGACTCCAGCGAACCCGCCGGCACCGTCGACCGCAGCGCGCGTCTCGGCATCTTCATGCTCCTCGGCCTGATGGGCGGACTGATGATGTTCAGCGTCATCAAGGTCGCGCGCCGGGCCATGTCGCCACCGGAGTCCGGACCGGCGACCGGGTCCCGCCGGTTCCCGTCGAACCACAACTCGTCGATCACCCACTGAGGACTCGTCCCATGAGCACTGCCCGCCGCCATCCACAGACCCGTCAGATCCTGTTCGCCCATCGTCACAGCCGATGGCTCATCGCGGCGCTGATGGTGCTGCTCCTGGCGACGAACCTCCAGACCCTGCCGGCGTCCACGGTTTATGCGCAGACGACCGCGCAGCCCTGCATCGATCAGGGGCCCACGGGCGGCGCGTACGTGGCGCACGTCTGCTTCACGGCGCCCGGCGACACCGGGACGTACGCCGGCGACGTGAATACCAGCCTCACCGTGACGGCGACGAGCGGCGCGCTCCCGGCCGTCAAGTCGGTCCGCTTCTATTATGCGAAGTCGACCTCGACCGGTCGCTCATCGCTGCTGACCGACTTCGCCAGCCCATGGGGCTTGGCGATCCCGACCGCCCACTGGAAGGACGGCCTCTATCGCATCGAGGCCGTCGTCGATTTCGCCGACGGATTCTCGACGACCACCTACGCCCGCATCATGATGACGTTCCAGAACGGCGTCACCGCGGACGTCCGCACCGACGGCTCATGGACGCCGAAGACGAGCGGCGCCTCCCCGCTCAATCTCGTCGCGGTCGGCGACGGCGCGGGCGGCCTGCAGGGCGCCACGGACGTCGGCAATCTCATCAAGGGCATGAACCCGGACCTCTTCGTCTATCTAGGAGACGTCTACAACGCCGGCACGTACGCCGAGTTCACCAACTACTACGAGCCCACGCTCGGTGCGCTCAAGTCGCGCACCAACCCGGTGCCCGGCAACCACGAAGGAGGCGGCGACCAATTCAAGGGCTATCTGGACTACTGGAACTCCAACCAGCACTACTACAGCTTCAACTCCGGCGGCTGGCACTTCATCGCGTTGGATTCCACCACCCAGTTCGGCCAAACCGCGGCCGGCACCGCCCAGTACAACTGGCTCAGCCAGGATCTGCAGGCGAACGCCAATACTGCCTGCACGCTCGTCTACTTCCATCATCCGCGCTACGGCCTGAGTGTCCAAGCCGGTGATCCCGACATGCAAGACATCTGGTCGCTGATGGCGCTGAACGGCGTCGACGTCGTGCTCAACGGGCACCAGCACAACTACCAGCGCTGGAAGCCGCTCAACGCCGGCGGGCAGATCTCGACCGTCGGCATGATCGAGTTCGTGGCGGGCGCCGGCGGACATGAGCTGATGGGCTTCGGCACGTCCGACAACCGCGTCGCGGCCCAGACCCGCACCGATGGCGCGCTGAAGTTCTCCCTGGGCGCCACCGGCGGATCGGCCCAATACGTCAGCACGGCCGGCACCGTGCTCGACTCCACCTCGTTCAGCTGCCACAACGGCGACGGCACGGTCGATCCCGATCCGCTGCTCACCTTCGAGCCGGTCGCCGATGCGATGGTGCAGCAGGCCCTCCCGGACAGCAACAGCGGCAAGATCAATTCGATGCGGGCCGGCACCAGCCCGCAGGAGATGAGCTACCTGCGCTTCAACGTCCAGAACGCCGCCGAGCCGATCACGAAGGCGACGTTGCGCCTCTGGGTGCGGGACGGCACAGTGGATGCCCCGGCCATCGCCTCCAGCAGCGACGTGACGTGGGGCGAGACGACGATCACCTGGAACACCAAACCCGCGACCGGAACGCCAGGTCCCGACCTCGGGGCGGTGACCACCGGCACCTGGATCGAGTACGACGTGACGAGCCTGGTCCGGGGCAACGGATTGGTCACGCTAGCGCTCATCCCGCAGTCGACCAACGTGCTCAGCGTCAACACCCGCGAGTCCACCACCGATCGGCCACAGCTCGTGATCGGCGGCACCGGCGGGTCCACCGTGACACCGCCCCCGTCGCCCAGCCCGACGGTGACCGTCATCCCATCGCCGACCCCGACGGGAACCCCGACCGAGTTCCTCGCCGCGGCCGACGCCCGGGTCCAGGAAGCCACCCCGACAGCGAACTACGGCACCTCGACGCTGCTGCGCGCCGACGCCCCTGATACTGGCACGGCCACGACCGTTGAGTCCTACCTGCGCTTCTCGGTCACGGGCTACAGTGGCGCGCCGACGAGCGCCAAGATCCGCCTCTTCGTGGGCACGGGCGCCAATGCCCAGTCCAACAACGGCCCGGCGCTGTACACGGCGCCGAACGGCTGGGCGGAGGGCACCATCACCTGGGCCACCCGTCCGGCTCGCGGCACGACCGCGCTCGGCGACCTCGGTGCCGTCGGCGCGGGCACCTGGGTCGAGTACGACGTCACATCGATCGTCACCGGCAACGGCGACTACAGCTTCGCCCTGGCCACGGACTCGACCGACGCCACCGACTTCGACTCCCGCGAGACGGCGAACGCGCCGCGCCTCGTGCTGTTCGGCGGGTCGACGACAGAGACGCCGACGGCAACCTCAACCACCGTGCCGCCTTCGCCGTCCCCGACCACGACCGCGACCACGACGACGGTTCCAGCCTCGCCTTCGCCGAGTGCGACCACGGCGCCGGGTGGCACAACGACCCTGAACCCGGTCGCCGACGCCCGCGTCGAGGCGGTCAACGCGACGACGAACTTCGGCACCGCGACCACCCTGCGCTCCGATCTCAGCCCGACGGAGGAGACCTACCTTCGGTTCGACGTCCCGGCCGACCCGGCGCCGATCACGAAGGCGACGCTGCGCCTCTGGGTGCGGGACGGCACCTCCGATACCGACAACGCCCCGGCCATCGTGAAGAGCAGCGACGTGACGTGGGGCGAGACGACGATCACCTGGAACACCAAGCCGGCCTACGCGGCGCCCGGCCCGAACGCGCCCAACTTCGGCGCCGTCGGCCTCAACACCTGGATCGAGTACGACGTCACCAGCCTCGTCACCGCGAACGGTTCGATCACGCTGATACTGGTGCCCGAATCCACCAACGGGATCGTCGTCAACTCACGGGAGAACGCGACCAACAAGCCAGAGCTGGTCATCACCCGCGGTGCGTCCGGCGCGACGCCGACCGCAACCGCAACCACGGTCCCGGCCACGACGGCGCCGACCGTCACCACCGCCACGCCGGCGACGGTCACACCGACGACGGCCACACCGGCGACGGTCGCGCCGACCCAGGCACCGAGCGGGTCGACCTCCGTGCCCGCCGACGCGGACGCGATGGTTCAGCAGGCCCTCCCCGATACGAACGCCGGCACCGCGAACTCGATGCGCGCGGACAGCCAGCCAATGGAGGTCAGCTACATCCGCTTCACGGTGCCAGCCGGCACCGACCCGATCACGAAGGCGACGCTGCGCCTGTGGGTCCGCGACAACACGTCGGGCACGGTCGACGCGCCGGCGGTGGCCAGCAGCAGCGACGTGACGTGGTCCGAAACCGGGATCACCTGGAACAACCGACCCGCCGTCGGCGCCTCCGGCCCCAACTTCGGCGCGATCGGCATCAATACCTGGATCGAGTACGACGTCACCAGCCTCGTCAACGGCAGCGGCCCGGTGACGCTCGTCCTCGTGCCGGAGAACAACGACGGCATGATCGTCAACACCCGGGAGGCGGCGACGAACAAGCCAGAATTGGTGATCACCCGCGGTGGGACGACATCTGCCAGCGCGACAACCGCGCAGCAGTCGCTCCTGCCCGCCGCCACGACAAGTCAGACGAGCGGCCCCACGGCCACGGCCCAGACGAGCCTGGCGCTCGTGCCCGTGGCCGCGACCACCCCGGCGAGTGCCCCAACTCCAACACCTTCGGCGACCGTGGCGCCATCGCCCACTGCGACGGCCACAACGGCCACGCCGCAGACCGGCACCGTCGCCAACACCGGCGGCGACGGCGTCCGTCTGCGCACCGCGCCGTCCCCCGACAGCGAGGTCCTCGCGATCATCCCTGAGGGTGCGACCGTGGCGCTGCGCGGCGCGCCACAAGGCGACTGGCTGCCGGTCAGCTACGCCGGCCAGGATGGCTATGTCAGCGCGCAGTATGTCGTGCTGAACGGCGGCGCCACGACGACGCCGGTGCCCGCAACGACCGTGACGCCGGCCGCGACCGGCGTGCCGGTGCAGCCGGTCGAGACAGCGGCCCCCACCGCGCCGCCGGCGGCCACCCCAATGCCGGTGGCCGCGGGCTGGTCCTCCGACCCGGCTCACCCCTGGACCTGGCTCACCGACGCCGACCCGGCGACGGCCTGGACCGCGCCAGCGCCGGGCGAGGCCGGGCTCGACCTCGGGCAGATCGTGCCGCTGGGCAAGCTGCGCCTGCTCCCGACCGGGCCACTGGCAGGCAACGTCGAGATCCAGCTCTCGGTCGACGGCACGACCTGGTTCCACCTGACCGGCCTCCGCCTCGCGGACCAGACGCCGGACACCTGGCTCCAACTCCCGGCCGGCTACCAGGCACGTTATGTGCGCATCCTGCTGACCGATCCGGATGGCGTGGGATCGGTCGGCGCGCTCGCCGGGGTCGAGGTCTGGGCCGCGCCGGACGGCGTCGCCCAGCCGCTGGACCTCCTCCCGCCGGTCACCCCGGCGCCGGCGCCGACGGAAGCCGTGCCGGCCACGATCCCGGCGACGGAAGCGCCGCCTCCCACCGCGGCGCCGGTCGTCCAACCGACAGCTGAGCCCACGCTGGCGCCCGAGCCATCGCCCACGCCGGCCGACCCCGGCCCCACGCCGGAGGGGTCAACGGGTGGCACGTAACACCGGTTGATGACCTCGGTCGCACGCGCGCCGGGTTGACGACGCCCGCCGTCACCATCCATAGACACGGCAGGAGCTCACGCGAACGCGTGAGCTCCTGCCGTGTCGCCCGGCGCCCCGGCACGCCGCTTCTTCCCCGCGCCACACCGGCCACTTACGGTTGAGGCACACGCGGAAGTGGCTATGACGTTGGAGTGGATGGGAATTCTTTCCGGCTACCTGTTGACCCTACTCAGTCCTAGGCGTATAGTACTTAGTGCTAGGGAGCATGAACACCACATCAATACACGCCGTTTGTGCGTAGCTACAACACTCGTCTCCTGCGAGGGGTACCCCTCCTCCGGGCGACAGTGACCGGGACCTCATCCCAGGGACCTGTGCAACGACGCACCAGCTCTACCTCGCCGTTGCGGTAGTCGTCGACAGCCGTGATCCATGACGTCGACGGCACGGGAGGACCACTGGGCCTTGACCCGGCCTCCCCCGCCGCCGCCTCGGATCCGCCGAGGACGAACGGGTCGGGTCGCATACGGCGCCCGGCACCAACGGGACAAAAGCACCTCAACCGGCGCGCAAGGAAAGATCGCAGCCATGATCCTGGCACCCTCGCCCTCATCATTACCGTCGATCCAGTCACGACGAGCACCGGACGCCGCCATCTCTTCCCCGCCAGCGGACACATGCCGGTTCCGACGCGATCGAAACGAGACTGGCTCATGACCGCCGAGCGCCCGCACGAGCCACGCACGGGCGAGCTCGCGCCCTGGTTCCTGCCCCGGCGGCAGCGCTCCTCCATGGTGCCCCCGGCCGCCGTGGCATCCGTGGGACCCCTACCAGAGCGGTTGATGTCCACGTGGGGCCGAACCGAGTCCGGAGTCGCGGCCCGTTCGGGGCCACGTGACGGAACCGTTGCCTCTCTCGACACTACGGGCGGCGTCCCCATCTACGCCGCGTGCAGCGTCACTGGGACCCCCATGCCGGCCGCGGACGCTCCGCGTGGCCAGGTGACAGCCCATCGCACGTCATCCGTTTCTTGCGAAGGACGCGATTCATGAGCTTCACGCGCCAGCACTCACCGACATCCGGGTCCCTCGCCACTCATCGCACCATCACCGCCGTGCTCGTCCTGCTGATGCTGCTCGTCAACATCCAGGTCCTGCCCGCGCCAGCGGCCAGCGCGGCGGT